>DASXUC010000175.1:0-2249 GCA_036505015.1 bacterium | reverse complement strand
GATGCGGACGGCGGCGACCGTCCGCGGCACGCCGTAGAGCATGGCGTGGAACCAGAGGTTCTGTTCCGCGCTCAAGCGGTCGTCGAGGCTGGGGTCCTGAAAAACGATGCCGATGGATTTGCGGACGTCGGTGGGCTGGCTAACTACGTCGAACCCATTGAGCGTGATGCGGCCCGCGGTCGGCAGGAGCAGGGTCGCGAGCACCTTGATGGTCGTCGTCTTCCCCGCCCCGTTGGGGCCGAGGAAGCCGAAGATTTCGCCCTCCCCGACGTCGAACGTCACGCCCTTCACCGCTTCGATGGAGCCGTAGCGCTTCCACAAGTCGTGCACGGCGATGATATCGGGGCGCGCGGTCATGGCTTCCGGTCCAACGCGGCTCCGGTCAAACCCTATTCCGTCCACGGGGGAAGCTATCCGACGGCGGCCCGTCCGAAGAAGGCCTCGCGGAGCGCCGGGACCAGGCTGCGCCGTCCGAGGCGGCGGAGCACCGCTTCGGCCGCCACGCGCCCGCTCTCGGCGCCGCCGTTCATGAACCCCTGAAAGTCGCTGGTGTGCTCGCCCGCGAAGAACAGCGGACCCACCGTCATCCGCTCGGCGCCGGAGATACCGGTGGTCTGACCCGGCTTGTACGTCGAGTAGCTCGCCAGGGTCCACGGATAGACCGGCCAGTCCATGCGCGACACGCGATGGTTGAACTGCGCGGCCGCGCCGCGGTAAATCTGGTTGAGCTGCGGAAGATACTCTGCGGCCCGCTGCTGTGGCGTGCGCTCGCCCTGGAGCACGCCGGAGCGGCCGCCGAAGTACAGCGTATACCCGCCGAGCGTCCCGGGCTGCAGCTGGGTGTTGTCCCACCCACACTGCAGGGGCAAGTCACTGTACATCTCTCCGGTGTACCCCATGTCCCGCCACAGGCGGCTCTGGAATCCGAGGAAGAGCTTCGCATTGGTGCCGTACCCCAGTTCGCGGATGCCCTTCCACTTGATCGGCGGCAGGGGGACGGTGATCTCCACCTCCCGCAGTGTCGTGAACGGGATGGTGATGACGGCGATGTCCGCATCGACATCGACGGGGCCGCCGCCGGACCGCTCGAAGGTGAGCGCGATGCCGGTGCCGCGCGGCCGGATCGCGACCAGCTTGTGTCCCAGCTGGATGTCGCTGCGCACGTAGTCGGCGAGGATATCCGGCACCTGCTGGTTGCCGCCCCGGACCTTGTAGCGCTGGTTGCTGAGACCGTACAGATCCCAGTGGCCGCCTGGCCCGAAGCTCGTTCCCAGTTCGCCGATCAGGTTGAGCGCCGACTGCTCGGACGTCTCCAGACCGTCTTCGTTCACCCAGGCGATGGTCAGGAAATCGTAGAGCCAGCCGCGGACGCCGATGGACTGCAGGTACTCGTCGATCGACATCCGGTCCAGCGCCAAGACCTTTGGCCCGCCGGGATGCTGGTAGCCGACGTCATCGGGCACCGTGTTGTTGTCGGCGGCGATCCGGCGCGCGTACGGGCGCAGTTCTTCGATGACCTGGCGCTGCGTGTAGTGCCGGCCCCCGAAGTAGAAGGTGCGGGTCAGGCGCTCCTCACTGGGCGCGAACGTGTCGATCAGCGACAGATTGAACCGGCGGATCAGCGCAAGCATGTCGGTGTGATCGCTGTCGACGAACTCGCCGCCGAACTCGGTGACCAGCCCCGGCCCCATGACGTCGCGCCGGCTGAACATGCGGCCCGACGTGCGGGGCGACCCCTCGTAGATCGCCGCGCGCACCCCGGCGTTCCGCAGATGATAGGCGGCGTTCAGTCCCGCGATCCCCGCGCCGACGATGACGATGCGCGGCGGCGATGCGGCCTCGGCGTCCACGAGCCACGGTCCCACCGTGCGGGACAGCGCCGCGCCGGAGGCGGCAGCCAGCGACGCTTTGAGGAAATCACGGCGGGTCAGCCGGTGCTCCCGCGCGCGCTCGACCAGTTCGTCCACCGGCGGCGCGCCGGGCCGGTTCGCCGTATGCGCGAGCGCCATCGCCCGAGCCAGTTCCGCGAACATCGCCGTCCGTCCGCTGCCGTGCCGAGGCCGCATCGTCGGGTGCACCTCCAGGGATCAAAACTGCGGTCGGATTCTTGGGGCGAACACAATCTCCTGCCGGGGACTCAGAATGCGACCGGCATCGACCGGTGGCCGCGGATCACGAACCCGCCGGTGTATTCGACCGGCTCGCGGGCGATCCGGATGTCGGGCAGGCGGGCGAGCAGCGCCGCCAGG
>DASXUC010000174.1:0-1954 GCA_036505015.1 bacterium | reverse complement strand
TAGCCTTCGGCAGATCCTGCCGGCAGCGGATCGGACCGGCACGCGTCTCCTGATCGAACCGATCAACCGCTACGAGACGGACTACCTGATCACGCTGGGAGAGGCGCTCGATGTGATCGGCCGGGTGGGATCGCCGGGCCTGGGCGTACTGGCGGACACGTTCCACATGAACATCGAGGAAGTGTCACTGGTTGACGCGTTGAGGGGCAGCGGCACCCGGCTCGCTCACGTGCACGCGGCGGACAGCAACCGCCACGCACCGGGCTGGGGGCATCTGAACTTTCGCGAGATTGTAGGCGTGTTGAAGGAGATCGGTTACGACGGCTACCTGTCGGCGGAGATCCTGCCCATCCCAGATCCAGAATCGGCCGCCCGGCAGGCGATCTCCCACCTGAGGGCGATAGTCGATGGTAGTTTCGAGTCACGAGTTACGAGTCACGAGTCACGATAGTCAAGGAGGCGATGGCATGAAGAGGATGGCACTGCTGGTTCTGGCGCTCATGCTGGCGACCCTGGGCGGCGCGTCCGCCGCACCGGCGGGGCGCGTGACGGTGCTGTGCAGCCCCAACCCCGCGTGGTGCGACGCGGTGAGGGCGGAGTTTCCGAGGGCCACCGGACTCCAGGTGGATTTCGTCCGGCTGAGCTCCGGCGAGGCGCTCGCCCGGCTGCGGGCGGAGCGACAGAATCCGTCGTTCGACGTCTGGTTCGGCGGCACGGGTGATCCCCACATCGTCGCGAACGAGGAAGGGCTGACCGAGTTCGTCCGGCCCGACGCCTGGAACGATCTGCGCGCGCAATTCCGGGACGCGGTGACGGGGCCCCGCGGCCCGATGTACATCCCGTTGTACGCCGGCATCCTGGGATGGGCGCTCAACGGCAACCTGCTGCGGCAGCGCAACTTACCGACGCCACGGACGTGGGACGATCTGGCCGACACGCGTTATAAGGGATTGGTGGCGTATCCGAACCCGAACACCTCAGGTACCGGCTACACCATGATCGCCTCGCTGGTCCAGATCTACGGGGAGGCGAGGGCGTTCGATCTGCTGAAGCGCATCCACCGCAATATCACCGAATACACGCGCAGCGGGGCCGCCCCGGGCCAGCTCACCGGACGCGGAGAGATCGCGATCGGCATCACGTTCATCCACGACGCGATCGACCAGGTCCTCCAAGGATTCCCCATCCAGTACAACGCCGCGTCGAACGGAACAGGGTACGAGATCGGCGGCCTGAGCCTGGTGAAGGCGACGCCCAACCGCGCCAACGCGATGGCGTTCATCAACTGGGCGTTGACCCCAGCCGCGCAGTCGCTGGCGGCGTCACGAGGGCAGTCATACCAGATTCCGTCCAACAGCAAGACGCCCGTGCCGAACGTGGCCCCGCGGTTCCAGGACTTCAACGTGATCCGGTACGACTTCCTGAGATTCGGGTCGCAGGCCGTGCGCGACGCGCTCGTCAAGAAGTGGACGGACGAGGTGTTCCCACTGCCGAAATGAGCAGAGCCGGGGTTCGGGGTTCGGTGTTCGGGGTTCGGCACATGCCGTCCCGATCTCACGAACCCCGAACCTCGAACACCGAACACCGGTAGTCAGGGGTTCATGGCACGCACATTGAGTCTGCCGGCTGCGCGGTCCGCGCCCAACGTCACCCTGATTGCCTGGGGCGGCATCACGCTGCTCGGATCGCTGCTCTTGCCCTGGGCCCGGACCGGGCGCGATCTGTTCGAGTTCGTGCCCGGGACCGCGGGCGCGCAGCTCCTGCGCGAGTCCCCGCTGATAGCAGCGGTCGCTGTCGCCGCGGCGCTGGTCGTGCTGCTGGGGATGATGCCGCGCCCGCACGCCGAGCAGGGCCGTATTGCCGTGGGCCTCGGCGCCTCGGGCGCTGTGCTGGTCCTCGTCTACCTGTACAGCGCCGGTCAGCCGGCCGGCCCCGCCGTCCCGGCTGCGATCCT
>DASXUC010000173.1:0-3134 GCA_036505015.1 bacterium | reverse complement strand
GGGCCGCAGCCGGAGCACTCCTCGACGTGCGAGCGGATCTCGAGGTAGCGCTCCTCCTCGACCTCGCCGTCGAGGTAGCTCCACACTTGATGGAGGACTTCTTCGCAGTCGAGGTGCTTCATCATCCAGCCTCCCCGACGTACCGCGCGCGGCGCGCATAATCCCACAACTTCACTTGAAGCTGGCGGCGCCCGCGGTGCAGGCGCGACATCACCGTCCCGATTGGGATGTCGAGGATCTCCGCGATTTCCTTGTAGGAAAAGCCCTCAATGTCGGCGAGGACCACCACCGCCCGGAACGTCTGGGGCAGCGCTTCCAGCGCGCCGACGACGTCGGCATCCATCAACTGGGAGAGGAGCACGTCTTCCGGATTACCGGCCCGCTTGAACTCGTCGCTCTCCTGGACCTTGGAGTAGAGGTAGAACTCGTCGACGTCGTCCTGATCGACGACCTCGGGCTCGCGGGTCGTCCGCCGGTAGGCATCGATGTGCGCATTCATCAGGATGCGGTAGAGCCAGGCGCGGGCGTTGGTGCCCGGCTGGAAGGTGTGGAAGGAGCGCCAGGCGCGCAGGAAGGTTTCCTGGAGCAGGTCCTCCGCATTTGCGCGGTTCCTGGTCAGCCGGAGCGCGGTGCGGAAAAGCCCGTCGAGGTGCTCGCTGATCAAGGCGGCAAAGCGGTCCCGGTCCGCCACCAGCGCTGCAGATTCTTGCGGTGTCACAATCGAAACTCCCATGACGGCTGTCCCTCTCCAACGCGCAGGGACGGCCTGCTATTCCGCGGAGCTAGTTCTTCAGGGCGAGTTCCCGGTGGGCGCGCGCAGCGATGTCGGCCAGCGAGAGATCAGAGAGAACCTGCTCCACGGCAGCGTTGATGGCCTGCCAGACGGGACGGAGCCCGCACCCCGATGCGTAGACGCAGTCGGGCTCGGCTTCCTCGACGCACCACCACGGCGCCGCGGAGCCCTCCAGCACGCTGAACGCCTCGCGCATGCTGATCTGCTGCGGAGCGCGGGCCAGCGCGTGGCCGCCGGTCGGACCCCGCTTGCTGTGAACCAGCCCCGCTCTGCGCAGGGACACCATGAGCTGGTTGAGGTAGGGCTCGGGCAGGCCCTGGCGTGCGGCGATCTCGTGGCTCTGGACCGGCCCCTGCCCGTAGTGCCGGGCGAGATCGATCAACGCCCGCAGCCCATATTCCGCCCGCGTGGAGACTTTCATCGAACGATCACACTCTTTTCCGCAACTGCATCCCCGACGATGACAAACGCCCGGATCTCGGGCCGCGCCGGGTCCTTCAAAGAGATTATAAGGTACAGTGAGTCGGGATAGTGAGCTTTTGCGATGTCCGTGGCCGAGGGATACGCCGCCGTGTGAGTGTGCGAGTGGTAGATCGCCAGCAGGTCCTGACCGGCCGCGTCGATTTCCCTGGTTGCCCGCAGCACCTCTTTGGGATCCATGTAGTACGTAAACGGGCTGTGGTCGACGTTGGTGCCCTGGAACAGCCGCTCGACGCGCCCGGCCCGGCCTGCCAGCAGCCCGCAGCACTCATGAGGGGCCTCCTGCCGAGCCTGCCCGACGATCGCGGCCACCTGATCCTTGGTGATGAGGATGCCCTCGGAGCCGGTGAGCGACGCCATCGTCGTCACCGTGAATTCTCCCGCCTGCCCACCGGCGCCCCGGGTAGTGACCGGAATGAGATCGTCAGGAGGTGGGACAGTCGAATCGGTCCACATCGCCGTGGAGAGATAGCGGTCCGCGCCGTCCGGGCACACCGCCACGATGACCCCTTCGCCGAGGTGCCGGCCCACCGCGAGCGCGCCCAGCACCGCGGCCCCGGAGGACTGTCCAACCAGCAGCCCTTCCTCCCGGGCGAGCCGCCGGGCCATGCCGTAGGCGGCCTCGGTCTTGATCTGGACGGTCCGCTGGTGCACGGTCGGATCGTAGATGCCGGGGATGATCGACGAGGCCATGTGCTTGAGTCCTTCAATGCCGTGCAGCGGGCGATCGGGTTCGACCGCGATGATCTCCACCCCGGACACCACCTGGCGGAGATAGTGCCCGGCGCCGACCAGCGTTCCGCTCGTGCCGACTCCGGCGACGAAATGGGTGATCCGGCCGCGGGTCTGCTCGGCTATCTCCGGTCCCGTCGTGTCGAAATGGGCGCGGACGTTGCTGGGATTGTTGTACTGATCGCCGAAGAACCAGCGCTCGGGGTCGGCCGCGACCGCTTCCCGCACGGCGAGGATCGCGCCGTCGGATCCCTCGAGCGGATCCGTGTAGTGCACGTCGGCTCCCAGCGCGTGGAGGACGCGCTGGCGTTCTTCGCTGACGTTGGCGGGGACGTACAGGCGCACGCGGTAGCCCTTCGCCGCCCCGATCATCGCGTAGGCGATGCCGGCGTTTCCCGAGGAGGAGTCGACGATCGCCCGCCCCGCGGCCAGCCGGCCGTCACGTTCCGCGTCCTCGATGATACGCAGCACCGGGCGATCCTTGACCGACCCGCCGGGATTGAACCACTCCGCCTTCACGTAGACCTCGACCGCCGCCGGCAGATCGCGCGTCACGCGCGCCAACCGCAAGAGCGGAGTGTTCCCGATGCGCTGCAGCAGCGATTCGCCCAACTGGCGGGGCTCGGACGGAGCAAAGCGGTAGGCCACTCTAAACCCCGTGACTCGTGAATCGTGACTCGTGAATCGAAAGAATTGACCCCGGGCCGTGTTGTAGTGCCGATTCACTATTCACGGTTCACGATTCACCAATTCATCTATTCATCGAACAGAAAGGTCGCTTCCGGATAGTAGCGCACGCGGTTGTCCAGCAATTTCCCCCGGACGTACTCGGCCAGCCAGGCGTCCTTCACGGTGACCGGCCCTTCGGAGGTGAGCACTTCCAGGGGCACGTCCACCCGGAGCGCACGTCCGGCGATGACGTGCCGGGTGACGCCGGTCGGCAGCTTCTCGTCCGAGCGCGCGATGCCGACGATGTCGTCTTTGGTCAGCATGGGAAAGACGATCAGCGTCCCGCCTGCGCCGTACTCCTGCGCGAGCCGCTCGGACTGCTCGCGCAAGCCCTGCCCTGGGCCGACCCCCGGCACCCGATAGATGCGGACCGTACCCTTGTACGTGCCGACGATCCCGG
>DASXUC010000172.1:0-4498 GCA_036505015.1 bacterium | reverse complement strand
ATCAGCCTGATCAACTTCGCGGTGGCCAAGGAGCGGGGGTACGAGAAGATCCATGACCTGCAGGGTCACGGCATCGGGTTCTTCGAGAACGAGTCCCCGATCCTGGTCCCGTGGTCGGAGGTCGTGATCCAGGAGAACATGACGATCAACATCGAGTGCCTGATGTATGTGCCCGGGCTGGGCATCTCGCTGATCGAAGACACGTACCTGGTGACGAAGGATGGGGCGGAGTGGCTGACGGAGTCGATCAGCCCTGCCCTCCACGTGGGATAGGTACACTCATGCCGCGCGTTGGCCTTGCGGTGGGCTATGATCCGGCAGTGAGCATCGGGGAGATGACCTCCTGGATGCGGGCCGCAGACGAGCGCGGGTTCGAGATGGGGTTCTTCTCCGAGACCATCCAGCTTGTGCGCGATTCGGTCACCGCGCTCGCCGCCTTCGGCTCGGTCACCACCCGCCTGCGGCTCGGTGCCACGCAGGTCGTGCGGCTCCGCTCCCCCCTTGTCATGGCGCAGACGCTCGCGGCCCTCGACGAGCTGACCGGGGGCCGAATCATCCTGGCCCCCGGCGCCTGCACCATCAGCCACGCCAGACGGCACGGGCTCGAGCACATCGATCCTCCGCTGGCCCTCAGCGAGTGGATCGACGCGATCCGCCGAATCCTGACCGGGGAACGAGTCACCCTCCACGGGCAGGTCGTACGGCTCGAAGCGGTCCAGCTGAGCTGGCGGCCCCTGCGGCCGGCGATCCCGATGTGGATCGCGGCCACCAGCCGCACGGGGCTGCAGCTGGCAGGCAGGATCGGCGACGGCGTATTGCTAAATGCGGTGGCGTCCCCGGAGTACACCGCCAACGCCCTGAAGATCGTGCGGCAGGCGGTGGATGCCGCCGGCAGGGACTGGTCGACGTTCGAGGTGGCCCAGATCGTAAACTGCTCCATCGAGGATGACCGCCGCCGGGCTCTGGATGCGATCCGGTGGGAGCTCGCGAGCAAGTTCAATCCGATCCAGCTGGCATTCAATGCCCGGCCCCGTCTCGCGGTGGGCGAACCGTACATACACGTGGAGGACATTCCAATGTTCGAACGGGCGTACCGGGAAGGAGGCCACGAAGGGCTGGCCGCCGCGATTCCGGACGATTACGTCGAGGGCCTGACCGCATCGGGGACGCCCGAGGAGGTCCTGCGGAGGGTCGAGCAATACCGTCAGGCCGGGGTGAGACTGCCCTTGCTCAGGCCAGCCGCGCAGACGCAGCTGCCACGGCTGTTCGACGCGTTCGCTCCCACCCATTAGCCTGATGACACAGGAAATCCGTCCGACCACCGGAGCCAATCCGAGGAGGCAGCCATGAAATCGTTCGATCTCAGCAAGTGCCGCGTGCTCGATCTCTCGCAAAACTTCAGCGTCGACTCGCCGCCGTTTGCCTATTACGAAGGGCCGACGATCAAGTGGGTCAAGAAGATGGCATTTGAGGGCGTCAACGCCCAGCACATCAGCAGTACCAACCACATCGCCACGCACCTCGACTCGCCGCTGCACTTCAACGATCCCGGGCCCGACGTGGCCGGCATCCCGATTGAAACGCTGGTCGGCCCGGCGTGCATCGTGGACCTGCAGCAGTTCGGCATCGGCGACTACGACATCTATGGCCCCAAACAGTTCGAGAACTGGGAGAAGAAGTACAGCACGAAGATCGAGCGCGGCGACATCCTGGTGATCCACACCGGCTACCACGCCTACTACAACGAGGACTGGTCGCCGCACACGAAGACCCAGCATCCCGACGCGCGGGCCGACCTCCCGCGGTCGTTCCTGCGTCATCCGGGCCCGCGCGCGGAATTTTGCACCTGGGTACTGGACCGCGGCATCCGCTGGATGGCGGTCGACGCGATCAGCACCGATCATCCGTTCAATACCAAAGTACGCGACGCGCGTCCCGATCTGGTTCCCGAAGTCGAGAAGAAGATCGGGATGACGATGGCCGAGGCGTTCCCCTGGCCGCGCGACTACCAGGCCACGCACACCCTGCTGTTTCCGAAGGGGGTCTTCCATATCGAGAATGCCGGCGGGCACATCGACCAGGTCCTCAACCAGCGCGTGTGGGTGGGGGCGTTCCCGTTCCGGTTCAAGGGAGGCGAAGCGGCGTTCTGCCGCTTTGTCGCGTTCGTCGAAGCCTAAAATCGATGCAACCGCTCGACGATCTCCTGATCGTCGACCTGACCCGCGCTCTAGCCGGACCGTTCTGCACGGTCATGCTGAGCGACCTGGGGGCGCGAGTCGTTAAGGTGGAGACCCCGGACGGCGGCGACGATACGCGCGGCTGGGGACCGCCGTTCGTGGGCACCGAGAGCGCGTACTTTCTCAGCGTCAACCGCAACAAAGAGAGCCTGACCCTCAATCTGAAAGACGACCGCGGGAAATCGATCCTCCACCGCCTGCTCTCGCGCGCCGACGTGCTGGTGGAGAATTTCCGCCCCGGGATCATGCACCGCTTCGGGCTGGACTACGACACCCTGCATCACGCCTATCCCCGGCTGATCTACGCCGCGATTTCCGGGTTCGGCCAGGACGGTCCGTTCCGCGAACTGACCGCGTATGACCTGATCCTGCAGGGGATGGGCGGGTTGATGGGCATCACGGGCGAAGAGGGCGGTGATCCGGTGAAGGTGGGCGTGGCGGTGGCGGACATCTGCGCCGGGATGTACGCCGCGTTCGGGGTGCTGGCGGCGCTGCGCGTGCGGGAACGCACCGGAAGCGGCCAGCTCGTCGATGCCGCGCTGATGGACGGGCAGATCTCCTGGCTGACGTACGCCGCCGGGATCTTCTTTGCCACCGGGCAGAACCCGGGGCGGCTGGGCAGCGCGCATCCCAATATCGTGCCTTACCAGGCGTTTGCGACGGCCGACGGGTACATCAACGTCGCCGTCGGCAGCGAAGCGATCTGGGGACGCTTCTGCGAGGTGGTGGACCCCGCGCTGGCCGCCGATCCGCGATATGCGACCAACCGCACACGCGTGGACCACCGTCCGGCGTTGATCCGCCACCTCGAACCGATCTTCCGGCAGAAAACGACGGCGCAGTGGACCGACCTGCTGGGGGGCGCGGGGGTGCCCCACGGGCCCATCCTCAGCGTCGCGGAGATTTTCCGGCATCCTCAGGTCCTCCACCGTCAGATGATGGTGGAAGTCGACCATCCCACCGTGGGGCGGATCCGCCAGACCGGCGTGCCGGTCAAACTCTCCGCGACCCCCGCCGGGATTCGCAGCGCGCCGCCGACGCTGGGGCAGCACACCGATGCGATTTTGACCGAATTGGGATACACGGCGGCGGAGATTTCCGCGTTCCACACGGCCAGGGTGGTCTGACTCAGCAGGAACTTTTCCACCCCCGGCGCGTCTAACCTCATGGACGACAACACAGGCATGGAGTGAGCCGTGGACGAAGCCGCTCTCATCGCAGCCAGCCGCCGCGGCGACGCGGCCGCGTACGACCAACTCGTCGGCACCTATCAGGACCGCGTCTACCAGATCGCGTATCGGGTGACCGGCAATCCTGAGGATGCGTGGGATGCGGCGCAGGAGGCGTTCCTGAAGGCCTACCGCTCGCTGGCGGCGTTTCGCGGAGACGCCGCGTTTTCGACCTGGCTGCACCGCATCGCGGTGAACGCCGCCCTCGACATCGTCCGGCGCCGCCCGCCGCAGACCCCCGATTCGCTCGACGCGGTCGCGGCGATCCCCACGGAGGGGCAGGACCGCGAACTCGAGCGGAGGGAACTGCAGCGCCGGATTCACCAGGCGATCGCGGCCCTCCCGCCAGACCAGCGGGTGGCCGTGGCGCTGCGCGACGTGCAGGGGCTGTCGTACGGGGAGATCGCGTCGGTGCTTCAGGTGCCGGTTGGCACGGTGCGCTCACGGCTCAGCCGGGCCCGCGAGGCCCTCAGACAGACACTGGCCGATCTCAGTCCGGCCGGGAGGTAGCGGGATGCTGGCAACACACGTCAGAGAACTCCTGTCGCCGTACCTGGATGACGAACTCGGCGGCCGCGAGCGCGAGCGGGTGCAGCGGCACCTTGAGGTCTGTCCGGAGTGCCGGGAGCACCTGGCATCGCTGCGGCGCACCTTGGGGTTGGTCCGCTCCCTTGACCCGGTGCGCGCCCCTGATGGATTCCAGGCGCGCGTGCGGACACATCTCGAAAGCACGGCCGCCTCTTCGCGGACACCGCGGTCGCGGTTTCGCCTGTCGTGGCAGGTGGCACTGTCGGCGGCTGCGATTCTGATCATCGGCATCTTCTCAGTCAATCTGCTTCGTGAAATGCGTCCGGCGGCACAAGTCGCCGCGCCCGGGCGCGGAGGCGTCAACCTGGCGGTGCCTCCCGCCGGCGAGCTCCGCGCTCCTGCGCCGGTCCCGCCCGCGTCGCAGCGGTCGACGACCGGTCCGCTGATCGATGTGCGAAAGATCGTGCGTACCGCGGAGCTCGCGCTGGAGGTCGACAAGTTCGA
>DASXUC010000171.1:0-36859 GCA_036505015.1 bacterium | reverse complement strand
CGGGTCGCTGGGTCTGTGAACCGGGAGATGATCCGCCGCCCATTTGGATGGACCGACGTCCCCGTCCCTGTGATCGGCCAGGGCACGTGGAACATGGAGCGGGACGACCGCAAGGAGGCGCTCGCCGCGCTGCGCGCCGGGCTTGATGCCGGGATGACCCACATCGACACGGCGGAGATCTACGGGAACGGCCGGGTCGAGGAACTCGTCGCAGATGCCATCGCCGGCCGGCGGGATGAGGTTTTTCTGGTCTCGAAGGTCTGGCCGCGGAACGCCTCGTACGACGGCGTGCTCCGCGCGTGTGACCGCAGCCTGAAGAAGTTGAAGACCGACCGGCTCGACCTCTATCTGCTGCACTGGCCGTCGCAACATCCCATCGAAGACACCCTCAGGGCATTCGAGCAGCTCGTCGCCGGCGGCAAGATCGCGTTCTACGGGGTCAGCAACTTTGATCTCGAGCACCTCCAGAGGGCCGTCGCCGCGGCGGGGCCGCGCCGCCTCGCCTGCAACCAGGTGCTCTACCATCTACAGGAACGGGCGATCGAGCACGCGGTCCTGCCCTGGTGTGAGGTGCATGAGGTAGCGGTGGTTGCCTACAGCCCGTTTGGGTCGGGCGACTTCCCCTCTCCTCGGAGCGCGGGAGGGAAGGTGCTCAAGGAGATTGCGGATGCGCACGGCGCGACGCCGCACCAGGTGGCGCTGGCGTTACTGCTGCGGAGGCCGTTGGTGTTCGCCATCCCCAAGGCATCCAAGGTCGCTCACGCCAGCGATAACGCCGGCGCCGGTGACCTCAAATTGGAGCCGGACGAACTTGAGCGCATCGACAAGGCCTTTCCCAGGGGCAAGGAACCCCAAGAACTGCCGATGATCTAGGCGGTTGGTGTCGAGGGCAGGGTCTCGCGACGCCCTGCCCTCGCACCGCCGTGCCTCTAGTGCTTCAGGATCGTCACTGTTGGCAGGCCGACTGGCAGCTTCTGCCGGGAAGGATCCCATAGCAAGTAGATCTTCCCATAGGTCTCCTGCAAGCTCGCCACGACCTTGGCTGCCTCTGCCGAACTGAGGTCGGGCAGTGTTGCGTGAACCATTGGAATTTCCATTCTGTGGTAGTGCCAGCGGGCCCGCTCGGTCGCACTGAACGTCTTCCATACGGCCGTGGGGACCACGGTCTCGACGCCAACCAGCCGGGCGTCCGCCCGGTCGCTATCGTAGAGCTGGCACTCGATCAACCCCGCCACGGCCTTGCACCAGTGGTGAGCGATCATCTTAGGCTGGCCCGGAAAGTGCATCTCTGCATCGATATGTAAAGTGAACCCGTCACTAGGCCGCGGCATCCCCGCTGGGACAGCGGAGGCTTGCAGGGCAAGAAGGACGCCCAGGCCCGTCACTAACGCCACGACGGAAAGTACCAACGCTCGACCTGTCATGTTCTCTCCTCCTTGATGGAGTTCCGAAGTGATGTCTGCACAGCAACCCTCTGGGTCAACGCCCACCTCCTCTCCCCCCGTCGGGTAAAGGCAACCCTGCCCATTAACGGCAGATGTCTGAACCGGAAGCAATGAAGGGTGTTACAGCAGCCGGATGACGCGGGTCACAGGTGAAAAACACGGGCCTGCAGCAGGAAAATTTGAATCCCCGTCGCAGAACTTTCCCTTAGGCCAGAATAGGAAGGGGGCGAGCACCAGATGGCAAAGAAGAAGGCGAAAAAGAAGAAGATGGGCAAGATGTAGGGAAACGCGAGAACTCTTTCGTTTCCAGCGCGGCGGACCGGCATTCGGACGCCGCGCCTTCTCTATATAATGCAGGCAATCCCCTACGGAGGCCTGCCGATGGCGCTGCCTGAGTTCCGCAACGAGCCGTTCACCGATTTCTCCGCCGATCCGGGGCGCGAGGCGATGCGCCAGGCCCTGAGTGCGCTGGAGCGGGACATCGGGCGCGAGTTCCCGCTGGTGATCGGCGGCCGGCAGGTCACCACCGCCGAGAAATTCACTTCATGGAACCCCTCTCAGAGCGATCAGGCCGTCGCTGTCTTCCAGCTGGGCGCCCCGGAGCACGTCGACTCCGCGGTCGCGGCGGCGGAGCAGGCGTTCCGCACCTGGTCACGGGTGCCGGCTGAAGAGCGCGCGGCCATCTTGCTGCGGGCCGCCGACGTCTTGCGGAAGAAGAAGTACTGGGCGTCGGCCTGGCAGGTCTATGAAGTTGGCAAGAACTGGGGCGAGGCCGACGCGGACGTCGCGGAAACCATCGACCATCTGGAGTTCTTCGCGCGGGAGGCCCTGCGCTACGCCCGCGGCCAAGTGATGGCCCCGCACCCCCAGGAGTTCAGTGAGTACGTGTATCTCCCGCTGGGCGTCGTGGCCGTGATCCCACCGTGGAACTTCCCGCTGGCCATCCCGGTCGGCATGGCCGCCGCGGCGATCGCGGCCGGCAACACGGTCGTGCTGAAGCCCAGCTCTGACTCGCCCGGCAACGCGTACGTCTTCCAGCAGATCATGGCCGAGGCCGGACTGCCCGACGGCGTGCTGAACATCCTCACTGGGTCCGGCGGCCGCATCGGCGACCCGCTCGTGGCTCACCCGCGTGTGCGTATGGTTGCCTTCACCGGCAGCAAGGACGTCGGCACGCGGCTGTACGAGGAGGCCGCCAAGGTGCGGCCCGGCCAGCTCTGGCTGAAGCGGTGCATCGCGGAGATGGGCGGGAAAAACGCGGTGATCATCGACGATGAAGCCGATGTCGCCGAAGCCGTGGCCGCGGCCGTCGCGTCAGGATATGGGTTCCAAGGCCAGAAGTGTTCGGCCGGGTCGCGATTAGTCGCCACCGCCGGCGTATACCAGGACGTGGTGGCGGCGTTCGTGGAGCGCGTCCGAGGGCTGGAACAGGGACCGGCCAGGGACAACTACCCGGCGGGGCCGGTGATCAATGAGCGGGCCAAGCGGACGATCATGGACTACATCACGGTAGGAAAGTCGGAGGGGCGTCTGGCCGCCGGCGGCGAGCCGGGTGACGGTGCGGGCCACTACATCCAGCCGACCGTGTTCACCGACGTGAACCCCACGGCCCGCATCGCGCAGGAGGAGATCTTCGGGCCGGTCGTCGCGGTGATCAAGGCGAAGGATTTCGACGACGCGATCGCGATCGCCAACGGCACCGAGTTCGGACTCACCGGCGCCGTGTTCTCGCGCAATCCCGACAAACTCGCCAGAGCGCGGCGCGACGTGTTCGCCGGCAATCTCTACCTCAACCGCAAGTCTACCGGCGCGCTGGTGGGCGTGCACCCATTCGGTGGGTTCAACATGAGCGGGACCGACGCCAAGGTCGGCGGGCCGGATTACCTGCTCTACTTCCTCCAGCCGAAGGTCACCACTCTCAAATACCGGTAGCCGGGTAGCCTGGCAGCCCGGTAGCCACCACTACCTCACGGCCCCGGCCTTGCTTTTTCCGGGGGGTTGTTCAGTTTGCCTTTCAAGGAACCGATCAGCCGGTAGACAACTGCTCCGAGCTTATCATAGCCATCAAGATTTTCGGAAAACACCGCGTCCGAAATGATTCCTAAGTCATGCCCAAGTTGCAGAAAATACCGGACTTCCGAAATTGACCCTTTCGCCACCTTGCAGAAATAGAGATACTCTCGCGCGGACCATCTGGCGTTTCCTTCCGCGAGATTCGCGGGGATTGCGGAAGCTGCGCGTTGCAACTGTAAGGCCAACCCGAAGCGATGTTGGGTGGGGAACTTTGCCGTGACAAGATAGATCCTTATCGCCAGTTTGTGCGCAAGTTGCCACGCCCCGAGACTCTGAAAGGGCGCAGGCCGAACTGGGTCTCCAGGCATGGCATGTTCAGAATCTGTGTAGGGAGGAATTTCCGCAATGGCTCGTTGCGGCCAATCGTAGTCTTCGCAGCTACCCAGCACCCGGCTACCGCGGTTGGGCTACCGGGCTACCGGGCTCCCTGGCTACCCGGATCCCTGGCGACCCGGTGAGAGCCAGCGCCGGCGCAGGGGTTCGAGCGTTCGGAGCAGCGCGCGCATGATCGGCACCCCACCGATGATGAGGATCGCCTCGCTGGCCAGCAATCCCGGGAAGAGAATGCCAAACCGCACCTGCAGCACCACGGACAGTACTACGGACACGGCGGCGCCGATCACGAGGGCGTAGGCCGCGGCGCCGGAGTAGACCTGGCGGCGGCCGATCACGTAGCATAGCGTCGCACCGGCCAAATTGGCGAAGGGCATGAAGATCAGTTCCCACGGACCGGCAAACGGGCTGGTCAGGTTGCTGAGGAAGTTCCCAATCACAAACGCCGCGATAAGGTGAGGCTCCCAGATCACCAGCGACTTCAGGATCTCCGCGACCCGCAGCTGCAGCGGACCGTAACTGATCGGGGCGAGCACCCAGGTCAGCACTGCGTACACGGCGGCCACGATGCCGATTTCCGCGAGCATCCGCGCGCGGGGCTTCAACGGGGTCATGGCCTATGGGTAGCGGACGGTACAGACGGTGTGGATGCCGCCCCGGACTTTGTAGTCCAGGGTGACTTCCATCCACTGCGGCTCCGCCAGCGCCACCAGGTCATCGAGGATCCGGTTCACCGCGTGTTCCTGGTAGATCCCAACGCTGCGGAATGAGAGCAGGTAGTACTTGAACGACCGCAGCTCAATGACTTTGGTCTGGGGGACATAGCGCACGCGCACGGCGCCGAAGTCGGGCAGGCCGGACCATGGGCACACGGCGGTGAACTCGTCGGTCTCGATGTCCACCGTGGCGTTCTTGCCCGCATACTCGTAGGGGAACGTCTCCAGCACGCCGGCGTCGATCGCCTCGTACCCCGCCACCGGCAGCCTGGGCACCGCCTGCACCATCAGCCGTCCCTCGGTGAGCGTTCTCGGGCACAGTATAACATCGGGAAGGAAACAGCCCCGAAGGCGCCGCATTTGACAGTCGCGGTCCCCGGTGGCTACGATGAGTGTGCAGACTGTTCGGAGGTGGCTGAATGACATATATCATTGCCGAACCGTGCATCGGCACGAAGGACCGATCGTGCGTCGAGGTGTGTCCGGTCGATTGCATCTACGAATACGTTGAGGAAGTAGGAGCCTACGTCGTTCCCGATCCCTCCACCGGGGCGGGGGTCGATAAGCAGGTGATCCCGCGAGGGGAAGCCACCCACGTCCCGCCCGACCAGGGCATCACCAAGGACCAGCTCAACGCGCAGCTGTTCATCCACCCCGAAGAGTGCATCGATTGCGGGGCGTGCGAGTCGGTGTGCCCGGTCACGGCCATCTTCCCCGACGGCAGTGTGCCGGACCAGTGGCAGAGCTTCATCCCGCTGCAGTACGCGGCGTTTGGCATCAAGAAGTAACAGAAATCTCTGCGGAGGATGCAGGACACGACCACCAGGCTGCGGAATTTGGCCCCCATCCTCAAAAATCGCTCTTACGGGAACCAGGTCAAGGGGGGACACTCAGTGGCGCGAAAGAGGAAAGCGAAAGCGACTCGAGCAAAGCGCCGACCGGCACGGGCCAAGAAGGCGACGACGCGCAAGAAGCGGCCCGCGGCACGCAAGAAGCGGCCGGTGGCTCGAAAGAAGGCGGCCCGCAAGGCTCCCGCACGCAAGAAAGCTGTGACCCGTAAGCCGGCCCGGCGGCGCGCACCCAAACCGGCGGCGAAGATGCCGGCCGAGCAGCCCGTGCAGCAGCCGACGCAGACATGGATGCCCGGTGACAGCTGGATGCCGTCACAGTAGGCTGCATCAGGTCATGACTTTTCGCTCAGAGGGACCCCGGTCCGCCGGGGTCCCTCTCGTTCCATGCCCCCTGCGATGACGACGCCGACCCCCGCGGGGATTGAGCGGCGGATCAGCTACGTCCGGCTGCTGGTCCTCTTCGCCCTCCTGCCGATCCTCTGGTGGGACGTGATCCCCCCCGAGAGTGAGATTGCTCTGACCTGGCTCACCGCCGCCATCGCCGCCTACATCTTGATCACACTCTGGTTGGTGCGGCGCTCCGCGGTCGCCCTGAGGACGGATCTGTCCTTACTGCTGGACATCCTGCTGATCGGCGCCCTCGTCTATTACACGGGGGGCATCAACAGCAGCCTGTTGGTCCTCCTCTACCTGCCGGTACTCGGGGCGGCCATCCGATCGGACCTGCGGAACACCGTGCTGTCGGCGGTAGCGGTCTCGGCGCTCGTGGTATGGCTGTGGTTGAGCCGGGCCGGGGGGATCGTGACCTTCGGCGAATCGGCCGTGCGCGTCACGCTGTTTGGCATCGGCAGCTTCGTGCTGGCGATCGTCTTCGGCATGCTGGCGCAGGAAACGCGGCTGTCCGCCGAACGCGTCTCGCTGAATCGCATCCTCGACGAACGGCTGGCCGAAGCCACCGCGCAACTGCGCCGGCGCGTCAGCGACCTCGAATCGGCCTACGCGCTGTCCCGCCGCCTTGCCGCGACGACCGATGTGTCGCAGGTCCTCGATGCCGTGGCCGAGGCGGCGCGCTCTCACCTGAACGCGCCGTTCGGAGCGGTGTTCCTCTACGAAGGACTGGGGGCGGGACTGTCGCTGGCGTGCGTCCGCGGCACGGCGGCGGGGGAGACCAGCGCCGTGATGTACGAATGCAGTGAGCGTCTCCATGGCCAACTCTCCAAACCCTTCGACGTCATTGCGCCCGAAGGCATCGCCTGGACGCAGGCGCTGTGCGCGCCGCTGACGGCAGGAGGACGGCTGATCGGGGCTCTCGCCGGCGGTGGCGGAGATGGCTGGGCCCCGCCGGATGGCGGCGGCGACGATCTCATGCACGTCGCGGATCAGGGCGGCGTGGCGCTGGAGCGTGCGTACGTGCTGGAAGACCTGCAGCGGTTGGCTACCACCGATCCGACCGCGTGGCTGCAGTCGCAGGCCCAACTCGACCAGATGCTGCGGGAAGAGATCCACCGGGCGACCGGTCTGGGCGCGCCGTTCGCGCTGCTGAAGTGCCGTCTGCCGCGGCGGCCGGCCGCGGCGGCGCCCGCATCGACGGAGCTGCTGGCCAAGCGCGTGGCATCGGTGATCATCGAGTCGGCGCGGCGGGTGGACGTGGTCGCCCGGGCCGGGCCGGATGCCTTTTTCATCCTGCTGCCGATGACCAATGCCGAGTCGGCCCGGAAGTTCGGCGCACAACTCCAGCGGCGGATCAGCGCCGATGCGGCGTCGGGGCGGCTGGCCGGCGCCGGGGCGCCGCAGTGCGCGATCGCGCTGGTGACATTTCCCGAGGCCGGGTCAGTCGAGCAGCTGCACTTTGCCTTGGAGCGTGCGATGGAGACGGCATACGCATCGGGGAAAGTGGTCTGGGCCGGCGAAGTCCCCGTTCGGTGACAGCCCCGTTACACACGGTGGCGATGCTGAAGCAGCATCCACCCACCGATTCCAACAATCAGGAGGCCCAGGATGAAAACGTTTCTGACAGGACTTGTGCTGGTGGCGCTGGCGGCGGTGCTGATCGCCCAGCCGGTCGCGGCGCAGACCGGCGTGGACATCAAGAAGGCACTGGAAACTGCGATCTTCCACTCGGGCGAGCTGGCGCAGCGCGGCACGGCCATCGCCGGCACCCGCACACACCTGCAGCATGTCATCAACTGTCTGCAGGGACCGGACGGAAAGGATTTCGTCCAGGCCGTCGGCTTCCCGTGCCAGGGCATGGGCAACGGGATCATCCCGGACCTGAAGGCCAGTTCCGCGCAGGGAGCGGCCAAAGCGCTGCAGTATTCGCAGATCTCGCTGATCCTGGCGCAGCAGGCGATTACATTCAACGATGTGAACGCGGCCCAGCCGTGGGCGAAGGTCATCTCAGGCCAGCTCACGATCGCGCTGAACGCTTTGGGCAAATAGACACCGACTTCCTGGCTTCGGGCATCGGGCCAATGGCCGTCGAACGCGTTGGCCCCTCACGGGTTTCTCTGCTAGTGTTGGAAGGGTGAGACGAAACCCGAAGCCCGAAGCCCGATGCCCGTTACTCTGCGCCTGGTCGCTGGCCGCGCTGGTTTGCCTCGTTACGGCGGGTCCGGCGGCGGCCTACTCGCCCGTGTTGACTCCGGAAGTAGTCCGCCAGGCCAGCACCTTCTACTTCAGCCTCAACGCCGACTCGATCCCGCTGCCGTCCGAGTGGGCCCAGCCGCTGCCGCAGAACCAGGGCGCGGTCATGGTCGTCACGCCGTTCATCCGGCTGGCGATGGGGCTGGCGACCGATGAGTTCATCCCCAACCACCAGCCCGCCAGCACCCTGAGCCTTGGTATCGTGGATGGGCTCAACCAGTACTTCCAGAACCGGCTGCTGCTGTATGTCGAGCTGAACCATACCTCCATCGCCCCACCGGACCCGCCCAAAGTCGAGGTGCTCGCCGGCGACGGCAAGGTGCTGGCGCCCACCGCCGAATCGTCCGATCAGAGGCTGCGCATCATCTCAGACACGCTCTATGCGACGCGCTTTCGCGTCGAGTTTGCCCTCAGCGACGGGATCAAGCCCACCGACACGATCCGTGTCACCGTGCGCGCCGCAGGCGTACCGGCCACCGTGCTGACCTTCAATCTCGCGCGCATGCGCTGACTCTGAAGGAATGACCGACCACGGGCCCCGGGCTCGGGCCTCGGGCTTTGAGTTCGTCAACTCTCCGATGGGAACCACTGAGCTTATCGCCCGGTTTGCGCTGGAGACGACGGCGATCCCCGACGACGTTCGCCGGGTCGCCACCGAGCATCTCATCGACGGCGTGGCGGTGATGCTGGCGGGGACGACCGAGGCCAGCGGCGCGATTGCCCGCGAGCACCTGCGAGAACTCGGCGGCCCGGGCCAGGCCACCGTCTTGGGCACAGCGCAGCGAGCTCCCCTGCAGTCGGCCGCCTGGGCAAACGGCGTGGCCGGCCACGCGATGGACTACGATGACACCCAGCTGGCCACCGATCCGCGCAGCGTCTACGGCCTGCTCACCCACCCTACCGTGCCCGTGCTGGCGGCGGCACTGGCTGTGGCGGAAGACACCGGGGTGTCGGGACGGGACCTCCTCGCCGCGTACATCCTGGGCGTCGAGGTCACCTGCCGCATTGCCGATGCCATTGCGCCGCGCCATTACGTCGACGGGTTCCACTCCACCGGCACAATGGGAGGATTTGGCGCGGCCGTCGCGGCGGCGCGGTTGTGGGGGGCGGACCTCGATCAAACGCTGCGGGCGCTGGGCCTGGCCGCCAGCATGAGCGCCGGGCTGCGCGAGAACTTCGGGACGATGACCAAACCGTTCCACGCCGGACGCGCCGCCGAAAACGGTATCCTTGCCGTGATGCTGGCCCGGCGCGGCTGGACCGCGGCCACCGACATCCTGGAAGCCAGGCGTGGGTTCTTCAGCGCGGCGGCCGGCGGCTACGATGCCTCCAAGATCGAAGGGCGGCTGGGACACCCCTACTTCTTTGTCGAGCCGGGCATCTCGATCAAACCCTACCCTTCCGGATCGCTGGCCCACCCCGCGCAAGACGTGCTCCTCGATCTCGTCCGGGAGCACGACCTCGCCCCGGAGCAGATCGCCCGCATCGACGTCGGAGTCAACTCTCACGTGCCCAATGCCTTGATCCACGCGCGGCCGGTCAACGGGTTGGAGGCCAAATTCAGCCTGCCCTACCAGATGGCGGTGGGCGTCGTGGACCGCCGCGCGGGCATCGCTCAGTTCACCGATGCACGCGTGAACGATCCGGTCGTGCGCGCGCTGATGGAACGCGTCGCCGTCTCGGTGGATCGGGAGATCGACGCGAAGGGCTACAACGAGATGCGGATGAAAATCGCCATCACGCTGACGGACGGACGGCACCTCTCCGGGTACGCGGACCGCGCACGCGGCCACCCGCGCACGCCGCTGTCGCGCCATCAGCTCGCCGGGAAATTCACCGAATGCGCGACGCTGGTGATGCCCGCCGCGCAGGCCGAATCACTGCTTGCGCACCTGTGGGACATCGAGCTGATCGACGACGTCAGGGATCTGTTGCCGATGATGCGCGGAAATCCCCTCTGACCTGCCGCCTCGACGCCGTATCGGGTTCGGGCAGCACGGTGGCGGCATGGACGGGAACGTGCAGGCGCACGAAGAAATCGGGCAGTTCTTCGGTGAGCTCCACGCGGACCTCCAACCCGTCGGCATCGATGATGTAGTGGTGGCGCGCGCCCAGGTACATGTGCGACCGCACCCGGCCGCTGAGGATATTCTCCTCCTGCGCGTCGGCCAGCTGGACCCGCTCCGGACGGATGGCCAGCAGCACGGACGCGCCGGCCGCCCAGGTCCGCGCGGAGTGGACGACGAGGTGCTGCCCGTTGTCGAGCTTCACGCGCACGCGATCCGCATCCTGGGCGACAACCTGCGCGTGCAAGAACGTGGCCTGTCCGATGAAGTCCGCCACAAACGCGTCCGCCGGATGTTCGTAGATTTCGCGCGGGGTCCCCAGCTGCGCGATGCGGCCGCGGGACATCACGGCGATGCGGTCGGACAGACTCAACGCTTCCACCTGATCATGGGTGACGTAGATCGCGGTGATCTTCAGCCGCTGCTGCAGCTCCCGCAGCCAGATGCGGGCCTGATCCCGCAGCTTGGCGTCGAGGTTGGATAGGGGTTCATCCAGCAGCAGAATGCGCGGCTCGTACACCAGCGCGCGCGCCAGGGCCACCCGCTGCTGCTGGCCCCCGCTGAGCTGGTGGGGAAAGCGGCCGCCCAGGCCTTCCAGCTGGACCAGTTGCAGCACCTCATCCACGCGGCGTCGGATCTCCGCCGGCCCCACCCCGCGGGTGCGCAGCCCGTACGCCACGTTGTCGAACACGGTCATGTGTGGCCACAGCGCGTACGATTGGAACACCATCCCCAGGTTGCGGGCTTCCGGGGTCAGGAAGATCCCGCGGTCGGCGTCGGTCAGCACCTGGCCCGCCGCGAGGATGCGGCCGCCGTCCGGCCGCTCCAATCCTGCGATGCACAGCAGCGTCGTGGTTTTGCCGCACCCGGACGGCCCCAGCAACGACAGCATCTCCCCGCTGACCGCGGTGAGGGAGACGCCGTCGACGGCGACCACGTCGCCGAAGCGTTTGATCAGCGCGTCCACCACCACCTCAGCCATAGAAGCGGACTCCAAATCCCCAGCGCGCGACAAGAATCACGGCCAGAATCAGTCCGGCCTGCACCACGGCCAGCGCGCTGACCGGCCCCATGTCGCCCTGCCGCCACAGTTCCAGCATCGTCGTACCCATCACCTCACTGCCCCGCGCGAAGAGGAACAATGCCGACGAGTACTCCTTCAGGAACGTGATGAACAGGAAGATCCATCCGGTCAGGATCGCCGGCCGCAGCAGGGGCAGCAGCACGCGGCGCATCGTGCCGGTCCACCCCTCTCCGCACACCCGGGACGCGTTGTCGAGCTCGGGACTGATCCGGGTCAGCACAGGCGCAATCAAGGAAAAGCCGTAGGGGATGTAGCGCATGATGAACGCCGCCCCCAACGCGAACACCGTGTTGCGCAGGCCGCCCAGCGGACGGATCAACACGAAGGACCACAGAAAGCCGATACCCACGATCAGCCCCGGGATGGCCCGGGGGTACAACGCCACAAAGCCCAGCGTCCGCCGCCACGGCAGCTCGGAGCGGTAGGTCACCAGCGCCACCAGCGCCATGAAGACGATGCCGATGCCGCCGCCGATCCCGGAAATCAGCAGGCTGTTGGTGATGGACCGACGGTAGGCCTCCACCTGGAAGATGAGCTGGAAGTGCTCGAGTGTCAGCGACTGCAGCGGGTTGGCCAGCGGCGAGAGGAAGCCGACCACGGAGCGCAGGGCAATTCCGCCCAGTGGGACCATGACGCCCAGCACGATATAGACGGCCACGGCAGCCGCCGCAGCGTAGCGCAGCGCCCCGACATCAAACGTGCGCGGCGCGACCGCCTTGCCCCGCACCGTGACGAAGCGCTGCGTCGCCCCGATCAGGCGTTCCTGAGCGATGATCAGGACCGTCATCACGGCCAGGAGCATGACCGCCACCGCGGCGACGGCCCCGTAGTCCGACCGGCCTCCCTGGATGCCCAGTTTCACCAGCAGGGTCGATACCGTGTCGATCCCCGTCGGCGTGCCCAGGATCAGCGGCACCGACAGCAGCTCCAGCGAGGCGATGCCGACCAGCAGCAGGCTGTAGACCACCGACGGCCGCAGCAGCGGCAGGGTCACGGTGACCAGGGTGCGCAGCGGGCCGGCCCCCGCGATGCGGGCCGCATCCTCCACCGTGGGGTCGGACAGACTGAGACTCGCCGTGGCATTCAGGTACGCGTAGGGGACGTAGTAGAAGACGGAGACGACGATGATGCCGCCCAGCGTGTACAGGTTCCAAGGGTCGCCGCCGGTCAGCGTCCGCAGGTAGATCGTCACGTAGCCCTGCGGGCCGAACATCGTGATCCAGGCAAACGCCAGCACGAGCGGTGAGATGTACAGCGGGGTCATCACCAGGCTGCCCAGCAGCCCGCGCAGCGGCATGTTCGTGCGCATCACGAAGACGGCGAAGAGCGTCCCCAGCGCGACGGCGGCGATCGTGGTGACGCCAGACACGATGAGCGAATTGAGCACCACCACGTGGAACTGGGCCGAGGCGAGCATGCCGGTGAAGTTCCCAAGCGTCAGCGCGCGCGAAGGTTCGTAGAGCGGCTCGGTCAGGAAGCTTTGGTAGAGGATCGGGACGAGCGGAAAGAGCACCAGCATGAACGAGAGGAGCCCGATGCTCCACTGCACCGGAACATCCAGGCCCCTCTCGGATCGAGCATGCGGCACGCGCGCCGCTTCGAGCATCAGCGCCGGAAGGCCCGCTTCCAGCGTGCCAGGAAATCGGCGCGCACCTTCGCATCGGTCAGGATCGGATCATACGTGTACCGCAGCGCGTTGACTTCCCCGATGTCGGCCAGCACTTCCGCAAGATGGTGGGCCGCATCTTTCTGGGCGTCGGGCCGGTAGGCGACCAGTCCGCCTTCCGCGAAGGCGACCTGGCCGTTGTGGGAGACGATGAAATCCAGCAGCAACTTGGCGCTGTTGGGGTTCTTCGCCGCCTTGGGGATGCCCATCCCACGCAGCACGATGGGCGTGCCGTCACGCTCGTACGTCCAGCCGATGATGTCGGTCACGCCGGGCCGCGCCAACCGTGGGAACAACGTGATCGTCGAGGTGAAGAAGGCTACCAGGAACTCGCCGCTGGTCACGCCGTCGATCATCGTCCCGGCGCTGGTGGCCGGGCGGACGCCGACTTTGCCGATCGTGTCAAACCACGACCAGCCGGTGTTGCCGTTCTTGCGGATGAAGACCCAGAAGTTGTTGAAGCCCGTCGCGGATTGCTCCACGTCATAGGTGGTGATCCGGTTCTCAAACGTCCTGGGATGGGATTCGGCGATGCGGGCCAGGTCTTCGATGCTCTTCGGCCGCAGATCGGCGACCAGGAGCTTCTTGTTGTACACGATGACCATCGGGTCGGAGCTGACATTGTAGATCATGTTGTTGACGACCGCCCAGCCCGGCAGGTAGCGCTTCTCCGGGGAGTCGTAGCTGATGACCAGCCCCCGCTTCATCAGATCCTGCCAGGAGTCCGGCGCGTTGCTGATCAGCATGTCCGCGGTGGTCGCGCCCGACCCGGTCTCGGCCAGGAAGCGCTCGAAGACTTCGTAGGAGCCGAGGTCCGCGGCCTCCACCCGGATCCACGGATAGATCTTGTTGAACTCCCGTATCACCGGCGCCCAGTTCGACGCCGACATGATGGAATACACAGAGACGCGCCCTTCCCCGCGCGACGCGTCTACGATCTGCGCGTAGCCGGCCGGGTAGTAGCTCGGGAGTCCCGCCGGCAGCGCCGGGGCCGCCAGCACCGGCAGGCCCGCCATGAGCGCGACGATCACCGCGGCGGTACTCCACCGCACCCACGATGCGACTCTCATCCACTCGTTCACCTCCTGGGAATGGTACATAGGCGTAGGAGATCTGACAGGGAGTCTTCGGTGTCGATTCTCCACAGCCGTGCGAGAAGCCTTTTCGCCCTGCGCGCACTCAGCGGCGGGACCGCACAGGCGCGGAATTTCCGTTCCAGCTGCGCGTCGGTCATCGGCCGCCGCGGGTGTCCCAGCGGCGTCTCCACCTCTTCCATCAGGGTGTGTCCACCCGCCGTGCGCACCACCATCCGAACCGGCAAGGTCCGCGGATAACGCGAGGTGTGCTCGAGATCTTCGGACACGGTGATGCGCGGAAGAAACGCACGCACGGCGGGATCCATGATGCGTTCCATCGCAAACGACCCCCGGCTCACCTCGCCATCGAGCAGCGCGACGGCTGTGAGGTACGGCAGACTGTGATCGGCGGTTTCCCGCGTGGCCGGATACCACTTCTCGGGCTCACCGCCGATGATCTGCACCGCCGCCTTGTACGTGTGGACCTCCACCGCCTCGATGGCGTTCCCCTTCGCACGCTTCCTCAGGGCCAACGCCGCCTCGATGGCGGCCTGGGCGTGATATTCCGCCGGGTACTGTTTGATCAGGGTGTCGACGATGCGGTAGGATCCGCCGGGGTCGGCCAGCGCGAGGTCGAGCGGTCCCGACACCTGCGCGAAGAACCCGCGCGGACCCTCAAAGACCTCCGCCGGACCTGTCATCCCAAAGCGGGCCAGGTAGGCTGCAAAGACACCGTTGCGGGACGCGTTGCCGAACGCCGCGCCTTTCCACATCGACAGATGGCCGACGCGGATCTGGCGGAGCGTGACATTCGAGGCCACGGCCAGATTGACGGCATGAGCGAGACCCGCCGGATCGAGCCGCATCAGGTAGCCCGCGGCAAGCGCGGTGGGAATCACCCCATACGTGGTGTGGTCCCAGCCCCGGTCTCGGATCGACGAGGCATCGGCGAGACGGCAGGCCACCTCATAGCTGAGGACCATCGCGGCGAGCAATTCCTTCCCATTCCGGCCCTCGGCCTCGGCGACCGCCAGCAGCGCGGGGATCGTGTCGGACGGATGCAGCGCCTCCAGTGACAGGTACGTGTCATTGAAATCGAGCGCCCGCACCGCCACGCCGTTCGAGAACGCGGCGAGGTCCGGGGCCGAGGTGCCGCGCGTGCCGATGATGGTGGCCGGACCTTTCGGCCGCAGGAGGCCGGTCACCTCACGCGCAATCCGCGCGGGATCCTCCGCATGTCCGGCCAGGGCGCAGGCCAGCGTGTCGATCAGGCGCTGCGTGGCGGCGTGCACAACGTCGGGAGGCAGGTCTTCGTAGCGGAACCCGGCGGCATAGCGGGCCAGCCGCTCGGACAGCGTCATCGCACGGTGTAGCGGCGTTCGGCCTCGCGCCAGCCCGCCAGTCCGACCACGCGCTCGCGTTCTTCAAACGAGACGAGCGCATCGCCCAGACTCCGCGCGGTCCCCTCTTCGCGCAGGGCGGAGGCGGCACGCTGCATACCGGCGATCGCGGCGCGCTGCAGATCGGACGGGACGATCATCACCCGGTAGCCCATCGCCGCCAGTTCCTGCGGCGGTACGAACGGGGTCTTGCCGCCGACGAACATGTTCACCAGCAGCGGGGCCCGCACGCGCCGGGCGATCTCGGCGAGTTCGGATGTCGAACGGGGCGCTTCGATGAAGACCATGTCCGCGCCGGAGGAGGCGTAGAGGTTGGCCCGGGAGATGGCCTCATCCAGCCCGTGTGGCGTCCGGGCGTCGGTGCGGGCGACGATCAGAAAGTCGGGATCCGTGCGGGCATCCGTGGCGGCACGGATCTTCTGCACCATGTCGCCGGCATCGATCACCTGTGTGTCGTCATAATGCCCGCACTGTTTGGGCTCGACCTGATCCTCCAGGTGCAGTCCCGCGGCGCCGGCGCGCTCGAAGGCCTGGACCGTCCGGCGGACGTGCAGGGGATTGCCGTACCCGGTGTCCGCGTCAGCGAGGCAGGGCACACCGACCGCACGCACGATCTCGCCCACCCGGGCGATCACCGCGTCGGCGGACAGCAATCCCAGATCCGGCAGTCCCACGCTGCGGCTGACCGCCCCGCCACTGATGTACAGCGCGGGAAACCCCGCCTGCTCGGCGACCCGGGCGGACAGTCCGTCGTAGACGCCGGGGAGCACGAGCAGCGGGGTGGCCTGCAGCAATGCACGGAGGTGAGCAGGCGCGGGCATGCCTGTGGCCTTCTGCCCGAGTGCAGGCATTCCTCCGCACAGCCGTGCAAGGGTGGCTCCGTCGCGCAACGCGAATACTCTGCGCAATGAACAGGCGGTGTCGGAACTGCGGGTTTGAGAATCCGCCGGCCATGCGCTTCTGCGGCAACTGCGGCGCGGCGCTGGAGGCCGGGGCGGCGGGCGCGGAAGAACGCAAGCTCGTCACGGTGCTGTTCATCGACGTCGTGGAGTCGACCAAACTCTCCGCCGGACTCGATCCGGAGCTGCTGCGCGCGCAGATGGCCCGGTTCTTCACTCTGGCAGAGGCAGAGATCACACGGTACGGCGGCACCATCGAGAAATACATCGGCGATGCGGTGATGGCGGTGTTCGGTCTGCCCGCCGTGCACGAAGACGACCCCGAGCGTGCGGCCCGCGCGGCTCTGGCGATCCGTGAACGCGCGGGTGCGGAAGGCGACGCCGGGCGTCTGCCGCCCATCCGGCTTGGGATCACCACCGGAGAGGTCGTGGCCAACCCGCAGGCGGCGGGCAAGGGAGAATTCCTCGTCACCGGGGAGGTCGTCAACCTCGCGGCCCGGCTGCAGCAGCATGCCGCGGCCGGGCAGATCCTTGTCGGCGAGCGTACACATCGGGCGCTGCGCCGGCTCGCCGAGCTGCGCGCGGTGCCTGCGCTGACGGTGAAAGGCAAGGACACGCCGCTCGCGGCTTGGGCGCTGACGTCGATCAGCCCACCGCGGGAACGCGCGCTCCGTGCGACGCCGTTCATAGGACGCGAGGAAGAACTGAGCGTGCTGGGCGGGCATTTGGGGCGAGTCCGCCGCGAAGGACGCGGGCATGTGATCGGTGTGCTCGGGCCGGCGGGCGTGGGCAAGACGCGCCTGGCGCGGGAGTTCCGCCTCCGGGCCGCAGACACGCAGGTGCTGAGCGGTCGGGCGCTGCCCTACGGCACCGGCGTGCCGTTCTGGGCGCTGGGTGAGGCCATCCGGGAGCAGATCGGCGTGGTCTTCGGGGACAACCTGGAGACGGCACGGACCAAACTTCAGGAATCCGCCGACGCGCTCGAGATCCCAGACGCCGTGCCCGCGCTCTCATCAGTCCTCGGCCTCGGCGGCGAGGGCGCCGACCTCCCGCGAGAAGTCCTTTTCGGCGCGATGCGAACCTTTTTCCAGGCCCTGACCCAGCGCCGCCCGCTGATCCTGCTGATGGAAGACGCCCATCTCGCCGACGACGTGACCCTGGATTTTCTCAGCGACGCGGCCGACTGGATCCGCGACGTCCCAATGGTGCTGCTGATCCTGTCTCGACCGGAGCTGCTGGAGCGCCGCGCCGGGTGGATGGGCGGCAAGCGCAGCGCCACCACGATGGTCCTCGATCCGCTGGGCGACGCCGAGAGCCAGGAGCTGATCGCGGCCGTCCTGCAGCACAGACCGGCGCCGGAGCCACTGCTCGCAGCCGTGATCGCCCGCGGGGGCGGCAACCCGCTGTTCATGGAAGAGATCGTTCGCACACTGATTGAGCAGGGGACGCTGGTGGACCGCGATGGGCGCTGGGAGCTGGCGGTGTCCCTGACCGACGTCAGCATCCCCGACACGGTGCAGGCCGTGATTGCGGCGCGGGTGGACGCGCTGCCGGCAGGAGAAAAGCAAGTCCTGCAGGCGGCCGCGCTGCAGGGCAAAGACTTCTGGCTGACCGGAATCCACGTGACCGCGGAACTGGATCATGTCGCAGAGGCCGTGGAGTCGCTGGTGACCAAAGAAATCATCATTCCGAAGCGCCGGTCGACGCTGCGCGGGGAGTCGGAGTTCACCTTCCGCCACATCCTGATCCGCGACGTGGCCTACGCGTCGATCCCCAAATCGCAGCGCTGGCCCAAGCATGCCCTCATCGCGGGGTGGATGGAGCAGGTGATGGGCGAACGGGTGACAGAGTTCGCCGACGTCATCGCGCACCACTGGCTGCAGGTCCTGACGCTGCGCAGGGAACTGGGAATGCCCGAAGACGACGGTGCGCGCACGCGGGCCGTCGCGAACCTGCTCCTGGCCGGTGACCGCGCCGCCGGCGTCTATGCGAACACGACGGCTTTGGACCATTACACGCGCGCTCTGGACCTCGCCCCCGATGCACCGGCCAGGCTGCGCGCGCTGATGGGACGGGGTACGGTATGGATGCTGCTGGGACAGTACGAGCGGGCCCGCGAGGACTTCCATGGGACGCGGCGGCTGGCTCAGGACGCCGGGGACCGGCGCACGGAAGCGACGGCGCTGGATCATCTCGGCCATTCGCACCGCCGCCAGGATCAGGTCGGTGTGGCGCAAGAGTACTTGCACGAGGCATTGACCATCAGCCGCGAGCTCGGCGACCCCGCGCTCACCGGCCGCATCCTGAACCACATCGGCTTCACGTATTTCAGCGACGGCCGGAACCGCGAATCCGTCGCCGCGCATGAGGAGGCCCGGCCCCTCCTCGAGCAGGCCGGCGACACCGCCGGACTGGCCGAGTGTCTGCACGGCCTGGGGGACGCCCTGCTCTTCCTGGGGGCGTTTCGGGACGGTGTGCAATCCTATCGGGACTCGATCAGGCTGTGTACCCAGACCGGCAACCGATCGCTCGCGGGTGAGAGCGCGTTCATGGTGGGCTTCGCGGATCACAAACTCGGGCTGTACAAAGACGCGGAGGCAGAAATCGAACGCAGTCTCGGCATCATCGCCGAGACCGGAGACATCTGGAACATGTCCCCGGCACTATTTTCCGGCGGCGTGGTCGCGGTTGTGCGCGGCAACTTCGGCCGGGCGCTGGACTATCTCACCCGGGGGCTGAACCTGGCGCGCCAGATCGACGCCACGCGTTTCATCGTCTTTCATCTCTACGGCCTGGGCGTATTGTATCGGGAACTGGAAAACATCCCTGCCGCCGCGCAGGCGGACCGGGAAGCCGCGGACCATGCTGCCCTGGTCGGCGGCGCGTGGCTGCCGATCGTGCGTGCCGCGCTGGCGGTCGATGCCGCACGGATGGGGGATCGGGACGATGCCGCCGCGCATCTGCGCCGCGCCTACGAAGCGCTGGAAGCATCAGCGCGCCCCGCGGATTTCCTCCAGGAGATTACCCTGGCAGAAGGCCAGGTGCTGCTGGAACTCACGAAGTCCGACGCGGCCGTCCGCGCGGCGGATGCGCTGCTGCATGTTGCCGCCCAGACCGCAACGACGGACCGCTGGCAGACGAGCGCGCAGGTCCTGAAAGGACACGCGCTGCTGGCACTGGGCAACCCGGATGCGGCTTTGGGCGAGTTTGAGGATGCCACGGCACACGCCACCCACCTGGCCACCCTGCCGCTCCTCTGGCGGAGCCTGGCCGGCTCGGCGCTGGCGCGGCAGGCTGTGGGCAGGCTCGACGACGCTCAGCGGACCGCGCGCCAGGCGCGCGAGATTATCGACCGGCTCGCGGCGGCGGTCCCGGACGAACGGCTGCGTGCGACGTTCCTGCAATCTACGATCGTCCTGCATGTCGCGGCCCTGGCCGGAGGAACCTGAGCAGGGATGCCGACAGCCCAGTGGGAATTTCCCGGACGAGTCCGCGCGGGACACACGGAGGTGGATCGGTGGCCAGAAGGGGTAACACCAAGGTCGCGCTGATGCGTAAGGTGCCTCTGTTCGACGGCCTGACAGATCAACAACTCACACAAATCGGGCGGCTGGCTGATGACGTCGAGGTCCCGGTGGGCAAGCGGCTGGCCACCACCGGCGAAACCGGGAGGCAAATGTTCATCATCGTCAGCGGCCGCGCGGCGGTGAAGACGCCCAGGGGGAGGACCATACGGCTCGGTGCCGGCGACTTCTTCGGCGAGATGAGCCTGCTCGACGGCGCGCCCCGATCGGCCACGGTGACCGCGGAGACCGAGATGCAGCTGCTCGTCCTCGCCCAGCGGGAGTTTTGGGAGTTGCTGGCGGAAGCACCGGCGATCAGCCGCAAGATCATGAGCACGCTGTCGAAGCGCCTGCGCGAGGTGAACGCCGAATATTCTCCCTGCGCCTGACTCTAGGCCAGACTCAGTATGACCGGCAGCGGTCCCTGTTTCGCGAGTTCGTCGAGGCGCTCAGGCGCAAGCACGATGAGCCGGCCGCGGCCCGTGCGGACCATTCCCAGCTGTTCCAACCGCTTGAGTGCCCGGTTCACGCCGCCACGGGTCGCTCCGGTGAGTTCCGAGAGTTCCTCCTGCGTGATCCGCACGGCCACCGGACCGCCCGCGGGATGGTCCCCGCGCCTGGCCAGTTCGAGAATCCGTTTGGCGAGCAGGACCGGCAGGTCGAGGAATTGCATCTCCGCGATGACGCGCGCCGCGTCGCGGATCTGCTTGGTCAGGATGGCGCCGAGCCTGAGGATCGTCTCCGGATGCTGGCGCAGCAGGGTCAGGACGTCCGCTTTGGGAATGGCCAGTACGGTGGTCGGGGCCACCGTGGTGGCCGACAGAAACTGCGGGCCGTCATCGAAGATGGCGTAGATCGCCAGCAGCAGTCCGGGACCGAGCTTGCTGACGTTGATCCGCCGGTCTTCCGACGTCAACGACAGGCTCACTTCGCCGCTGACGATGTAGTAGACGAATGCCGGCGGGTCGCCCTCCCGAAAGATCGTCTCGTCCGCCCGGTACGTCCGCCGCTGTACACGCGCCAGAATGTCCTGAAGCTCGCGACCCGACAGGTCCGCGAACAGCGGCAGGTCCGCGAGTCCCGGCGCTTCGGCCGGCCGGATCTCACTCACCCGCTCTTTGTTCGCGTCACCCGGTAGACAGTCCTATCAAGGAGTAGGCATGCCTACTCCTTACTCAATTTTGAGAAGTCTCGCAGTATCTCCCTGGCGGCATTGTGTCCGGGCGCGCCCATCACACCGCCGCCGGGATGCGCTCCGGACCCGCAAAGGTACAGCCCGCGCACCGGTGTGCGGTACTGCGCCCATCCGGGCACCGGCCGCATGAAGAACAGCCGGTCCGGCGTCATGGCCCCATGGAAAATGTCCCCGCGTGACAGACCGAAGTCGCGCTCCAGATCCAGCGGCGTGAGCACCTGCCGGTGGGCGATGATCTCCCGGATGTTGGGCGCGTAGCGGGCGATCGTCTCCACCACGACGTCGGCGTACCAATCCTTGATCATATCCCAAGTGACGGCCAGCCCCGAACCAACCGGCGAGTCAGATTGGCGCTGCCGGACAGAGTGCCACGCCGGTTGGTTCGGGGCCAGCGCGTAGGGCGTGTACTGCACGAACGCCGACATGAGATGCTTCCCGGGCGGCGCCAGCGCGGGGTCGTACAACGTCGGAATGGTCAGCTCGATGAAAGGCTCCCTCGAGGGGTGCCCGACCCTCGCGTCGTCCCAGGCGCGGTCGATGTAATCCATCGAGGGCCCGATGTGTATGGTGCCCCGGTGCTGCGGCCCCGGCCGCGTCCCAGGAGCGGCGGTGAAATCGGGCAGGCCGTCGAGTGCGAAGTTGATCTTCATCGCCACCCCGGCCATCGGGATCGCCCGCACGTCGCGCCGGAATTCGGGATCGAGGTGGTCTGCGGGCACGAGGTCCAGGAACGTCCGCCACGGGTCGGCGTTGGAAGCCACGATGCTGGCGGCAATTTCCTCGCCGCCGGCGAGCACAACACCGGTGGCGCGGCCGCCCAGCACGCGGACGTGGTCGACGGCCGACGCGGTCCGAATCTCAGCGCCGGCAGCACGCGCGGACGCCGCCAGCGCGTCGGTGATCGCACCCATCCCGCCGCGCACGAAGCCCCACAGCCCGGCTTTGCCCGCAGCGCGGCCCATGCAGTGGTGGAACAACACGTACGCGGTGCCCGGCGTGGACGGACCGCCGGGAGCGCCGATCACCCCATCGGTGGCCAGCGCCGACTTGAGTCCCTCGGATTCAAACCATCCATCGAGAAAATCGCGGGCGCTCTGCGTCGTCAGCCGGATGCCCTGGACCAGATCCCGTGGCGGCAGCCGCATCGCCCGCAGCGCGAGTCTCCCCAACCCGGCGAGATCCGTCCACCGGCGAGCCAGCACGTCGGGCGGCGTGGCCAGCAGCCACGGTTCGATGAACGAGGCCAGACGTGCCAGCATCCCTTCGTACGCCGCGTATCGTTCCGCGTCGCGGGAAGAAAACCGCGCGATCTCCGCGGCCGTCTGCGCATCGTCGCGCCACACGAACAGCGCGCGGCCGTCAGGGAATGGGCTGAAGAACGCGGGGTCCTTGGGGAGAATCTCGTAGCCGAAGCGGACCAGATCAAGGTCGCGGATGATCTTGGGCTGCAGCAGCCCGCACAGGTATGCCGCGGTCGAAACTCTGTAGCCCGGCCAGACTTCTTCGGTGACGCACGCGCCGCCGACGATGTCACGGCGTTCCAGGACCAGTACGCGCTGGCCGGCCCGCGCGAGGTAGGCCGCGGTCACCAGCCCATTGTGCCCGGCGCCGACGACGATCGCATCGTAGGTTGCCACGGGTATATTATTCTCAACGGCGGGGGCTGAACCCGCCGCACTCACGATTCGTTACACACATATGAGACGACTGATGCTGATGCGCACCCGACTCGCGCTTATCGTTCTACTCCCCGTGCTGGTTACTGCGCTGGCGGCGCCGCAGGCTCTGCTGCCCTCGGCGCATGCCGCCGACGCCGGTCTTGTCTACGACGTCCTGCAGGTCCTCGTCGAGAATCACGTCGACCGGCCGGATCCGGCGAAGTTGCTGGCCGCGGCCGCCCGTGGCCTGCGCGACGCGCTGACCCGAGCGGGCGTCAGCGCGCAGATCCCCGACCTGACCGCGACCACCGAGGCCGATGCGCGGACGGAATTTCAGGACCGGTTCGACCGCGCGGCCGCCCAGGCGCAGAGCAGGCTGACCGACGTCCAGCTGCGGTACGCCGCGGCTGTCGCGATGGCCGCCAGTCTCGACGATTCGCACACCTGGTTCTCCAATCCCCAGCAGTGGCGTGAGTTCGTGCAGCGCTCGCAGGGGAACCCCAGCTTCGTGGGCATCGGGATCCTGCTGCTGACCAAAGACGGAAAATTCTACGTCTGGCGGGTATTCTCGGGCAGCCCGGCGGAGCGTGCGGGTCTGCAGGCGCTCGACCGGATCACGGCCGTCGACGGACAGTCGACCCAGAACATGGCCAGCGATGACCTGGTCAGCCGCGTGCGCGGGCCGGAGGGCACGCAGGTCGTCATCACCGTCCAACGGCCCGGGCAATCCGCCGCCGTGTCGGCGACGGTGACCCGGGCGCCGATCACCGTGCCGGTCGAAACACACCGCATGCTGGACAACCAGGTCGGCTATCTGGAACTGACCGGGTTCCCCACCGGCACCGCGGGCCGCGTCAGATCTGCGCTGGAAGATTTGCGCGGTCGCGGGATGCGGGGCCTGGTGTTAGATCTGCGGCGCAACCCCGGCGGCAGCCTGAACGAAGTCGTGGACGTCGCCAACCTGCTGCTGCCACCCAACCTCACGATCTTCACGCTCACCACCCGGCAGGGCAGCGTGCAGGGCATCACCAGCGGCACTCCGCTGATCGATCCGTCACTGCCGATCGTAGCCCTCACCGATGAAGGCACGGCCTCGGGGGGCGAACTGCTTTCCTCGGCGCTTCAAGAGCACGGGCGCGCGCAGGTCGTCGGCACGCAGACGGCGGGAGCGCTGCTGGTGGGCCGGTTGTTCTCCCTGCCCGACGGCAGCGGCATGAGCGTCACGATCGCCAAGATCGTCACCGGCAAGGGCGCCACGCTGGAGAAGAACGGCGCACGGCCGGATGTCGAGGTCCCGCTCACCGCGGCCGACCTCGATCGGGGCGCCGACACCCAACTGCAGCGGGCCCTCCAGGTTTTGCTGTCGCGCGCCGCCGGTCGGTAACCACTGCGGTCTTCACGGTCTCCACGGTCTACACAGTCTTCACGGTCTCCACGGTCTTCTCGGTCTCCACGTCAACCTCTATCAGACGAGAGAGGGTATCGTGGGTCGATGGTTGTAGACAGTGAGGACCGTGAAGACCGTGGAGACAATGTAGACGAAGTGTCCGAAGAGTTTCCGGTGATCTGGGAAGACCCATCCGACCCCGAGTTGAGCTGGGAGTGGGATGACATGCATTTGCCCGCTCCCCTGCCGCCGCTGGCGGCGGACTACGTGCGGGCGAGCATCCAGGCGGGGATCGCGTATCGCTTTGCCCGCGCCGGGATTGCGGGCCGGTTCGAAGTCCGCATCATCAACGGCTACGCCTACTTCGCGTTTCGTTACCTGACCACCAACAAAGCGGCACTGCGTGCAACCGCATTGAGCGCCCGGCGCGAGCAATCGCGCGTGATGCGGGAGTATTGGGATCGCAAGGTCCTGCCGGTCCTGCTCGCGACCTACGGCTGGTTGATCAGCATCCCGGTGGAAAGTCTCCCGCCCGCCGAGCTGGCGGAGGTCTGGGACGAATTGTGGCAGCGGCAAATCTCCTACGTCTGGGGCCTGCACTTCATGACCACCGCGGGTTCGTATCAGGCGCTGAACGATCTCGCGGATTTCTACGAATCGGTGGTCGAAGGCGCCTCACCCGGCGAGGGCCTGGCTCTCGTCCAAGGCCTGCCCAATGATCTGCAACGGGTGCAGCAGGACCTGTACATGCTCGGCGAGCGAACCCGCGCGCTCCCGGCGGTGGCCGAGGTGATTCTCGACGACCCGGACCGCGCGCTCGACAGGATGGCCGGCACCCCGGGCGGGCCGGAGTTCCTTGGACACCTGGAGACCTTCCTCAATGCGCACGGGCACCTCGGGCAGCCTTTCGACGATCTGATGTTCCCTTCATGGCTGGAGGAACCCGGGCTGCTGCTGCGCGAGGTCCGCAAGCGGCTGCTCGACCCGCAGGAGGAACCGGAACTGCGGCGGCGCCGCCAGGCGGCCGAGGCGGATGCGGGCGCGGACCGGCTGCGCGCGCGGCTGGCCGGCGATCCGGCGCGCCTCCATGAGCTTGACCAACTCCTCACGCATGCCCGGGCGGTCGGTCCGCTCACGGAGGGACACAACTACTGGCTCGACCGGATGATGCACGCGCACCTCCATCGCTTTGCCCGGCGTGTGGGCCGCCGGCTCACCGCCGCCGGCGTGGTGGCGGACTATCGTGACATCTTTTTCCTGCAGGCGGCGGAGGTCAGCATCGCGCTCCGGGAGCCGGTCGATCTGTCGCCACTGGTCGACGAACGGACGGCCGCCCACCACCGGTGGTCGCGGATTCGTCCACCGAAACGCTTAGGCGCGCCGCCCGCACCGGCGACGGCCGGCGACCGGTTTGATGCGCCCACACCGGTGCAGTCCGACGACCGTCTCCTGCGCGGCGTCGGCGCATCGATCGGCAGCGGGCGCGGTCCGGTCCGCATCGTCCACTCTCCGGACGATTTCGAACGCGTCCAGCAGGGCGATGTGCTGGTGTGTCCGTCGGCGAATCCGTCGTGGGTGCCGCTGTACGGTATCATCGCCGGATTGATCACCGACACCGGCGGCGCGCTGTCGCATGCCGCCGTCGTGGCACGCGAGTTCGGCGTGCCCGCGGTCGTCGGCACCGGCGACGCCACGCAACGCCTCCGCGACGGGCAGCGGGTCGAGGTCAACGGGCTGACCGGCGAAGTGTTCATCATCTCGTGACCCCGCACGGATGACGACTTCGGAGTCTTCCACGCTCGACTCGGTCTACCCGGCCGGTCGCCTGTGGCTTGCAACGCTCCTGGCCATCTCGAGCGGATCCATCTTGATCCCACTGAACTCGACGATGCTGGCGGTGGCGCTGCCGGCCATCATGGGCGACCTGCGCGTCGATGCGGCCACGGTCTCGTCGCTGGTGACGCTGTATCTGGCGGCGGTCGCGCTGGCGATGCCGCTGGCAGGCACGCTCGGAGACCGGTTCGGCTACCGCCGCATGTACCTGTGGGGGGTGGCGGGGTTTGCGATCACATCCCTGGTCGCGGCCCTCGCGCAAAACTTTGCCCTGCTGGTGATGGCGCGCGTGCTGCAGGCGGCCAGCGGCGCCTCGATTACCGCCAACGCGGCCTCGCTGATCCGCTCGATCGCACCGGAGGATCGCCGCGGCGGCAGTTACGGATTCTATGACATGGTGACCAGCACCAGTGCGGCCGTCGGCCCATTCGTCGGTGGGCTGCTCGTGGCAGGATTCGGCTGGCGCTCACTGTTTGTCGTCGCCGTACCGATCGGCCTCATCTCCGGGGTGGCCGTCGCAGCCATCGTCCGGGGTGAGCGACGCATGGCGGCCGGCCCCAGCCGGTGGTATGGACTGGACCTCCGGCTGTTTGCCGTGCGGCCGTTCGCCGCGGCCGTGGCGGCCGTGCTCGGAGCCACCGTGATCCTGCACGCCTCGCTGGTCCTCATCCCGATCTTGACCCAGACCGTGATGCACACGTCCCCCGCCACCACCGGAGCCGTGCTGCTGATGCTTTCCGGACTTGGTGCGATCGTCGCGCCGATCGGCGGCCGGCTGTCCGATCGCGTCGGCCGGCGACTGCCCGCCGTTGTCGGCAGCGCGGGCATGACCCTCGGACTCGGCGTGTTGTGGATGGTCACCGGCAACATCACCCTGATTGGATTGACCGCAGCGCTCGCACTGGTCGGCATCGGGTCCGGCTTCGGTGGGTCCAGCCGGCAGGCGGCGGCGATCGAGAGCGTCCCCGCGCATGCCACCGGGGTGGCGGCGGGTACCTACTACACCAGCCGGTACATCGGCGGCGTGCTGGGAGCCAGCCTTGCCGGCGCCGTGCTGGCGGGCGGAGTCAGCGGGCCGAGCATCGCCGGCGGGTTCGGAATTCTCGCCGCGGTCGGAGTTGTGGTAATGTTGATTTCCTTCGGATTGCGCGGCCGGCGCTGAAAGCGAAGGAAAACCCCGCCCCGCGGTGAACATCGTCCCATCTTTTTGCGCCCCTCCGAGGTATACTAACAGTCTATGCTCACTCGATCACCGACGCTTAGCGAGGCCGCCCCTCGCGCGATTGCCTCCGGCTGCAAGAGGCTGCTGGACGCCCAGCACGCCGATGGGCGGTGGGAAGGGACCGTACGGACCGATCCCGGAGTGACCGCGCAGTTTCTCCTCATGACCCGGTACCTGGACAGGTCGGACCCTGAGATTGAGGCGCCCCTGCTGGCGCATCTCGACCGCAGCCAGTTGTCCCAGGGAGGATGGGCCGCCTATCCGGGCGGACCTCCATCGCTGGACGTGTCGCTGCTGTGCTACGCCGCGCTGCGGTTCGCCGGCCGGTCTCCGGATAGTGTCCCGATGCGGAGGGCCCGAGAAGTGATCTTTGCGCGCGGCGGGATCGAAGCGGTAGGATTCGTCGCCCGGTTCCCCCTCGTCTTCTGCGGTCAAATCCCTCAATTCACCCTCACCTACCTGTCGCCGAAGTTGCTCTTCATGCCGCGGTGGCTTCGTCCACATTTGCTCGATCTCGGCATCCTGCTGCAGGACGTCCTGCCGCTGGAACTACTCCTCAAACGGCGCGCGGCGAAGACACCACCTCCCGGCTGTGATCTCGCGGAACTACGCAGCGGGCGCCCGTTTCCGCACGTGACGATGGCCCCCTTGGGGGCGGCGATCTCACAACTGGGCAAGGTGCTGGACATCGTGGTACCCGCACGCGGGTTGGACCGGCGGGCCGCGGCATGGTTTGCGGAACACCAGAATGGCGATGGCCTGTGGGCCGGGAACGCCGTGTTCGTAATGCGTGGGGTGATGGCGTTGCATGCGATTGAATCTGGCCGACACCGGCAGCGGATTGACAAGGGGATTGCGGCGCTGAGAGCTCTGCAGGTGACAGAGGGTGAGACGCGATGGCAGCAGCTGGGGCGCACGCCGGTTCTGGACACCGCTATTGCGGCCACGGCTCTGCTCGACGCCGGGGTGCCGCCGGATGAGACACGTGTGTTGCGCGCGGCCCGCTGGCTGGTCGGCGCGCAGGGACCTGATGGTGGGTGGAGCTTTAGTGTGGGCAATGCCGGCACTCCGGATACGGACACCACGCTGCATGTCCTCGAAGTCTTGGCACGCCTGCCTGGATCCGTGTCCGGAATCGGGAAAGCGATCGCGTCGGGAACGCGCTGGCTGTTAGCCAGGCAGGACGGGTCCGGCGGTTGGTCGATGTGGCCCACGGACTGGCGCACGGCCCGGGCCATGGTACGCGAGGTTGAACTAGCCCGTGTCATGGACGTCAGCACCGCTGACGTGACCGCGCGAACGGTGCGAGCGCTGGTCGTGCTTCGGTCTCAGTATGGTCGCGACCCTGGTATTGAAAATGCCATCCGGAGTGCGGTGAATCACTTAAAGCAGTCACAACGCTCAGACGGGTCATGGCCGGGCAGGTGGGCGGTGAACTACACGTACGGTGCGGCACAGGGGCTGACCGCCCTCTCGGCTGCAGGCGATCATGGTCGTGCAGCGGTCGCCGCCCGTGGATTCCTCCACGCGACACAGCAGGCCGACGGCGGATGGGGCGAGTCGCCCGAATCGGATGACGCACAGTCTTTCGTTCCTGGTCCTTCGACCGTGACGCAGACCTCGCTGGCGCTGCTCGCATTGCTGGCGGCGCGGCCTCACGGCGACGCCGTCGCGCGAGGCAGCGCGTTCCTGCTTGAGCGCGCACGTGACGGGCTCTGGGACGACGACACGTTCCGACAGACCGTGTTGCTTGGACGGATGTACTATCAGAACTCCCTGTTTGCGACGTCGCTCGCGGTGATGGCGCTGGCCCGAAGCATGTTGCCGACGTTGCGCCCAGAGTTCACCATCAACGCCGGATGCTGACCCAACTCTTGACCATACCTGACGCGGCTCGTCGCGCGGGGGCAATCGGCCGCGGACGGTTATTGGATGTGCAGCGCAGCGACGGCCGCTGGGAAGGCGTCGTGCGCTCAGATCCGGGGCTAACCGCCCAATTCCTTCTGATGGTGCAGTTCGTGGATCGGTTGGATCTGGCAGGCGATACTGCGCTGCTGGCGCATCTCGACCGCAGCCAGTTGCCCCAGGGAGGATGGGCCGCCTACCCCGGCGGACTTCCTTCGCTGGACGTGTCGCTGCTGTGCTACGCCGCGCTGCGGTTCGCCGGCCGGCCGCCGGATAGTGAGCCGATGCGCCGTGCGCGCGAGGTTATCCTCCGTGCAGGCGGCATCGAGTCCTGCGGGTTCATCCCCCGATTCCCGCTGGTGTTTTGGAGCCAGATCCCACTGTCCGGGCTGACGTATCTCTCGCCCAAGCTGCTGGCGCTCCCGAGGTGGATCCATCCCAATTTTCACGACCTGGGGATCTTCCTGCAACCGCTGCTGTCCGTCGAACTGCTGCTCAAGCAGCGCGCCGCCCGAGTACCGCCACGGGGGACCGAGCTCGACGAACTGCGCACCGGACGCGAGTTTCCGCGTGCCACCCTCGGCGGCACCGGATCGGTCCTTTCGCGCGTAAGCAAGGCGGCCGACGCCCTGTTCCCCGCGCGCTGGCTGGATCGCCAGGCGGCCGACTGGCTTGCACAGCAGCAGAACCCTGACGGATTGTGGGCCGGCACGGCGCTGTTCACCCCGCGCGCGCTGATGGCCCTCCACGCGACGGATCCCGTGCGATATCGTCACGCCATCGATTCAGGCGTCGCCGGCATGAGGCGGCTGCAGATCTCCGATGGGATCGGACGGTGGCAGCAGTTAGGCCGCAGTCCCGTCCTCGATACTGCGATCGCGGCGGCGGCCCTGCTCGAGGCCGGTGTACGATCTGACGAGGCGCGTCTGGCGCGCGCATGTCACTGGCTGCTGGAGTCTCGCTCTCCGGTGGGGAGCTGGAGTTTCGCCCCGGAGAACGCACGTACCCCGGACACCGACACCACCCTGCATGTCCTCGAAGTCCTGGCCCGCGCGCCGCGATCAGAACCGAGCATCGACCAGGCCATCGGTGATGGCCTCAACTGGCTGCTGGCCATGCAGAACCCGTCGGGCGGGTGGGCAATGTGGTCAGCCGAATTACCGGTCGGCCGCTCCATGGTGCGCGAACTCGAGCTCAACGGCGCGGTCGACGCCAGCACGCCGGACGCGACGGCACGGGCCGTGCGGGCGCTCGTCCGGCTCAATGATCGAGGTGGCGACCGGCGGCGCATCGAGGCGGCGATCGCACGGGCGGTGCGCTACCTGACGCGCACGCAGCGGTCGGATGGGGCGTGGCCGGGACGTTGGGCGGTGAGTTTCACCTACGGAACCGCGCAAGGACTCACAGCGATGGCGCTGGCCGGAGATCGCAGCAGGGCCGCGTCACAGGCGCGCCGGTTTCTTGAGACCACCCAGCAAGACGACGGCGGGTGGGGCGAGTCTCAAGAAGCAGACGACACGCAGCGGTTCATCCCGGCTCGTTCTACAGTAACCCAAACCTCACTCGCCCTCCTTGGACTGCTTGCCGTTGACCCAGCAGCCGATCGAACGATGGTACGCGCCATGCGCTTCCTCCTTGACCGGGAGCACGACGGATGGTGGGACGATGATACCTTCTGCCAGACGGTCCTGCCGGGCCGGATGTACTTTCAGAACTCGTTGTTTGCGGCATCGCTCACGGTGATGGCACTGGCGCGCGGTGCATCTGCGGGAGCGGGACGATGACATCGGTGGAGTGGCTGATCGTCGGGATTGTGTTCCTGCGCCTGGCGTGCGTGCGGCGGGCGGCCGGCGGACTGGTGGCGGAAGCCATCGCCGATGCCACCCTCGCGCTGCCCGTGTTCCTGCTGCAGGAAGCACGCTGGTTTCATGCCGGGGCGTGGACGGTCTTCACCGGTGGCGTGCCGCCGTTCGTAGTGGTCTACGGCGTCGCGCTGCTCGGCACCGCGGTCAGCGTGGCCGAGCGCATCGGCGAGGTCCTGGAGCGGAGACTCTCCTCCGGATTGAGCCCGTGGCTCACCGCGGCGATCGATGTAGCCGTACTAGCAGCGCTGACCGCCGTCGGGGAAACGATCCTGTTCCACGCCGGCGGGTGGGAGTACCGCTTCCGCGGCCCTTTGGGCACGATTCCGAGCGCAGGTGTTCCGTGGGCGGCCGTGGTCGGCGCCGGCGGGTTTGGCTTGTTCTTTGTGATGACAATCCGGCAGTTTCGGAGGTGGGCGACGGATGCAGTTGGCCGACTGGCTGTGCGCGGGCGCGCTGTGCTTGGCCTTGATCGTGCGGCGCCGGACGCCGTTCTGGCGGGCGGAGCTGCTGTTGGGCTTGGGCTTCGGCGTACTCTGGGAGCGGCTGTTTTCCGACTTTTGGACTTATAGTCCCCAGCGCTTCGGCTTCCTCCTCGAGCCCAACCTGCCACTGGCGATGATCGCCTATTGGGCGGCCCTGTTCGTCGGCGGGATGGCGCTCAGTGAATCGGCAGCGCGGGGTGATGTGCCCCGGGCCGCGCCGTGGATCCAGCTGTTCTGGGACATCGTCATGTTTGCGGGGCTGGGGATCGCGATGGAGTCGGTGGGCCTGCACCTCGGCCTGTGGCGATACGAAGCTGGATTGTCGCTGGGCGTCCTGCCCGTGCTCCAGGTCTCGAGCTTCGCCGCACTCGGGTACGTGACGATCGGGGCCTTCATCCCGACCTCGCTGCGCCACTGGCGCACGTCCCTGCCGGCTAGCGGCAGGACGGCAGATCGATCGTGATCACTGCGTTGAAGTCGTAGTAGTCGAACTGCGACTTCACCGTCTCCGGCTCGTCTTCTTTCACATCCAGCACCAACAGCCGCTTCGGCAGCCCCGTTGCGCTATCCACGAAGAGCCGGAAGGTACCCGATCCGGCGGTGATCCGCACCGCATACGTGTACGTTTGGGTCCGGATGCCATCGATCGTCGCGGGGGAACCTTTGCTGACCGTGACGTCTCCGACCCACTTCTCCGGGTTGGTGTCCGGCAAGATGTTGGGCAGGCTCAGGCATCGCCAGTCCCCGCCGCTGACGCGCATGCGCGCGTCGGTGCCGACGATCACTGTTTCAATTGTCGAGGTCCCGACGATCTTGATCCGGTATCGGTCCGGATTCACTACTTCGACGGTGGTCGGCCGGCCCAGCACCGCCGTCCGCACCCGGTAGGACGTCAGACGCTGCAGTTTGATCAGGGCGGTCTGGGTCTCCGCCCACGCCGACTGGTCGCCGCGGACGATAAGTCGCGGGGCGGCGCCGAGGACCAACCCCGCGGCCAGGAGAACGACAACGACCAGCAGGAGGTGACTGTCACCGGGGTGGAAGGGGTGACTGTCACCTCCTGCCAAACGCTTGTCTGTCGAACGAAGATGTGACGCCACTGTCGATGACCTCAAACGGTGATTTCCTCGCCCCGCGTCGGCACTTCGGTCGGGATACCCTTGGCGGTCAGCGCCGCTGCCAGCGCTTCAGCCGGCGCGGATTCCCCGTGGACGCAGAACGCCCGCCCTACTTTGGGGATACGGCCGATCCAGCTCAGCAGTTCGTTCCGATCCGCATGGGAACTGAACGCGTGGAGCACGTGTACCTGGAGCCGGACGTCGAACTGGTCGTTGAGGATGCGGACCGGCGACACGCCGTCGGCGAGCCGCCGTCCCAGCGTGTGCGCGGCCTGGAAGGACACGATGAGCAGTGACGACCGCGGATCCCCAACATGGTGCACAAGGTGATGGAGGATGCGCCCGGACTCGCACATCCCCGAGGTCGCAATCACGATGAACGGCTCCGGCAGCGCGTTCAACGCCTTGGAATCTTGCATCGCCCGCACGTAGCGAAGCTGCTTGAAGCCGAATGGGTCGTGCTCTTCCAGGTGGGCGCGAATCTCGTCGTCAAAGCAATCGGCATGCAGGCGGAAGATCTCGGTCACGTCCACGGCCATCGGGCTGTCCACGTACACCGGGACCGGTGGGATCGTTCCCGCTTCGCGCTGGCGGTGCAGCAGCCAGACCAGATCCTGCGCGCGCTCCACGGCGAATGCCGGAATCAGGACTTTGCCGCCCCGTGATACAGTTTCCCGAATCACCACCCCGACGTCTCGCTCGCCGTCCGCGAGAGCGGCATGCACGCGGTCGCCGTATGTGGACTCCGTCAACAGCACGTCCACGGCAGGAAAGACGTCCGGATCCCGCAGGATTGGTGCATTGGGCCGCCCCAGGTCCCCGGTAAACCCCAGCGTGCGCCCATCGGCGGCGATCAGCGTCAGCGCCGACCCGAGGATGTGGCCGGCATCGGAAAAGGTGATCGTGGCTTCGCCGATACGAAACGGCCGGCCGTAGGGAAACGTGACGAACTGGCGGATCGCCGCCTCGGCGTCGGCCAGCACGTAGAGCGGGACTACCGGCGGCTGTACCTGGTGACGGTTCAGGAACTCGGCATCCTGCACCTGAATCTTGGCCGCATCGCGCAGCACGACCGCCGCGATGTCGCGCGTCGCCGGGGTGCAGTAGATCGATCCCCGGAATCCCTGGCGCACCAGCATGGGCAGGTTCCCACAGTGGTCAAGGTGGGCGTGCGAGAGCACGACGGCGTCGATGCGCGCCGCGTCGAAGGGCAGGCGGCTGTTGATCTCACGAGATTCCGCGCGGGGGCCTTGAAAGAGACCGCAGTCGAGCAGGAGTGTGGCGCCCCCAGCCTCGACGAGATGCATGGAGCCGGTGACCGTGCGGACGGCCCCGTAGAAGGTGACTTTCAGACGCGCAGCTCTCCGCCGCGCCGCAGCAGCATCGAGAACATCATCAAGTGCGTCACCAACAGCGCAGGCACGACGAACGTCGGAATGTACCAGGCGGCCCCCAGCATGGCGTGGGAAACGTCGAGCTTGATCCCCACGTACAGCGCGTTCAGCAGATCAATGAATCCCTCGAGATTGAAGAGCCACACCAGCAGCAGCGCGATCGACCACCGGCTGCGAACGGCCCACAGCGCCAGCAGCGCGAGGAGGGCCGCCAGCAGGTCCCCGTAGGCGACCTGCTCCGCGAAACCGCGGGGGACGTCCGAGCCGACCACGCCCGGAACCAGGAGGGTAGCGCCCAGTGTGCGCAGGGCGTGCTGCAGGAGCAGCGGGGTCAATGCGACAGGGAGCGTTGCGGCGGCGAGGCGGGGGCTGAGATACCAGCGAGCGATAAGGCCGTACACGAGGAGACTGACAGCGAACTGCACTCCAAACACCTGAAAACTGTCCATCTGAAGGCCTCCGGATTCAAACGTATGGAGCCCGGTCAAGTTCCTCGCTGAGCGCGCGACTGAGCGGTCCGATCGCCTCGCCATCGAAGGCAAACCGCGCGCCGGCGGTACTGAACAGTTCCGGCAGCGGACGCGATCCTCCCAGCGCCAGCGCATCGAGGTACCGGCCCAGCGCCGCGGCAAAATTCTGTCGGGACTGCTGCCAGATCTGCAGCGCCCCCAACTGTGCGATGCCGTACTCGATATAGTAGAACGGGTACTGGAAGACGTGCAGCTGCCGGTGCCAGGCCGATCGCAACGCGCGATCATACCCCGACCAGTCGACGCTGGGGTGGAATCGGCGGTAGAACCGGATCCACGCCTGCCGCCGCTGATCGCGGCTGTGTCCGCGATTTTCGTACAGCCATTGCTGGAACGCATCGATCGTCGCGATCCAGGGCAGCACCAGGATGACCTTGTCGATGCGATCGCGCAGGGCGCGTTGGTACGTCGATGGCTCGGGATAGAACGCGTCGAGATAGGGAAACGCCAGCAGTTCCATGCCCATCGACGCCACTTCGGCAAACTCCGCCGGTGGGAAGCGGTACTGCAGGATCTCCAGCTCGCGGGCGGCAAACGCGTTGAACGCGTGGCCGGCCTCATGCACGATCGTGACCACGTCGAGGTCGATCCCCACCGCGTTCATGAAGATGAACGGCAGCCGTCGCTCGGTGAGGTCATGCTGGTAGCCGCCCGGGGCCTTGCCCTTGCGGCTCTCTAAATCCAGCAGCCCCTCCCGGCGCATGGCCTGAAAGAGTTCGGCCAGATCGACATCCATCCGCGCGAACAGGGTTTCGCTTCGGTCCAGCAGTTCTTCCACACGCTCAAACGGGCGCAGCGGCGGCCGGTTCAGCGGATCGACGTTCATGTCCCATGGTCGCAGCGTGGGGATCCCCAGGCGCGCCTGCCGCTCCTCGCCTAACCGCACCGCGAGCGGCACGACATAGCGCTCGATCGCATCGTGAAACCGAAAGCAGTCCTGCGGACCGTAGTCGAAACGCTCTAGACGCCGGAAGGCATAGTCACGGTAGGAATCAAACCCGGCGTTCTTCGCGATCTCCGCGCGCACAGCCAGCAATTGATCGAACAGGTCCTCCAGCGCCTCTTCATCGACCAGGCGCCGGTCGGTGACGGCTTCCCACGCGCTTTGCCGCAGGGCGCGATCCGGCTCTTCCAGGTAGCGGGCCATCTGCTGGATGGTACGCTCCTCGCCCTGGAAGACGACGGTCATCGCGCCCATCACTTTCTGATACTGCTGCTTCAGCTCTTCTTCGGTCGTTTCCAGCGGGACGTTCTCGTCCCGGTACAGCTCCACCGAATTCTGGATCAACCGGTCCATTACGGCGTAGCCCTCCGGCAGTGAGCGCCGCACCGGATTCGCCAGGTACGCCCGGTCCACCCGGTTGTCCAGGTCCTTCCACTTCGGCTCAATCTCCTGGACCCACGAGAGGTAGGCCTGCTCCCGTTCCGGATCGTCCGTCTTGATCGTCATGGCAATGTAACGCGCGTGCTTGACCTCCAGCACGCAGGCCGTGAGCTCGGTGCGGTCCTCCAGCCACCGCTCCAGCGCCGGTACCGACTCCACAGATCGGGCCAGCAATGCCTCACCGAGCGGCTCGATCTCTTCCCACTTGCCCATGTCGGCGGCATCGGGCACGAAGCGGCGCGGATAGGTCTTGCGCGGATCGATCGATAGTTTCACGGCGTCCTCCTTGGGATACTGATGCGTTTCGACCGCTTGCGCACGGCTTCCTGGCCGGGCCGAAAGGACGTTGCGCGCTGTGGGAGGAAACCCGTTGTCATTCCCGATGAGCTCCGTCGTCCAACCGGCAAACCACATTCCTGACTGGATCGCCCGCTTGGCCGCGGTGGGAGTCCTGCCCACCGACGACGACGAGACGCGCCTGCGCAAGGGGACGCTGACCATCGCCGCGACGATGTTCATCCTGGTCGGCTTCATCTGGGCGGCGATGTACGCGCTACTCGGCCTCTTCACCGCCGCTATGGTCCCATTCACATACTCGATGATTTCTCTCGTTGTAGTCGGACAATTCGTGCTGACAAAGCGCTATGGGCTGTTTCGCTTCAGCCAGCTGTTTCTGCTGCTCCTGCTGCCGTTCGTCCTGCAGTGGAGCCTCGGCGGCCTCGTGAATTCGGGCGCGGTCATGCTGTGGTCGTTCATGGCTCCGGTAGGCGCGCTCCTATTTGCGGGCACGCGCAACGCCGCTGTCTGGCTGCTGGGATTCATCTTCCTGACCGCGCTCTCGGGCGTGCTGGACGGCCGCATCGCTCGCGAAGCAGGGACGGTCACCGCCGGCGTCCGCACGCTGTTCTTCGTGATGAACGTCATCGGGGTGTCCACGATTGTCTATCTGATCACCCGGTACTTCACCCGAGAGCGCGAACTGGCGCAGGAACGCTCGGAGCGGCTGCTGCTGAACGTCCTGCCCCAGCCCATCGCCCAGCGGCTAAAGCGTGACCCTTCGTCGATCGCCGA
>DASXUC010000170.1:0-1699 GCA_036505015.1 bacterium | reverse complement strand
GATGCTCCGGCGCCTCGAGGCGCGCCGCACCCGCGGCGATGTCTTCCAGCGACAGCCCGAGCTCGAGCGCGGCCGCCGCGGCGGCCAGGATATTGGGCACGTTGTGCCGCCCCAACAGTCGCGTCGCCACGGGAACGCGGGCGGCGGAGTCATCCACGAGGACGAAGGACAAACCCTGCCTGCTGTGGGCGACGCCTTCGGCACGGACCCGCAGCGTGCCCGGGGCGGTGATGCCGAACCGCAGGACCTTCACGTGAGTGGTGCGGTCGGCCAGCGCCCGGCACCGCGGATCATCGGCGTTGAACACGGCAGCCCCGCCGGGTGGAAGTGACTGCATGAGCTCGTACTTCGTTGCCTCGATGTTCTCGATCGACCCAAACCACTCCAGGTGCTGGGGGCCGATCGCGGTGAGAATCCCGATGCGGGGGTGGACCAGGTCGGCGATCTCGCGAATCTCGCCGCGGCCGTAGGCGGCCATCTCCACGATAAAGACCTCGTGCTCGGCGGCCAGCCGCTCGTTGATGACGCGGCACACTCCCATGTAGGTGTTGTAGCTGCCGGGGGTCATCAACGTGCGGTAGCGCTGCGAGAGGATTGTCTGCAGAAAATGCTTCGTGGACGTCTTCCCGTAACTGCCGGTGATCCCGATGACGATGGGCTTGACTTCGGCGAGACGCGCGGACGCGGTGCGGAGGAATCGCCCGTTGATCGCGCGCTGGACAGGTGCGAGCAGCCAGTTCGCGACCGGAATGATGAACGGCGCAATCACGACGACCGTCAACGCCCCCGCCAGCGTCCGGATGGCGCTTCCAGCAGCACCGAACGCGATTGCAGCAGCGTAGAGGACAATGATCGCCCCCGACAGCGCGAGGATCCTGACCGCCCTCCCCGTGACGACGAGAGGTTTCTTGGACGCGCCGGCGGGGCGTACCAGCAGGCGCGCCGCCCGCGGAAGATCCGCAAACATCCATCGCAGCAGACGCGCGTTGACGTAGCTCTCGAGCTGCAGGATGTGCAGCGTCCGCAGCAGGATGAGGACCGACCACGCGAGGGCAAGCCCCAGCGCGGCGACGGCGATCATCTGAGTTCTTCCGGAAGAGGGCCACGCAGAAACCGGCCCACGATGAGCCGGAACTTCCCGAACTGATCCAGGAACGGGTAGTGGCCTGCGCCGTCGATGACGGCCAGCGATGCGCCCGGAATGAGCCGAGACATCCGGTGGGCAACACCCAACGGCGTCTCGGTATCCCTGCTTCCCCATACTAGCAGCGTCGGCGCCCGGATCGAGGGCAGCAGCGGCGCCAGATCTTCGTTGACCACGTTGACGAACGTCGCACGCATCGGGCCGGCCTGCGCGTAGTCCGGGGAGGCGACCTTGCTGTAGATGCGGTCGCGCACCGCCTGTCCCGGTCCGCCGCCGTATCGTGCGATGCCGCGGGCGAGACGGGCCAGCCCTGCGCGTACGCGGTAGCCGATGGAGCGCGGAGGCAGCAGTCCCGCGCTGCTCACGAGCACCAGTTTGTTGACGCGCTGCGGGTGGCGGGCGGCGAGATCCAGGGCGATGCGCCCTCCGAATGAATGACCCAGGACGTGCGGACGGGAGATCCGCAGCCGGTCCAGCACGGCGAGCACGCAGGACGTGAAGTCCGCGGTGCTCCATGCATCCGGCGGCAACCCGCTGCGGCCGTGGCCGGGCAGG
>DASXUC010000169.1:0-3741 GCA_036505015.1 bacterium | reverse complement strand
CGATCCGCTCGCGGGCCGGCATGTGCAGATGGTGCCCGCAGATTGGACAGACGTAGAACGCGGCGCGCAGGCGGTCGGGGGGATGGACGGTCCCGCAGGACGGGCAGGTCACTGCATTGGCCACGGCGCCAGGCGCCTTCGGAGATCCCATCACACGACCCGCTCGACCCGCAATGCCGCGATCTCACCGGGAGCGTACTCCAGTTCGCGCAGGATGGCCTCGGTATGCTGCCCCAGTGTGGGCGGAGCGCTGCGGATGTGCGCCGGCGTCTCCGACAGCTTGACCGGCACGCCGGTCTGCTTGATCCGCCCGGCGGTCGTGTGGTCGAGTTCCACGAGCATCCGGCGGTGCAGCACCTGCGGATGGGTGAACACGTCCGCCATGGTCAAGATCGGCCCGTGCGGCACCCCGGCGTGCCCCAGCGGGGACGTCCACTCGTCGGTCGTTTTGCGGCGGAAGATCGTCTCCAGATGGCTGATTAGTTCCCGGCGGTGGGCGACGCGGTCGGGGTTGGTCCGGTACCGGGCGTCAGCCGCCAGGGCTGGATCGACCACCTCGCAGAAGCGCCCCCAGATCGCTTCGCTGCCGACGGCAACGTTGAGGTAGCCGTCGGCGGTCGCAAACGCCTGATAGGGAACGATGCTCGGGTGCGCGCTGCCCAATCTCCCGGGATTCTCACGGGTCGCAAAGAAGTTCGCCGCCGCGTAGGTGAGCCAGGACACCTGCCCGTCCAGCAGGGCGGCGTCGACCAGCTGGCCGCCCCCGGTGCGCTCGCGCACCCGCAGCGCCGCCAGCACGCCGAACGCCGCGTACATACCGGCGCAGATGTCGGCTACCGCCACGCCGACTTTCACTGGATCGCCGCCTTCTTCCCCGGTAATCCCCATCAGGCCGCCCATCCCCTGAAGGATGAGGTCGTAGGCGGTCAGCTCACGAAACGGCCCGTCTTGTCCGAACCCCGAGATAGCGGCGTAGATCAGCCGGGGATACGCCGCGTGCAAGGTATCGTAGTCCAAAGCGAACCGGTGCATGATGCCGGGGCGGAAGTTCTCGACGAGGACGTCAGCGCGCGCGAGGAGGCGGTGTAGGATCTCCTTGCCGCGGTCGGACTTCAGGTTCAGGGTCAGGCTCTCTTTGTTGCGGTTGACGCTGAGGAAGTACGCGCTCTCACCGCCGAGAAACGGCGGGCCCCAGCCGCGCGTATCGTCGCCGCCGTCCGGAGTCTCCACTTTGATGACCCGCGCCCCCATGTCGCTCAGCATGACCGTGCAGAACGGCCCGGCCAGGGCGCGGGTCAGGTCGACGATCAGGAGATCGTCGAGCGGTTGCATCGGATTAGGCTTCGACGAACGCGACAAAGCGGCAGAACGCCGCTTCGCCTCCCTTGAACCGGAACGGGAACGCCCCCACCCACACGCGCTGGTTGAGGACCTGGTCGATGTGTCCGCCGGCGTTCTCGATATGGAAGACCCCTTTCGGAAACAGCAGCGTGTGCGTGGCCTGGTAGTCGCGCGGCCAGGGGAACGCCTCGGCCATCTTCATCCCGATCTTCTTCTCGACTTCCGGAACGAGATCGGGGCGCGCGTCGCGTACTTTGGTATTGAACGGATGATCGGTGCTGATCGCGTCGACGGCCATCCAGCGGATGCCGCGGTCCAGCACCCAGGTGCAGAATTCCGCTCGTGGGCCGGGATGGCGCAGGAACGACCGCGGGAGATCGGGCCGCGCGTCGGGGTGCTGGGTCTTCGTGTGCGGCGACCAGTCTTCGTTGTAGTAGGCGTGGTAGCCGGTGTGGATCACCAGGATGTCGCCCCGCTCGATCTTCGTGCCGTACTTCTTCTCCCAGTCTTCGAACTGCTTGGGCCCGTAGATATCGTAGTCGCCGATGCCGAACTGCTGGAGGTCCACGATGCACGCCGGACCCACGAGCGCCTCGATCGGGATCCCGGCGACGTCCGGCCCGGGGTCGTTGAAGTGCAGCGGGGAATCGAGGTGTGTGGCGATATGGTTGGTGCTGCTGATATGCTGGGCGTTGACGCCCTCAAAGGCCATCTTCTTGACCCACTTGATCGTCGGTCCTTCGTAATACGCAAACGGCGGCGAGTCAACGCTGAAATTTTGCGAGAGATCGAGCACGCGGCACTTGCTGAGATCAAACGATTTCATCGCTGCCTCCTCGGATTGGCTCCGCTGGTCGGACGGATATGCCGTGTCATCAGGCTAATGGGTGGGAGCGAACGCGTCCAACAGCCGGGGCATCTGCGCCTGCGCGGCTGGCCTGAGCAAGGGCAGTCTCACCCCGGCCTGACGATACTGCTCGACCCTCCGCAGGACCTCCTCGGGCGTCCCCGATGCCGTCAGGCCCTCGACGTAATCGTCCGGAATCGCGGCGGCCAGCCCTTCGTGGCCTCCCTGCCGGTAGGCCTCCTCGAACACCGGGATGTCCTCGGTGCGCATGTAGGGCTCGCCCACCGCGACGCGGGGCCGGGCATTGAACGACAGCTGCATCGGGTTAAACTTGCTCGCGAGCTCCCACCGGATCGCATCCAGGGCCCGGCGGCGGTCATCCTCGATGGAGCAGTTCACGATCTGGGCCACCTCGAACGTCGACCAGTCCCGGCCGGCGGCATCGACCGCCTGCCGCACGATCTTGAGGGCGTTGGCCGTGTACTCGGGGGACGCGACGGCATTTAGCAATACGCCGTCGCCGATCCTGCCTGCCAGCTGCAGCCCCTTGCGGCTGGTGGCCGCGATCCACATCGGGATCGTGGGCCGCAGGGGCCGCCAGCTCAGCTGGACATCATCGAGCCGCACGACCTGCCCATGGAGGGTGACTCGTTCCCCGGTAAGGATTCGGCGGATCGAGTCGATCCACTCGCTGAGGGCCAGCGGGGGATCGACGTGCTCGAGCCCGTGCCGTCTGGCGTGGCTGATGGTGCAGGCTCCCGGGGCCAGGACGATTCGACCGCCGGTCAGCTCGTCGAGGGCGGCGAGCGTCTGCGCCATGACAAGCGGGGAGCGCAGGCGTACGACCTGCGTGGCGCCGAGCCGCAGGCGGGTCGTGGCCGATCCGAAGGCGGCGAGCGCGGTGACCGAGTCGCGCACGAGCTGAATGGTTTCGGAGAAGAATCCCATCTCGAACCCGCGCTCGTCCGCCAGGCGCATCCACGAGGTCATCTCCCCGACCGTCATGGACGGATCGTAGCCGACGGCAAGCCCCACGCGCGCCATGGCAACCCCTATCCCACGTGGAGGGCGGGGCTGATCGACTCCGTCAACCACTCCGCGCCGTCCTTCGTGACCAGATAGGTATCTTCGATCAGCGACGACGCGAAATTCGGGACGTACATCAGGCACTCGATGTTGATGACCATGTTCTCCCGGATCACGACGTCCGACCAGGGGACGAGGATGGGTGACTCGTTTTCAAAGAACCCGATGCCGTGCCCCTGCAGGTCGTGGATCTTCTCGTAGCCGCGTTCCTTCGCCACCGCGAAGTTGATGAGGCTGATCTCCGACGCCTTCACCCCGGGCCGCAGCGCATCCCGCATCCGCTGGTGCGCCTCCCAGTTCGCGTCGTGCAACCGCTGCTGGTCTCGCGTCGGCTTGCCCACCACGCCGGTCCGGCCCATGTCGTGCGGATAGCCGTTGTACGTGGTCCCCGTATCGATCGGCACCATGTCCCCGGAGACGAACCGACGCGCCCGCAGCCAAAACGGCCGGTTGGGCACCTCGACGCC
>DASXUC010000168.1:0-59085 GCA_036505015.1 bacterium | reverse complement strand
CGTGAAGCACAGGATCGCCGCACCGATGTCGCGGTCAGCGGAAGTGACCGTAGTGATCCGTAGCTACAGCTTGGCAGGCGAGCGCGGCAGGGAACGTGAGGCCTGCAGTGACAATCCGAGCCGCCCGACTCGCAGCGAGGGCCGCCCCCGAGACAGACCGCCGCCGCGGTCATTCAGATCGACCCACTACCGATCATGGCGATATGCTAGGGCGACGGCTTGACCCTCATCGCTGTTATCGCCTTGGTCGCTGTTATCCCGCTGTGAAGTGGAAATAGATCACATCCCCATCGCGGATCTCGTAGTCCCGACCTTCCATGCGCAGCACGCCGCGCTCCCTCGCCTGTTGGAGCGACCCCGTCTGGGTCAACGTGTCCCACGGAATGACTTCTGCGCGGATGAATCCCCGCTCCATGTCAGTGTGGATCGCTCCGGCGGCCTGCGGCGCTTTCGTCCCGCGCACAACCGGCCAGGCCCGGACTTCCCGGGACGCCGTTGAGAAGAACGAAATCAGATTCAGGAGGTCATAGGCGGCGCGCATCAACCGGTCGCGGCCGGGAGCACTGAGACCGTAAGCCGCCAGGAACTCCCGCGCCTCGACCGCGGGGAGCGCGGCGACTTCCGATTCCAGTTCGGCAGACAGCGTGATCACGCTGGACTGCGCCTCAGCAGCGTAGCGCCGCACGGGCGCCGCGGCGGCAGCATCGGGGAGATCGGTGTCGGCAGCGTTGGCCACGTACAAGACCGGTTTGGCGGTCAACAGGCGAAGCGGCCGCAGCACCCGGGACAGCGACTCATCCGCGGTCTGTGCGCGTACGGGCACGCCCCGCTGGAGCCAGCCGCGAACCGTATGCAGCGATGCCAGCTCTTCCGCCGCCGCCGGATCGTGCGCTTTGATGCGTCCCTGCGCCCGCTCCAGTTCGCGGTCGACCGTCGCCAGGTCGGCGAGCGCGAGTTCGGTCTCCACCACCTCAATGTCCCGCACCGGATCGAGATCGCCCTCGACGTGCGGCACATCCGGCGCCCGGAAGCAGCGCACGACGTGGGCCAGCGCATCGACGTCGCGGAGATGCGCGAGGAACTGGTTGCCCAGGCCCTCCCCGCCGGCCGCCCCACGCACCAACCCCGCGACATCGACAAATTCCACCGCGGCGGGGACGACGCGATCCGGGTGCGTGATCGCGGCCACCGCCCCCAGCCGTGGATCGGGCACCGGCGCGATGCCGTGGTGCGGCTCGATGGTCGTGAAGGGGAAACTGGCAACTCTCGCCCCGGCGGTGGTCAGAGCGTTGAACAGTGTGGATTTGCCCGCGTTGGGCAACCCTACTATTCCGATGGAGAGGGGCATTAGCCGGGAGTTCCGTTGGTCGTTGGTCGTTGGTGGTTGGTCGTCACTGGCGTCATCCCGATCTGATCTTCACGACCAACGACGAACGACGAACGACCAACGGTAGTCAGTGGTACACGTGCGCCAGGTGCACCCGGTTGCCGCCGGAGCGTTTGGCCGTGTACTGCGCGCGGTCGACGGCTTCGATCAGGGCGTCGACGGTCACGCCGTCGTCGGGACTGGCTGCGACGCCGACGCTGAGGGTCACCGCGGTGACGATATTCTCGCCCAGCAGGAAGGAGTAGATCTCGACGGTGTGCCGGATGCGCTCCGCGATCTCCCGCGCCGCGTCTTTGGACGTGTACGGCAGGACGATCATGAACTCGTCGCCCCCGTACCGCGCCACGAAATCGCCGGGCCGGCTGCCCTTGCGCAGGAGATCGGCCACGATGCGCAGGACTTCGTCGCCGCGCTGGTGTCCGTACGTGTCGTTGTAGCGCTTGAAATTGTCGATCTCCAGCATCACGATCGCCAGCTGCGCATCATCGCGGTTGGTGCGCTCCAGCGTGCGCTCCAGCGCCTCGTGCAGATAGCGGTGGTTGTAGAGCTCGGTGAGGCCGTCGGTGATGGCGAGCTGCCTGGCCTGTTCATACAGCCGGGCGTTCTGGATGGCAATGACCGCATACCCGGCCAGCGCGCTGAGCACCTGCACGTCCCGCTGGCCGAAGGCGCCGGGCTGCGTGCTTTCGATATTGAACACGCCGATCACGCGTCCCTCGCTGATCAGCGGCACGGCGAGCTCCGACCGCACCAGCGGGTTGACCCCGATGTAGCGCGGATCGGTTTCCACGTCGTCGACCACGTCCGGTTTCCCGCTGCGGTGCACCCATCCGGTGATGCCCCTGCCGAAGGGAACCCGCACGCCCACCGTCCCGGGCTCGTACCCGTAGATCGCGTTCACCGTGAGATCGCCGGTCCGCTCGTCCGCCAGCAGGATGGCGCCGAATTCGTACTCGAACGCGCGGCAGGTCACGGTGACGAGGCTCTCGAGCACCGACTCCAGCTCCAGGCTGCCGCTGATCGTTTTCACGGCCTCGTACAACACCTTCAGCTCGTCGCGCGCGCGTGTGGTCTCCTCATACAACAGGGCGTTCCGCATCGCCACGCCGAGTTGCGAGGCCAGCGTCTGCATCAGGTTCAGATCATTCTGCGCCAGCCCGCGCACGGTCTCGGACTCGACGTTGAGCACCCCCAGGACCCGGTTATCCACGACGATGGGCACGGCCGCTTCGCTGTTGATGACCGGATCGCCCGCCAGGTAGTCGGGATCTTTGGACACGTCGGGGATCAGCACCGGCTGGCCGGTGCGGGCGACGCGGCCGATTATACCCTTGCTCACCGGGATGCGCAGCCGCGGCTGTCCATACCCCACGTTGGCCTGCAGGACCATGCTGCCGCCCTCGCGGCGGTAGAGGCTGACGTGCGAATACCCGAACCGGCTGGATACCTCTTCCACGATGCGGCGGAAGCGCTCTTGCGGATCCAGGGTGGCGCTCACCGTCATCACGACCTGATTGAGCAGATCCATCTCCGCGACGCGCCGCTGCGCCTGTGACAGCAGCGAACTGTTCTTCACCGCGATCGCGGCCTGGCCGGCGATGGCCTCCGCCATGCGGCGGTCTTCCTCGGTGTAACGGCGCGGCGCATCATGGTAGAACGTCAGCGCCCCCAGGATCTCATCGGCGTAGCGCAGCGGGAGCACCGCCATCGTGGGGAGGCGCTCCCACATCGGCGCCAGCGCGCCTGGCATTTCGCCAAACGCCGCGGCGCGCAGCGCGCGCAGGGCAGGATCCGTGCGTGTGTCTTCGACAAACAGCGGCTGGCGCATCTGTTCCCGCATGGCGCTGGTCGATGCCCGCAGCATGCGGCGGATGGCGTCCACGTAGCCGACGGGCAGTTCGTAGGTGAAGACCTCCCCGAGGCCGGTCTCCTCGTTGCCCAGGTAGATCGCGCAGCGGTCCACCTGCAGCACCTCGCGCGCGCCCATCGCGATCTCTTTCAACACCACGTCCATGTCCAGGCTCCCGGCGATGCCGGCGGTGATGCGCTGCAGCGCGGTGAGCCGCTGGACGCTGCGGGCGCGGCTCTCAAAGAGGCGGGCGTTGTCGATGGCCGTTGCGGCCTGGGTGGCGATCGCCTCGATCAGCCGGAGATCGCGATCCGTAAACGCGCGGAACGTATAGCTTTGGACCGACAGCAGCCCGATCGCGGTCTCTCCCTTCACGATCGGCGCGTACATCATCGAAGCGCTGCGGCGATCGACACGGCCGATCCGCACTAATGGATCGGCTGCGGCCATCTGGTCCGGCGTGAGATTGAACATCTGCGGGGCCGAACCGCCGAGGATCTCCAGGATCGGGGGGTTGAGTGGGATGGTCTGCGGCGGAAAGTGCTCGCCGGAATCCACCAGATACTCTATATCCAGCGTTGCGGCCCCGGGGGCATACAGGGCCACATAGAAGACATCGGCCGGCATCACCCGGCTGATCTGCTCGTACATCTTCTCGTACAGCTGCGGCGTATCGAGCGCGACCAGCGCGCGTCCGATCCGTTCCACGACCTCGAGCTCGCGGTAGGCGTGCTCGCGCGTGGTGTACAGCATCAGGATGTAGCCAACCATCAGCAGCGGCGGCGCGAACACGACCGCTCCCCGCGGCAGGGCCTGTGCGTAGATCAGTGCCAGGATGAACCCGAGGGTCGCGAATGCCAGGCCGTTCACCGTCTCCCACAGGATGTTGGTCCGCAGCACGGTCAGAAAGTCCGACCCCCGCAGCGGCGCGATCATCCCGCTGACAAACAGGCTGCTGGCCGCGATGTAGGCCATGATCCCGGCGAAGAAGCTCACCAGAAACGTCACGTCGACGATGCGGGAGAATTCGGGACTGCGGTAAGCGCCGCCCCCGGGATACAGTAGCAGGAACACCACCCCTGCCAGCAGGGTGGAGAGGATGTACTGGCCGCTGTTGAAGACGGTGTTGATGGTGGGGCGGCGGTGCAGCAGTCCGTTTCCGACGATGACACCGATACTCGTGAGCAGGGCGGTGTACACGGGGCCGATGGTCACGAGGCCGGCGGCGGTCACGGCCAGCCCGGCGGATTGATACCCGCCGCGCGGCAGCGGGACCATCAGCCATTCGGTGGCGATCGCCAGCGCCGCGAACGCGGCGATCAGCGAAAACGGAGGAACCGGCGTCGTCGCCAGCAGGGCAAACAGGAGCCCCCAGCCGGCGACGGCGACGAGCCATGGATAGATACGGTGCCGCACCTGTGCTATTCCGACTCCTTCTGCCCCACGGCGGGCCCCACACCCGCCTCGGGCGGACGCTGGAGAAACCTGCGGATGCGCCGTTCAAACTTGACCCGATCCATCAGCACGTACCGGCCGCAGCCTTCGCAGCGGATGCCCACGTCTGCGCCCAGGCGCTCGATCTTCCATCGATCGCTGCCGCAGGGATGGGTCTTACGCGTCTGGACGACATCCCCTATGAACAGTTTCAGCACCGGCACCGGAAACACCCTACCCAGTTTCCGCCCGGCGGTAGTCGCCGGCGGATCATAGTACAGCAAATTATAGACCACCTGCGCTAACGACGGTTAACCGCGCCTCTCCATCCGAACCCTTGTTCGACATGTTCATCACCGCCCCCGTTGGATGAGGAGCTCCACCGGAGCGAAGTCGTCGGTGAGCACGGGGACATCGGATGTCGCGATCGGTTCGGCGTACAGATCTCCGGCCGCACGAGCGAACCCGCTGACCGTAATCGGCAGCGCCGCCCTCGCGCGAGCGGCCGCACGGGCGAACTGGGCCGCAGACAGCGCTGGCTGATCGGTGCCGATGATGATGATGTTGCGGATCGCGTCGCGGCCGTTGTAGCGCTGCCAGTCGACCGGAAAGACATAGACCGTGTGGAACACGTCGGTCAACGTCTTGTAGACGGCGCGAAACAGACGGCTCTGGGGGCCGGCCAGCGCGCCGATCACGTTGGATGCGAGCGCGCCCCCCGGGGACAGGCGCGCCTTCGCCGTCTGGAAAAACTCCCGCGTGGCCAGGTGGAACGGGATCGTGTCGATGAGATACGCGTCGAGCAGCATGATGTCGTAGCGATCGGAGGTGCGTGTGACGAAGAGCCGCCCATCGAGGGGCGCGATGCGCAGCCGGGCATCATCCGGCACGCCGAAGTATCGCCGCGCCACAGCCACCACCGCCGGGTCCAGCTCCACCACCTCCAGGTCCATCCGCGGGTAGTCCTCATAGTACCGTTTGGGGACCGTGCCTCCTCCCAGGCCGATGAACAGCACCCGCGCCGCGTCGGGGCGCAGCACCAGCGGCAGATGCATGTAGTCCGAGTACGGGAACACCGTGCGGCGGGGATCGGCCGAGTCCATGCCGCTCTGCCAGTAGTCGTCCAGGCGCAGATACCGCACGCCGGCTTCGTCGCTGACCGAGATGCGGTGGTAGACGGTGTCCTGCGCAAAGATCTGCCCGGATGGGGAGCGCGCCGGACCGACCAGTGCGGTCCCCGTCACGAGCAGGATCGAGATCATCGCGGCCCCGGCCGCCGCACGCAGGCGGCGCGTCCCCAGCCACCCCAGCAGCGCCATCAGCATCATCACCACGCCCAGCAGATGGATGATGGTGCGCACCCCGAGATAGGCAAGCAGCACGAACGCCGCCAGCAGCGTGCCCGCAATGCTGCCCAGCGTGGACAGGGCGTACAGCACCCCCGCGACGTTGCCGATGGTCGTCACCGTGCGGGCGCGCAGCCGCACCGCAAACGGCGACACCATCCCCATCACCAGGCTTGGCAGGAAGAACAGCGCCAGGGCGGCAACCAGCGGCCCACCGCGCGCGCCGTAGTCCGCGAAGACGATCGCCTCAAGCACGCGTGGGGCGAACAGCGGGACGGGAAACACCAGCAGTCCCGCCACGAAGATGATGCCGGAAAACAGCGCGGTCGATGGAGCCCGGTCGGCCACGATGCCGCCCAGATAGTAGCCGGCGGAGAGCGCGGCGAGGAACACCCCGATCAGGCTGCCCCACACGTAGACGGAGTTGCCGAAATACGGCGCAATCACGCGGCTGGCCACAATCTCCAGCGCCAGAAGCACCGCTCCACTCACAAATACGATCAGTTCCAGAATCGGCGGGAACCCCGCTTCGTCTCCTGCGTCTTCTTGCGTCTTCTCGCGTCTTGTTGAGTCACCAGACGTTGCCGACGCAAAGAGACGCGACAAGACGAAATGGGCCGCAACAAGACGTCAGTTAGATGTCAGCGCCGGTTGCTCCGTGGTGATCCTGATCTCTCCGTTCTCGTAGTCGACGACGGCGGTGGATCCCTCCCGCAGCTCGCCGGCGAGGACGGCTTTGGCCAGGCGGTTCTCCACCTCGCGCTGGATCAGGCGCCGCAATGGGCGCGCGCCGAAATCGGGATCGTAGCCCTCCCGCGCCAGGTGGGCCCGCGCCTTGTCGGTGACCTCCAGGGTGATCTTGGATCCCGCCAGCCGCTCGCGCAGCAGCCGCAGCTGCAGGCCGACGATCTCTTCCAGCTGTTTGCCGGACAGCGGCTGGAACACGATGGTCTCGTCGATCCGGTTCAGGAACTCCGGCCGGAATGCGCGACGCAGCTCGTCCAGAACCTGCACGCGGGCCATCTCGAACCCCGCGGCGTTGTCCGGATCCAGGTTCAGCAGGTACTGGCTGCCCAGGTTGCTGGTCATGATGATGACCGTATTCTTGAAGTCCACCGTGCGCCCGTGCCCGTCGGTCAGCCGGCCGTCTTCGAGGATCTGTAGGAGGATGTTGAACACGTCGGGGGCGGCCTTCTCGATCTCGTCGAGCAGAACGACGCGGTACGGGCGGCGCCGCACGGCCTCGGTGAGCTGACCGCCTTCCTCGTACCCGACGTAGCCGGGGGGAGCGCCGATCAGGCGCGCCACCGTATGCTTCTCCTGATACTCGGACATGTCGATGCGCACCATCGCATCTTCATCGTCGAAGAGTTCCTGCGCCAGCGCGCGGGCCAGTTCCGTCTTGCCGACGCCGGTCGGCCCCAGGAACAGGAAGGACCCAATCGGCCGGCGCGGATCTTTCATGCCGGCCCGGGCGCGGCGGATCGCGTCGGAGGCGGCGGAGACGGCGTCATCCTGACCGACCACCCGCTCGTGCAGCCGTCCTTCCAGCGTCAGCAGCTTCTGCATTTCCCCTTCCATCAACCGGGTCACCGGAATGCCCGTCCACTTGCTGACCACCTCGGCGATGTCTTCGGCGTCGACCTCTTCCTTCAACAGCCGCTGACCTTCGTGCAGCTGCGCCAGCGCCTGCTCCTGACGCTCCAGCTGCTGCTGGAGGTCGCGCAGCGTACCGTAGCGCAGGCGCGCCGCCGCCTCCAGATCGGCCGTGCGCTCCGCGTCCTCGATCTGATGTCGCGCCACATCGATGCGTTCCTTGGTCTCGCGCAGGCCGGCGATGGCCCGCTTCTCATCCTCCCACTGCCCGCGCAGGCGGTCGCTGCCGTCCTTCAGGGCGGCGAGTTCCTGCTCCAGCTTCTCCAGCCGGTCGCGGCTGGCCGCGTCGATCTCCTTCCGCAGCGCCTGGCGCTCGATCTCCAGCTGCATGATCCGGCGGTCGATCTCGTCGAGCTCCACCGGCTTGCTGTCGATCTCCATGCGCAGCCGGCTGGCCGCTTCGTCGATCAGGTCGATCGCCTTGTCCGGAAGAAACCGGTCGCTGATGTAGCGGTCCGACAGGGTGGCCGCGGCGATCACGGCGGCGTCGGTGATGCGCACGCCGTGATGGACCTCGTACCGTTCCTTCAGCCCGCGCAGGATGGAGATGGTCTCTTCGACCGACGGCTCGCCGACCAGGATGGGCTGGAACCGCCGCTCCAGCGCGGCGTCTTTCTCGATATGCTTGCGGTACTCGTCCAGGGTCGTCGCGCCGATGGTGTGCAGCTCACCGCGCGCCAGCATCGGCTTCAGCATGTTCGAGGCGTCGATCGCACCTTCCGCGGCGCCGGCGCCCACAACCGTGTGCAGTTCGTCGATGAAGAGGATGATCTCGCCGGAGCTGTCGGTGATTTCCTTGAGCACCGCCTTTAGCCGTTCCTCGAACTCGCCGCGGAACTTGGTGCCGGCCACCAGCGCGCCCAGATCCAGCTGCACGACGCGCTTGCGCTTGAGACCTTCGGGGACATCGCCCCGCACGATGCGCTGGGCCAAACCTTCCACGATCGCCGTCTTGCCGACGCCGGGATCGCCGATCAGCACGGGGTTGTTTTTGGTGCGCCGCGACAGCACCTGCACGACGCGGCGGACTTCCTCATCACGCCCGATCACGGGATCGAGCTTGCCCGCGGCGGCGAGTTTGGTGAGGTCCCGCCCGTACTTGTCCAGCGCCTGGTATTTGCTTTCCGGGTTCGGATCGGTCACCCGCTGGCTGCCCCGCACGTCCTGGATCGCGCGCAGGAGTTTCTCCGGGTCCAGCCCCGCCTCGCTGAGCAGGTCTGAAGCCGGGCCCTCGCGCAATGCGGCGATGGCGAGCAGCAGGTGTTCCGTGCTGACGAACTCGTCGTGCATGCGCTCGGCCTCTTGCTGGCTGAGCTCGACGGCCTTCCGCAGCCGTGGACCCATGTAGAGTCCCTGCTGATCCTGCCCGCCGCGCACCTTGGGCAGCCGGGCGAGTTCCGCACTCAGCCGCCCCCTCAGCGCGGCCGCATTGGCCCCGGCCGCATTCATCACCTCCGGCACGACTCCGCCCGGCTGGTCCAGCAGGGCCAGCAGCAGATGCTCTGTGTCCATCTGCGCGTGCCGGTCGCGCTTCACCAGTTCCTGCGCGCTCAACAGCGCCTCTTGCGCCTTCTCCGTGAACTTGTCGAACCGAATGCTCATTCGGTCGTCTCCTTACAAGACGATCACGGTTTCTGCCGTAACCTGCGTAGCTCCTCAAAGAGTTCGCGTTCTCGCGGCGTCAGCTTCCTGGGCACCATGACCTTGATGCGCACCAGCTGGTCGCCTGCGCCGCCGGTGCGCCTCGGCATCCCCTGCCCGCGCAGCCGGAACAGCTGGCCGTTCTGGGTCTCCGGTGGAACCGTCATCTCGGCCCGCCCGCCCAGCGTCGGCACCTCGATCGTGGCACCCAACACCGCATCGGTCAGGGGAATCGGCACCTCGGTCAGCACGTCGTCCCCCCGAGGTTCAAAGCGGGGGTGCGGCTGAACTTTGATGGTCAGGAACAGGTCGGCTCCGTCGACCGCGGCAGGCAGGCGGATCGTCTGTCCAGTGTGGATGCCCTTGGGAATGGTCACCTCGATGTGCTGGGAGGCGCCGTTCACCTGCACTTGCAGCGACTTCTGCGCTCCCAGATAAGCATCTTCGAGCGTGATCTCCAGTGTGGCATGGGCTTCGGGCGCGTCGGGCGGCATCGTCCCGACGCGCGCCCGCCCCGTCTGGGCCGCTCGGCCGCGTGAGGTGGCGCCGCCGAAGAACTGGCGGAAGAAATCGCTGAACCCGCCCGCGCCGCCGAGGAGATCTTCCAGATCTTCCGCGCTGCCGTAACTGACCGTCCACCCGCCGGGCGCCTGCTGATACGCGCCGCCCTGCCCGAACATCTCCTGCCAGTTCGCGCCGCCGTGCTGGTAGGCGTCAAACATCTGGTCATACTTGGCGCGGGCGTCGGGCTTGCCCAGCACCTGGTAGGCTTCATTGACCTCTTTGAACCGGTCCTCGGCGCTCTTGTCCTTGTTGACGTCGGGATGATACTGGCGGGCCAGCTTGCGGAATGCCGCGGTGATCGTCTTCTGATCAGCGTTGCGAGCGACGCTGAGGATTTTGTAGTAGTCTTTGAAATCCATTCGAATTACTTGGCCACTCTGACCTTCGCCGGCCGCAGCACTTCGCTGTCGAGCAGATAGCCCTTCTGTACTTCGCCGACGATGGTACCGGGAGCGCTGTGCACGGAGGCGGCGGAGACCACGTCGACGGCCTCGTGGTATTTGGGATCGAACGTCATCCCGGCCGCTTCCATCGGCCGCACCCCGAGGCCGGACAGCAGTTCCAGCACCTGCCGGTGGGTCATCCGAATGCCTTCCACGATTGCGTCGCCGCCGGTGTCCGGAGCGTGCTCCAGCGCCCGCTCCAGGTTGTCCACCACGCCCAGGATGATGTAGAGCAGCGAATGCCTCGTGCGCTGCACGGCATCGTCGCGCTGGCGGGCCGCCTGCTTCTTGTAGTTCTCCAGGTCGGCCGCGGCGTGGAGGAACTGCTGCCAGTTGCGCTCGGCCTCCTCCCGGTAGCGCGCCGCCTGTGCGCGCAGCGACTCGAGCGTCTCCGTCTCCAGGCCGGCCTCTTCGGGGGCCGTCGGCGTGTCGTCCTTACGTTCGTCCATTGTTCACCTCACACACGAGACCGCGGGATCGCGCACTTCCGCGTTCCCCCTGTTCCCGCGTTCCCGCAGTTATTGCTGGTCTTTCCTCTTAAAGTCGGCGTCGATCACTTCATCGCTCTTGGTCTCCCCACCATCGGTCGGCGCGCCGCCCCCGGGCGGAGCCGCGCCGCCGGCCGCACCCGCCGCGCTGCCGGTCTTGGCGTACATCGCCTCGGCCAGTTTGTAGCTGGCCTGCTGCAGCGCGTCGATGGCGCGGTTGATGCGGTCCAGATCCTCCCCGCCCATCGCGTCTTTGAGGTCGGCGAGCTTGGCCTCGACCTGCTGCCGTTCGTCCGCGGAAATCTTGTCCCCTACGTCGCGCAGCATCCGCTCGGTCTGGTAGACGAGCGAATCGCCGCGGTTGCGGGTCTCGGCGCGGTCGCGCGTCTTGCGGTCTTCCTCCGCAAAGCGCTCGGACTCTTTGACCATCTTGTCCACTTCGTCCTTGGACAGCGTCGAGGTTCCGGTGATCTTGATACTCTGCTCCCGGCCCGACGCGGTGTCCTTCGCCTTCACGTCGAGGATGCCGTTGGCGTCGATATCAAACGTCACTTCAATCTTCGGGATGCCCCGCGGCGCGCTCGGGATGCCGTCGAGGATGAACCGGCCCAGCGTGCGGTTGTCCTTGGCCATCTGGCGCTCACCCTGCAGCACGTGGATCTCCACCTGCGTTTGCCCGTCTGCCGCGGTGGTGAACACCTCGCTCTTGCGGGTGGGGATCGTCGTGTTGCGCGAGATCAAGGGCGTCATGACGCCGCCCAGGGTCTCGACGCCCAGCGACAGCGGGGTGACGTCGAGCAGCACAACTTCGCGCACATCTCCCGCCAGCACGCCGCCCTGGATGGCCGCCCCCACGGAGACGACCTCGTCGGGGTGCACTTCCTTGTTGGGATCGCGCCCGGTCAGCCGGCGCACCACTTCCTGGATCATCGGCATGCGCGTCGCGCCGCCGACGAGAATGACTTCGTTCAGATCCTTCTCGCTTAGTTTCGCGTCGCCCAGCGCCTGCTTGAACGGTCCGATGCAGCGCTCCACCAGATCCGCCGTCATCTCCTCGAACTTGGCGCGCGTCAGCACGTAGTCGAGGTGCTTGGGACCGGTGGCGTCGGCGGTGATAAACGGCAGGTTGATGGTGGTCTGCGAGACCGTGGAGAGTTCGACCTTGGCGCGCTCCGCTGCCTCGCGCAGCCGCTGCAGCGCCTGGCGGTCCTGCCGCAGGTCGATGCCGTTCTCGCGCTTAAACTGGTCGGCGAGCCAGTTCACAATCCGCTCGTCCCAGTCGTCGCCGCCAAGGTGCGTATCGCCGGACGTCGCCTTGACCTCGAACACGCCGTCGCCGATCTCCAGGATCGAGACGTCGAACGTGCCGCCGCCAAGATCGAAGACGAGGACGGTTTCCCCGCCCTTCTTCTCCAGCCCGTAGGCGAGCACGGACGCGGTGGGCTCGTTGATGATGCGCATGACCTTCAATCCCGCGATCTCCCCGGCGTTCTTGGTCGCGGTGCGCTGCGCGTCGTTGAAGTACGCGGGTACGGTGATCACCGCATCGGTGACTTTGTCGCCGAGGTACGCCTCCGCGTCGGTCTTCAGCTTCTGGAGGATCATCGCGGAGATCTCTTCCGGCGTAAACGTCTTGCCGGCGGCGGGCAGGGAGACCACGGCCATGCCGTTGGGTCCCTCCTGAACCTTATAGGGGACCATGCGGCGCTCGGTCTCGACCTCAGCGTATCGCCGTCCCATGAACCGCTTGATCGAAGACACGGTATTCTCGGGGTTGAGGATGGCCTGGCGCTTGGCCATCTGCCCCACCAGCCGCTCCCCCGTCTTCGTGAACGCCACGACGGACGGCGTGAGGCGGCTGCCCTCGGCGTTAGGGATCACCTGGGGCTCGCCGCCGATGACGACAGAGATCACCGAGTTGGTCGTGCCGAGATCGATGCCGACTACCTTTGCCATGTGCGGCGACTCCTCTCTAGAATTGCCGGGCTTCGGGGGTCGGGTTTTCGACGTGCCGTCTGTTCGTGGCCCGGCGCCCGAGGCCCGATGCCCGTCCGATTACTCTACGTCCACCTTCACGCTCTTGGGCTTGGCCTTCTCAGTCTTGGGAACCCGGATCTCCAGGATGCCGTTCCGGTATATGGCCTTGGCCTGGTCGCCCTGCACGCCTCCGGGCAGGGCCAGCGACCGGACAAACGCCCCGTAGCGCAGCTCACGGCGGAAGTAGTTCTGACCCTTCTCTTCCTGCTGCTGCTTGGCCTGCCCCTTGATGGTCAGGACGTCCTCGGTGACCGTGATCTCGACATCCTTCGGATCGATGCCGGGAAGCTCCGCGCGCACGACAATGTCGTGCTCGGTGTCGAAGACCTCGACCGCGGGCTGCCACACCGCCATCACCGGTCCCCGGGGCGCGGGGCGCCGGGTCACGAACTCCTCGAACAGTTTGTCCATCGACTCGCGCAGGGACGCGAGGTCGTCGAACGGATCCCAGCGGATGATGCTCATGGTACTCGCCTCCTTCGGACGGTTTGTCGAAACACCCAGGATATCGCCTGGCGCGAATTCTTGTACTCCAGCCGCTCGGACACTTCCAGCAGCACTTTCACGCCCGCGAGGTTCAACCCCATCTCCTGCGTGAGGTGCCGGATCAGGCGCACCCGCTCCAGGTCCTGGTCCGAATACAGCCGGTTGTTGTTGCGCCTCGCGGGCTGGACCAGTCCCTTTTCCTCGTAGATTCGCAGCGTCCGCGGGTGCGTGCCCGTCAGATCGGCCGCAATGCTGATCACGTACACCGGCAGGTTGTCGTGTTTCGTCTTCACGTGAGCCATCTCCACCCTCCAGTGTAGAGAGGTGGGCGTGGGGATGTCAATATCCTTATCAATGGTGTTGTCATAGGGCTGCGGCGCAGGGGCGCCGCATACCGGGCCGAAGGAATAACGCACGCACCGCAGGCGTTCCAGCGAGGGTGACGACGTCTACTCCGCGCAACGTGATCATTCTGGGCTCGGGTCCGGCCGGGCTCGCGGCCGCGATCTACACCACCCGGGCCGAGCTGCGGCCGCTGGTCATCGAAGGCGTCGAGGCCGGCGGCCAGTTGATGCTCACCACCGAGGTCGAGAATTACCCCGGGTTCGCGGATCCCATCCTGGGTCCCGACCTGATGGCGGCGATGCGCGCGCAGGCCCAGCGGGTCGGCGCGGAGTTCGTGACCGAGGACGCCACTGCCATCGATCTCTCGGTGCGACCGTTTGCCGTCACCGTGCAAAGCGGCGACCGCTACGAAGCCCGGGCGCTGATCCTCGCCACCGGGGCGAAGGCCAAGCTGCTCGGGCTGCCTGGAGAGCAGCGGCTGATGGGCCGGGGGGTCAGCACGTGCGCGACCTGTGACGGCTTCTTCTTCCGCGGCCGGGATGTCATCGTCGTCGGCGGCGGGGACACCGCCATGGAAGAAGCCCTCTACCTCTCGAAGGTGGCGCGCGCGGTGACCGTGGTTCACCGCCGGGACGCGCTGCGGGCCAGCAAGATCTTGCAAGAGCGCGCGCTGGCCAACGAGCGGATTGATTTCCGGTGGAATACCGTGCTGACCGACATCGTCGGCGATGGGAAGGTCCGGGCGGTCAGATTAAGGGACGTCCGCACCGGCGAGGACGACGAGCGGTCCACCGACGGCGTCTTTGTGGCCATCGGGCACACACCCAACACCGGGTTGTTCGAGGACCAGTTGGAGATGGACGAGAATGGGTACATCCGGCGCACGAAGCGATCCTATACCAGCGTCGAAGGGGTCTTCGCCGCCGGCGACGTCCACGACCACACCTACCGCCAGGCGGTCACCGCCGCGGGATACGGCTGCGAAGCGGCGATCGATGCGGAACGGTGGCTCCAGGCACAGGGCCACTGACAGACGCGAACACGCGAACAGGCGAGCAGACGGAACACAAAGCAAACGGGACCCGACGCTGGGCCCCGTTCGTCATTCCTTCGTTCTGTGTTCGCTTGTTCGCCTGCTCGCGTTCTTCAGGACACCCGCTGTCCAATGGCGGCATCGATCCGCCGCTTGAGTTCCTGTTTGGGCATGTAGCCGACGATGCGCTCGACCAGTTCGCCACCCTTGAAGACCCCCAGGGTCGGGATGCTCATGATCGAGTACGTGTGGGCAATGCCGCCGTTGTTGTCGACATCAACCTTGACCACCTTCAGCCGGCCGGCGTACTCAGTGGCGAAATCCTCTACGATCGGCGCAATCATCCGGCACGGCGCGCACCACTCGGCCCAGAAGTCCACCAGCACCGGGACGTCGGACTGCAGGACCTGGGCGCCGAACTCCTTCTCGTTCACGTGCTGGGCATTTCCCATCGTCTGATTGACCTCCTCAGTTCCCACCATTGTCTTGGAACGCACCACCGCGGCCATCTATTCCGCCTTCCTATCCTGTTGCATTATACCGTGCGCCCCGGCGCCGGCTAAGGGACAAATGGCCGCAGCCACAACGCAGGCCAGGGCGCCGACGGCCGCGGCGGCCGGAGTCGTGCGGGGGTCAACGTGCGCTCACCTCGGCGGGTGCGGCCGGCGCCCCGGCAGGGGGAGCGTTTGAAGCCCCGACCGTCGGTGCAAAATCATCGGTGCCCACGTGTCTTGGACGATTTCTCTCCGTCTCGATACCAGACCCGAGGCACTCCGTGCCGCCCGCAAGATGCTCTATGCCGTCGCGCGGATGGAGGGCGCTTCGGAACACGCCGCGCGCGAGATCGAGATCGCCTTGGGCGAGGCGCTCGCCAATGCCCGCCTCCACGCCTACGGCGGACAGATCGGTCCCATCGGACTCGATGTCATCTACGATGACGGCCAACTCACGCTCACCGTGCACGATCATGGGAAACCGGTTACGTCGGCCCCGACCATTCCCGCGTCCCTTCCGGCTCGCAGCGCGGGCGGACGCGGGCTGTTCATCATCGGCCAGTTGATGGACCAGGTGGAGATCATGCATCCCGACCGACGTGGACGCGGCACGGCCGTCCGGATGGTGCGGCGGCTGCACTAACCCTCGCGCCAGGAGCGTTAGAAGAGGCCGGCGGCGGCGAGGACGATGAGTGCCCCGCCCAGCAGGCTCATGGTCAGGATGGTCGCGGGCCCCAGACATCCGCTGCGGGGAGACCTGTCAGGCTCCGTCTTTCCTCGCTGGCGGATCGACAGCCGCGCGGCCTTCTTCAGTTCGTCGACCGACTCCGCGATCCGCCCCATCTCCTTGTAGAGGACCCCCAGGTTTTGATGGGCGACCCAGTAGTCAGGATCGATCGCCAGGGCCCGCTGGTAGGCGGCGATCGCCTCGGGCAGCATGCCCTTCGCCTTGTACGCATTGCCGAGATTGCTATATGCGGGTGCGTAGCCGGGGTGAAGTTGGAGCGCCTTGGAGAACTGGCTGATGGCGGCGTCGTGCTGTTCCTGATGGGCCAGCGCCACGCCGAGTTTGCTGTAGGCGAGCGCCAGGCTCGGCGCGGCCTCGACGGCCCGTTCGAACGCCCGCTGCGCCCCCGCGTAGTCCCCCGCGGCGAGCAGCTCCTCGCCTTCTGCTAGCAATGGGCGGGCGTCTCGTTCCCCCATGGATGCGAACAGGCGAATCAGCGACCTGCGTGTACGGAAAGCGAAGGCAGAACTTCTCTGAGTGGCGGACGAGGACCTACCTGGCTACACGCCCCATGCCGGTCGCGGTGAGTTCCGAGGACAACCACAGGGGGAGGGTTTCCACCTCATCGGCCTCGGCCCCGGCAACGGCCTGGCGCTCCAGGGCGTCGGCTGCGGCCAGCGCGGCTTCGCTGTTCTGTTGTCGTGGAATCAGCTGGACCGAGCTCCAGCGATAGGCATTCAGCATCGCCCGCACTTGCAGGTGCAGGCCGATGTGCTCAGCGGGCACGTCGACCTGTCCGTCCAATTCGGCGACGAGTTCTGCGTCGTCGGTGTAGACCCGCAGACGGCGGGCACCAACGCTGCGGGCGTGCCACAGCGCGCGCAGCAGGGTCCGGTACGATGCCTGCACTCTCGGGATGGCGCCGAAGCCCCGGCTGGTGACGCGCAGCGTGGTACCCGCGCTGCCCCGCAGGACTGTGCCTGCCGCGCTGCGGCCGTCGCGCGCAACTGCGCTGATGAACAAGTCGTACGTCTGCGGCCGGATCATCACCTACCAGGGCACCTCCAGCATCATCACAGCCAGCACGAGGATGCCGACGATGATCAGCTTCAGTCCGGCAAGCTCACGGTCATCCGCGAAACGCGCCCACCACGTCCGCGCCCTGCGGGACGGCCACGCAATGACCTGTGCATCGGGCTGCGGGTATTTTGCCCAGCGGCGATGAGGTGCAACCCTGGCGACCGCGCGCACGCTCATGAGAACGCGCCCGAGAACTTCCGCAGCAGCCCAACCACTTTGCCGATGACCTCGAACTCACCCTCGATCGGCGCGTAGGCCGGATTTTCCGGCAGCAGGCGGGGGCGCGCGTCCCGATAGGCCAGCCGCTTCACGGTGGCCTCCTCGCCGAGCAGCGCGACGACGATCTCTCCGGGATCCGCGGTGGGCTGCGAATGTACGATGACCAGGTCACCGTCGAAGATACCGGCGTTGATCATGCTGTCGCCCCGCACGGTCAGCAAGAAACACTCTTCCTGCCAGCCCACCATCTTCCGGGGGACGGGGATCAGTTCTTCAATGTTCTCGTGGGCGAGCAGGGGAAGGCCGGCAGAGACCCGGCCGACCAGGGGCAGGTGGGTGACGTCGTCTCTGCCGGGCAGCACCGACCGGTCGAGCACCTCCAGCACTCGCATGCGGTCGCCGTACCGCTTGATGTAGCCCTTTCGCTCCAGCGCCATCAGGTGCTGATGCACCGTCGATGGAGAGCGCATCCCCAGAGCCTGTCCAATTTCCCGAACGGATGGCACGATCCCACTGCGGCGGATCGACGTGGCGATGTGCTCTAGGATTTCGCGTTGCCTGTCGGTCAGGGGCGTTGACATGGCTCACCTCCGGTACTAATAGTACTGCGAACATATGTACGAACATCAACCTCTCGCCCCGTCCCAGGACGGCGAATATAGCGAACAATTGTACGTATTGCGCGGTTTCCTCCCAATTGCGCCAGATATCTCTCAGTTTCGGGGTTTTTCGTCTTCGCGGAACTGGACTGGTGAGGAATTGAGTCGTTAAAGCAGGGATGAAAGCAGGGTTGGGTCGATGTTCCCGCCGCTGATCACGGCCACGGCCCACCCCGCCATGGCCCGGCGAAGGGCTGCCGCCGCGCCGACGGACCCGGAAGGTTCTACCAGTATGTGGGCATCGAACAAGAGGCGGCGGATCGCCGCGAGCATCTCGTCATCAGTTACTGCGACGAACTCATCCACGTACCGATTGGTCGCCGCCCACGTCAGGGTCCCCGGTTCCAGCACCCGCAGCCCGTCGGCGATCGTGTCGGCGCCCGGCAGGGCCAGCGGTTTCCCCGCAGCCCGTGACGCCGCAAACCGGCGCGCCCCGGCAGGCTCGACGCCGATGACTGTTATGGCCGGCCGGAGATGTTTCATCGCGGTCGCCACGCCGGAGATCAGCCCGCCGCCGCTGACCGGCACGTAGACGACGCGGGCGTCACATTGTTCGGCAATCTCCAGACCGATCGTGCCCTGACCCGCCATCACGTAGGGATCATCGTAGGAGGGAATGTAATGCAGCCCGCGGGCGGCGGCCAGTTCGCGCGCGTAGACCGTGCGCTCGCCGGCGTAGCGGCCGTGGCGGACGAGCTCGGCCCCATAGCGCCGGATCCCCTCCGCTTTCGTGTCGATCACGTTGTCGGGCACGACGACCACGGCCCGGATGCCCAGGTGCTGCGCGACATACGCGACGGCCTGGCCGTGGTTGCCCGACGACGCGGTGATGACCCCACCGCTGCACTGCTCGCGGAGGGCCAGCACGTGGTTGAAGGCCCCGCGCGCCTTGAACGCCCCGGTGACCTGCAGGTTCTCGAGTTTCAGCAACACACCGTCCGAAAGGGGCAGCACGGGCGTGACACGGACGTAGGGGACGATGCGATCTCGAGCGGCGGTGATGTCCGCCATACCGATGGGCGCGGGCCCTTGAGCCTGAGGCATCGCTTAACGTGCTCGGTGTCCGGGGTCCGAGGTCCGATGTCCGCAGGCGGGTGTGGCGGACACCGGAGATCGGAGATCGGACATCGTTAGTTGGGTTTCCAGCGCAAGTCGGGGTGCCGGGCGGCACGGACCTCGTCGAGGCGCTTCACGACCGTCGTGTGCGGAGCGGTCTTCACCAGATCGGGATGCTGCGATGCCTCCGCGTCGATCGCCAGCATCGCATCGACGAACGCGTCCATCGTGCGCTTGCTCTCGGTTTCCGTGGGCTCGATCATGATCGCTTCATCGACAATCAGCGGGAAGTAGATCGTGGGGGCATGGAAGCCATAGTCGAGGATGCGCTTGGCCATGTCTTTCGTCGTCACCCCGTCGCGCTTCTTCTGGCGGGTGCCGGCGATCACAAACTCGTGCTTGCAGATGCGGTCGTAGGGGACATCGAATCCGCGGCGCAGCCGCGCCAGCATGTAGTTCGCGTTCAGCACCGCGGTCTCGGCGATCTGGCGCAGCCCGGCGGCGCCCATCGACCGGACGTAGGCATAGGCGCGGACCAGATTTCCGAAGTTGCCGTAGAACGAGCGGATCTTGCCGATCGACTGCGGGCGGTCGAAATCCAGCCGGTACCGCTCACCGTCGCGTTCCACCGTGGGCAGCGGCAAAAACGGCGTCAGGTGCGCCTTCACCCCCACCGCGCCGGCGCCGGGCCCGCCGCCGCCGTGCGGCGTGGTGAACGTCTTGTGCAGGTTGAAGTGCATCACGTCGAAGCCCTGATCGCCGGGCTTGGTCACGCCCAGGATGGCGTTGAAGTTCGCCCCGTCCATGTACATCTGGCCGCCGCGGCCGTGCACGATCTCCTCGACGTCGACGATGTTCTCTTCGAACAACCCCAGCGTGTTGGGGTTGGTCAGCATCAACGCGGCGACGGAGTCATCCATCGCCGCGCGCAGAGCCCGGGTGTCGATGTTGCCCCGCGCATCGGACTTCACCGTGATCACCTGATAGCCGACCATCGACGCGGTGGCGGGGTTGGTGCCGTGGGCGGAGTCGGGGACGATGACCTTGGTGCGCCGCTCGCCTCGCGCGGCGAAGTACGCCCGGATCATCAGCAGACCGGTCAGCTCGCCCTGGGCCCCCGCCGCGGGCTGGAAGGTGACCCGGTCCATCCCGCTGACCTCGCCCAGCAGACGCTCGAGCTCCCAGAGCAGCTGCAGCGCCCCTTGGGCCTGTTCAACCGGCGCGTACGGGTGGAGGCGGGCGAACCCGCTGAGGCGGGCCACGTCTTCATGGATCTTCGGGTTGTACTTCATCGTGCACGACCCGAGCGGGTAGAAGCCTTCGTCGATGCTGAAGTTGCGGTGCGACAGGCGGGTGTAGTGACGCACCACGTCGAGCTCGCTCACCTCGGGCAGTGCCGGCGGTTCTTCGCGCAGGTCCTCGCGCGAAATCCCTAAGGTCTCCAGCGGCCGACCGGGAACATCGAGGTCCGGGTACGAGGACCCCACGCGGCCCGGCTCGGTGAGCTCGAAGATCAGGGGGAAGTCTCGCTCGGACGGGTTGGTCATCGCACCTGTCTCAACACCGACACGAGGCGGTCGATCTCCCCTCGGGTTCGCTGCTCGGTCACACAGAGCAGCCAGCCGTCGGCCAGGTCGGGATACCAGCGGCCCAGCGGTGCCCCGCCGAGGATGTCGTGGTCCGCGAGGCGTTGGTTGAGTTCGACGGGGTCAACCGGCGTGCGGATCACAAACTCGTTGAATGTCGGTCCCTCGAACGCCACCCGGTATCCCGGGATGCCGGCGATGACGTCTTTGGCGTATGCCGCTTTGTGCAGGTTCAGCTCCGCGACCCGGCGGAAGCCCTGCTTGCCCACGGCCGCCATGTAGATCGCGGAGGCCAGCGCCAGCAGCGCCTCGTTCGTGCAGATGTTGCTGGTCGCCTTCTCCCGCCGGATGTGCTGCTCCCGGGTCTGCAGGGTGAGCACGAAGCCGCGGCGGCCGTCGGTGTCCACGGTCGCACCGACCAGCCGGCCGGGCATCCGCCGCACGAATTCCTGCCGCGTGGCGAGCATCCCCAGAAACGGCCCGCCGAAATTGAGGTGGTTGCCCAGGGGCTGACCCTCGCCGGCGACGATGTCCGCGCCCCAACTGCCCGGCGGCTTGAGCAGCCCCAGCGACAGCGGCTCCGCGATCGCGCAGACCAGCAGGGCGCCGCGCTCGTGCGCGAGCGTGGCCAGCGCCTCGGTGCGTTCCAGCCCACCGAAAAAGTTCGGCTGCTGGATGATCACGGCGGCGGTGCGATCCGTACACGCCTCGGCCACACGCCGCACTGCCGTGTAGCCCGCCAGATGCGGCACCTCGACGATCGTCAGGCCCAACGGCTCGGTGTAGGTCCGCAGCACCTCACGGTATTCGGGATGGACCGCGGTGCTGACGACAATCTGCTCGCGCCTGGTGAGGTCTTTCGCCATCACCGCGGCCTCGGCGGTTGCCGAGGCGCCGTCGTACATCGAGGCGTTGGCGACATCCATGCCGGTCAGCGCGCACAGCATGCTCTGATACTCGTAGCCCGCCTGCAGCTCACCCTGCATGAGCTCGGCCTGGTAGGGCGTATACGCGGTCAGGAATTCGCCGCGGCCGGCGAGGTGCCAGACCACACTGGGCACGTAGTGGTCATAGGCCCCGGCTCCCAGGAAGCAAGTTGCACGGTCACAGTCAACGTTCCGCGCAGCGAGCGCCCGCAGATGGCGGATCAGATCCGGATCACTGAGCGCGGGCGGCAGGTCGAGCGCATGGCCGAGGCGCACCGACTTCGGGATGTCGGCAAACAGCGCGTCCACGGACGGCACTCCAATGGCGGCCAGCATCGCCTCCCGCTCGGCGTCCGTCGCCGGGATATATTTGTGCTGGCGGCGTGGGGGCGCCGCCGCCTCGACCTCCACACCCTTCTGCCGCGCGGTCACGCGCCTGCCTCCCCGATCGCGGCGAGATACTGCGTGACGTCCATCAGCTTCTCGAGTTCACCGGCGTCCTCCGGCTCCACGACGATCATCCACCCCAATCCGTACGGATCGCTGTTGATGACTTCTGGACTGTCGGTCAGCGCGGCATTCACCTCGACCACCCGCCCGCTGACCGGCGCATAGAGGTCGGAGACCGCCTTCACCGATTCGATCACTCCAAACGGTTCCAGATACGTCACCGCGGCGCCCACGGCCGGCAGCTCGATGAACACCACGTCGCTGAGCCGGTCGGCCGCGAATTTGGTGATACCGACGCGAATGCGCCCGTCTTCGACACGGGCCCATTCATGTTCAGCGGAATACCGAAGGTTCTCGGGGTACACTCGGCTGTCCTCTCCCATCAAAATCTGCGCGATCACAGCGATAAAGGCGATCGCAGCGATAGTCGGAACACTCTTCAGGTTCTGGTTCTTATCGCCGTTATCGCTCTTATCCCGTATTTCGCCTGTAGAACGGCAACTTTACCACGACGGCGCGCGCGGCCTTGCCGCGGATTTCGACCTCGAGCGCCGCGCCCGGCACTGCCGCCGCCCTCTCAACATACCCCATCCCGATGCCCTTGTTCACCCATGGCCCGAACGTGCCGCTGGTGACCGCCCCCACCGGGGTCGCCCCCGCGGTGAGCGGGTAGCCGTGGCGGGCGATCGCGCGGTCGAGCATCTCAAAACCGATCAGTTTGCGGGCTACCCCCCGCGCCTTCTGCTCCTCCAGCGCCCCCCGGCCCGCGAAGTCGCCTTTCTCCCACTTCACCGTCCACGCCAGCGGCGCTTCCAGCGGCGTCGTGGTCTCATCGATGTCGGTGCCGTACAGCATGAACCCCGCTTCCAGCCGCAGCGTGTCGCGGGCGCCGAGGCCGACCGGCACAAGGCCGTCGGAGCGGCCGGCATCCATCAACGTCTGCCAGATCGCCGGCGCGGAATCCCAGGGACAACCGATCTCGAACCCGTCCTCTCCCGTGTAGCCGGTGCGAGAGATGAACGCGCGGGCGCCGGCGACATCGATCCCGTCGAGCATCGCAAACGCCCGCAGCCCCGTCAGGTCCGCGCGCGTCAGCCGCTGCAGAATGGACTGGGCCCGCGGGCCCTGCAGTGCGAGCAGGGCGAACTCCGCGGATCGGTCCGTCGCTTCTGCGCCTCGGGTGTGAGTGGCGATCCAGCGATAATCGCTGTCCGCCGTCGCAGCGTTCACGATCAGCAGATACCGCTCCTCGTCCAGACGAAAGACCGTCAGGTCATCGAGGATCCCGCCGTGTGGTGCGCACATCGGCGAATACAGACCCGCCCCCGGACGCAGCCGGCCGATGTCGTTGGTGAGCAGCCACTGCACCGTCTCGCGGGCGCCCCGGCCGCTGACTTCCACTTCCCCCATGTGGGACACGTCGAAGAGGCCGGCGCGGGTGCGGACGGCGCGGTGCTCTTCACCGATGCCGGCGTACTGCACCGGCATCTCCCATCCGGCAAACGGCACCATGCGTGCGCCGGCGGCGAGATGCTCGCCGTACAGGCTCGTCCGCCTCAACTGGGCGGCCATCACGCATCACCGGCCTTCGATTGCGCCCGCTCGCGCTCCCGCTGGCGCAGCAACTCCACGACCTCATCATCGTCGGTCTGACCGAAGTCGACGTAGAATTGGCCGACCGCATAGAAAACGGTCGGCAGGTGCAGGCAGATCACGTCGTCGGCTTCGTCCCGCAGGCGCAGCGCCGTGTCCGCGGGCGCGACCGGAATGGCCGCCACGACGGCGGCGGGAGCCATGCCCCGGACCGCGCGCAGCGCGGCGATCATCGTCGAGCCCGTGGCGATGCCGTCATCCACCACGATCGCGCTCGCATCCGTGAGCACCGGCGCGCTTCGCCCGTCGCGATAGGCATCCATCCTGCGGCGGATCTCGTCCAGCTGTTCTGCGGTCTCGGCGCGGATGTAGTCTTCGCCCACCCCCAGGCTGGCAATCAGCGGGGCGTCCAGGAACACACTGCCGTCGTGAGCCACCGCGCCTATCGCCAGCTCCGGGTTGTGGGGAGCGCGGAGCTTACGCGGGACCACGATATCCAGGGGCGCCTCGAGGCCGCGGGCCACTTCGTAACCCACGACGACGCCGCCGCGGGGAATGGCCAGCACCACCGGAGCGCGCCCACGATACGCCCGCAGCGCCGCCGCCAGCTGACGCCCGGCATCCCGGCGGTCCCGAAAGATCACGCTATGCCAGCCCCAGCGGGCCGGCGACGGGCTGCAGCGCGCCGATGACGAACGTGATGTGATCGTCCAGCGGCAGCCCAAGTTCCTCCGCGCCGCGGATGACGTCTTCGCGGTTGACGCCGCGGGCGAAGGCCTTATCTTTCATCTTCTTGCGGACGGCGGCGACGTCGACTTCAGCGAGGGTTTTCCCGGGGCGGACCAGCGCGACGGCCGTGATCAGCCCCACGAGTTCATCGACCGCGTACAGCGTGTGTTCCATCGCCGACTCGCGGCCGACCCCGGAGTAGTCGGCGTGGGAGAGGATCGCGCGGGTCCACGGGTCGGGCACCCCGCGGCGTCGCAGTTCCTCGACCCCCACGAACGGGTGCCCGGCCTCTTGCGAAGGATGGCGTTCGTAGTCTAGATCGTGAAGCAGCCCGACGACGCCCCAGGCGTCCTCGTCTTCGCCGAACTTTCGCGCATAGGCGCGCATCGCCGCTTCCACGGCGAGCATGTGCCTGCGCAGATTCTCATTCTGGATCCATTCGCAGACGAGCGTCCAGGCGTCCTCGCGGGTCATACGAACACTTTCCCGCGGGCGGCGTGGTTCCCTATTAACCCGGTGGCCGGGTAGCCAGGGACCCGTATGCTGAGGCTACCCGGCTTCCCGGGTCCCAGGCTACCCGGGGGTGCGCTCGGAAACCGAAACGCTCAACTCCTTCGCTTCGCCGCCACGGACCAGTTTGACGACGACCGGCTTCCCGATCGAGTCGGGTCCAAGACGGCTGAGCACGTCATCCAGATGCCGCACGGGGGCGCCGGCGATGGCCACGAGCACGTCACCGAGAACAATTCCGGCCTGCTCGGCCGGACTCTTCGGCTCCACCGAGATGACGATCACGCCGGTGCGCTGGCCAAGTTGGTCCCGCAGTGCGCCGGGCAGGCGGACCGGATGCGCGCCGATGCCCAGGTACCCGCGCTGCACGCGGCCGTGCGCCAGCAGCATCTCCACCACGCGCCGCAGCGTTGCCGCAGGCACGGCCAGCGCGGTCCTGCGGAGCAATCCCGCCGTATTCATGCCCAGCGCATTGCCGGTCGCATCGAGCAGCAACCCGCCGGAAAACCCAAAAGCCATCGCCACGTCGGTTTCCAGATATCGGTCGAACTCGCCGCCGGCCGGGGCTCGCCATGCGTCGCCGAGCGCACTGATGATCCCCAAGCGGGCCCGCACCGTCTTGCCGGGACGCGCCAGGGCGAGGACGAGGTGGCCGACCTTGGCCGCCCCCGCATCGGACCACTGCGCCGGCACGAGACGTTGGGCCTGTGCGCGAAGCACGGCAATATCGGTGGTCGGATCCCGCCCTACCAATGTCGCCGATACGACTTCTCCCGATGCAACCCCAATCTGGATGTCTTCTTCCCGCTCCACGGCATGATCGGCGGTGAGCACGACGCCGTCCGCGGCCCATACCACACCGCTCGACGGCGCGCGGTGGCGTGCTTCAACCCGCACGACCGATCCGCCGCGGTCCGCAACAATTGCTGCCAGCTCTTCCGAAACGTTCGCGAGCACTGCCATCTCTGTTCACCTCAGGCGACGGTGGAACAGCTTCGTCCGCCTGCTGACACAACTGTAGGGCGCAGACTGCGGCGGGACTTCACCCATTCGGGCGGGACGGAGCCGGAAGAAGCGGCGGGTCAGAGAATCAGCAGGCCCGCTCGGGCCGCGCGCGTGACCGCCTCTGTGCGGCTGTGGGCGCCGAGTTTCCCCATCACGGCCGTGACGTGAAATTTCACCGTGTGCTCACTGATGCGCAGTGAGCGGGCAATCGCCTTGTTGGGCAGGCCCTCTGCCAGCAACTGCAGCACCTGAACTTCCCGCGGGGTGAGATCCTCGAGCGGGGGCTCGGGCTGCGGCCCGACCGGCTCACCATGCGCACGGACGGCGGGCTCGCTCACCTGCAGCCCCGCCGCCACCGCCGTCAGGGCCGCGGCGATCCGTTCCCCGCCGGCCGCCCGCTGCACGTAGCCACCGGCACCGGCCGCCAGCGCGGCCGCCCCCAACGTCCGGTTCGCCAGCACCGCCAGCACGGGAACCCCGAAGGCCTCCAACGCGACGAGCCGATCACCGAACGCGCCGGTGTCAGGCCCCAGATCGGCAAGGATCACGTCCGGCGCCGCCGACAGCGGCACCGCGCCGTCTCGGAGATCCACGCCGCTTTCACCGACCATGTCACAGCCCGCCTGCGCCGACAGCAGCGCGTTCAGCCCCGCCCGCGTCAGCGGATCGTCGGCGACGATCAGCACACGGAGTCCGCCGGCTATGTCCATGCGCTCTTCATCCAATTGTCCTTGGCGCCCGCCGGCGCCATCCACGCCGGCAGCGGCATCAGCAGCCGCCGCGAAAGCGCCGCCGCATACGGTTCGTACATCTTCCGCAGTTCGCCCAGACGGGCATCGGCTTCGGGTCCGGCGCGGAGATGGACGCCTGATTCCGCCAGCATCGCCCGCAGCTGCACCAGCCCTTCGGCCGACAGACGATCCGCGGCCGGCGCGCGGGGGGGAGTGTTCAGGACCTGGCAGAGATCGACCAGCGCATGCCGCGCGATCGCAAACGTCAGCCAGGCCTCGCGCTGCGCCGGGCTATCGATGCCGACCAGCACGAGCGCACACGTATCGAGAATCACGGTCAATCCGGCCAGCCACGACTGATTCCCATGCTGGGATCGAAACCCGGCCAGAATCGGATACGAGATGTGACTCTCCATCAGCTCGGCGGCCCACTGCTCCCACCGCGTCAGGAAGCCGCTGAGGGCGCTGAGGTCCTGCCATCGTCCCAGCCGGCTGACCAGCGTTCCGGCGGTGGGCGGCGACCCCGCCCACTCATCGAGCATCGACACCTCGGTCTCGCGGCGCGCGAACGACTGGTAAAAAACGGGCAGGTATCCAATTGCGAGCGCCAGCAGGCCGAACCCCGTGCCGGCCTCGATCACCGTGAGCAGACGGCCGGCGGGGCTGGAAGGGATGATGTCTCCGAGTCCCAGCGTAAAGAGGGTGGTCCCGCTGAAGTAGAGCGTGGTCGTGAAGCTGGCCTTGACCTCCGGCGCGACGAGACGGGAGCCCAACCCCCAGTGCATCATAGCGAAGCCGACGATCAAGCCCGCCGCCCATGTCGCCAGCAGCAGCATCAGCGACAAGGGCGCGTAGAGACTGAGGAAGCTCTCGCGCCGCCGGGGGTTGCGCACAACCTTCAACCCCAGCCCCCAGATCAACCAGAGCAACCGGAAGTGGACGACCGTGAGCCTGACGCGGCGCGTCACACGGCGCGGCAGCACGACCGCCTCGAAGGCGTCCCAGAGGATCAGCACGATGAGGATCGCGCCGGCGACGGCCGTCAGGCTCATGTATCTGAATCGAACGGCGGTCCTGAAGACGCTATTCCTGGGCGCATCTACTCCAGCGGTGGAAATCCCTGCAGCGCGCGGACGTACATGATCTGCCCGATGTGATAACTGTCGTGCGGCAGGTGGTAGACCAGACGGTCGAGCGACTCGGCGGTCTGCATCGCCTGCGCCATCTTCTGATGGGACTCCGCGAAGCGTGCGCGCGTCTCTCCCCACGCCCGCTCGCTCACGTCCGCGGGCTCTTCAAAGTTCCGGCGATCAACCTCCTCCTGCGCCGGTCGATCCCCCGCGGCCAGCCGCAGCGTGTACTCCTGCCAGAACATGATGTGGGTGACGATCTGCCAGATCGAGTGGCGCGATGGATCGGGCTTCCAGGCGGCCTGACGCGCGGACAGCCCATCGACTGCGCTGCGCCAGGAGGCGAACCAGATCCCCTCGTTCCATGCTTCGGTCCAGATGCGCACCAGCGTTTCGCGGTCCATTTCCCTCTCCGTCAGGTCTTCTCTGGAGTCTGATCGGGTCGCCCCGCCAGCTCCCGCGTGATGGTTTGTGCCCGAACTTTGAGGTCTCGGATCTGCGCCACCGTCGTCGAAAGGCGCTCGAACAGATCCCCCTGGGCTTCGACCCCGGCCTGAATCAGCCACGCGGCCGCTGCGCTCCGCGTATCGAAGGCGCCCGACTCGATCAACAGGTCAAGCAGCTTCACCGTCCCACGGTCGACCCGCACGCCGAGGACACGGTCCCGTGGGCCAGGCATTATGGAATTTCCAAGAACCAGATTCGCAGCATTCGTATTGTATTACACGTAATCCGGATATTACACTACTAGTAACTACGACGTTCCGGCTATGATGTCAAGAATACGCTGGAGATCATCCTCGGAGTAGAATTCGATCTCGATCGTGCCGCGGGATCTCGAACCACTCACCGTGACCTTGGTTGCAAGTCTCCCAGAAAGGTCATCAATGACGGCGTGGAGCTCTGGGTCTCTGCCAACTCGACGTATTCCACGTGAAATACTTCCCCGGGCCAGTCGTTCGGTCTCCCGCACTGAAAGGCCGCGCTTCTCAACCTTCTCCCACAATCTCAGACGACCGGGACCATCCGAAACGCTGAGGAGGGCCCTCGCGTGTCCCTCGGTGATCCTTCCGGCCTCAAGGCTCGCCTGGATCTGGGGTGGAAGCCCAAGGAGTCTCAGCGCGTTGGCCACGGAGGGCTGACTCTTTCCCACCTGCTCGGCCGCCTGCTCCTGTGTCAGGTGGAACTCTTCCACCAGAGTCCGATAGGCCCTGGCCCGCTCCATCGGGTTGAGATCTTCCCGCTGCAGGTTCTCGACCAGCGCAAGTTCGAGGGCCTCTTTGTCCCCCATCGGTCTGACGACTGCGGGCACGGCGGCCAGCCCGGCTGATTCGGCTGCACGCCAGCGCCGTTCGCCGGCGACGACCTCATAGCCGGAGCCCACCGGCCGGACGACGATCGGCTGCAGGACTCCATGCCTGCGGACTGACGCGGCCAGACCCGACAGCTCCGCCGGATCGATCACCTGGCGCGGCTGGAATGGGTTGGGCCGTAGTTTCGAGATGGGAATCTCCTGCGGCCCTTCGTCGCGCGGCTCGGCCCCCGGGATGAGGGCGCCGAGCCCGCGGCCCAAGCCTCCTCTTCGCCTTCCCTCAGTTGGCGGCGGCTGGCTGTCCGACACGGGATTTGACCTCCTGGGCGAGGGCAGTATAAGCCTCAGCCCCTTTCGATGCGGGATCGTACGTCACTGCCGGCTGCCCAAAACTCGGCGCCTCGGCCAGCCGGACGCTCCTGGGAATCACCGTGTGAAACACCTGATCGCCGAAGTGACTCCGCACCTCGGCCGCCACCTGCTCCGAGAGCTTCGTCCGGGCGTCGTACATCGTCAGCAGCACCCCGGCGATCTCCAACTGCGGATTCAGCCGGGGCCTGATTAGCTCGATAGAATCGACCAGTCTGGCCAGACCCTCCAGCGCGTAGTACTCGCACTGGATCGGAATGATGACCTCATCAGCCGCCACCAGGGCGTTGATGGTCAGCAGCGCCAGAGATGGGGGACAGTCGATGAGGACCACTCCATACCAGTCGCGAACGGCCCGAAGGGCCTCGCGCAGCCGGAACTCTCGCGACGAGAGGCCCACTAGTTCCACTTCTCCACCCGCCAGGTCGATCGACGAAGGGGCCAGGTCCAGCCCGCGGATCTTCGTCGGAAGAAGGACGGACTGCAGGGAAAGCCCGTTGACCAGCACGTCGTAGATCGAGGTGTGGACGTCCGCTCGGGTAACGCCGACCCCGCTCGTGGCGTGCGCCTGCGGATCGAGGTCCACCAGGAGGACGTGGCCGCCATCCAGTGCCATGGCCGCCGCTAGATTTACGGCGGTGGTCGATTTACCAACGCCGCCTTTCTGGTTGGTCACGGCGATGACGCGGCCCATATGCCCAAACTCTCATTCGGTACCACAGATAGCTATCCTCCGGATTTGGAAGCCACCGGGAGCCTCCCGAGGCGGCCGGGCTTATCGAGGATACAGGGTGGGTGTCGTGGAGACCTTGCGAATGGTGACGATCGCCCTCTGTTCTCCGGCAGGCAGTGCGGTGAAGATCGCCTGGGCGGGCTCTCCTCCCAGCGCACCAATAATCTCCGCAGCCGCGGAAAGCTCGCCCGCGACCGATGGCCCCTTCAGGAGCACGGCCAGGCCGCGCACTTGCACGAACGGCAGGGTCCATTCGGCCAGTCGGGGCAAGGTTGCGACGGCCCGCGCGACGGCCACGTCGAACTGCTCCCGCAGTGCGGGCATCCGGCCGGCCGACTCGGCCCGCTCGTGCACCACCTGACAGCGCACTCCCAATTCCCCGACCGCAAGCTCCAGGAACCCCGCCTTCCTGGCATTGGACTCCAGCAGGGTCACGTGGAGATCCGGTCGCGCGATTGCCAGTGGAATGCCGGGGAGCCCGGCACCACTTCCGACGTCGATCACGGCCGCGGCACCGGGGAACGGCGCGCGCAGACAGAGCAGGGAATCGATGAAGTGGAGCCGCACGACCTGCAGCGGATCGATCAAGGCAGTCAGTCGGGCGCGGGAGTTCCAGCGGGCGATCAGCCGCTGGTAGTGAAGGAATGTCGCGATCTGGGTGGGGGTCAGCGGGACGCCGCTGGCGGCGGATTCGGTTGCCAGCGCCGCGGCCGGATCGTCAGCCTTCAACGGGCTGGCCGCGCGGGATCACCACAACGTGCCGGCTCTCGCCCTCACCGCGGCTGAGCGTCGTGACCTGCGGGTGATCGGCCAGCGTCGTGTGCACGATGCGCCGCTCGCGCGGATCCATCGGGGCGAGGGGGATTTCGCGGCGTTCGCGGAGCGCGCGCCCGGCCATGCGGTGGGCCAACTCTTCCAGCGTCAGCCTCCGGCGGTCGCGGTAGCCTTCCACGTCGACGATGACGCGCGTGCGCACCCCGGCGCTGCGCGCGACCATTACGCCGAGCAGGAGTTCCAGCGCCTCCAGGGTCGTGCCGCGATGGCCGATCAGCGCGCCGAGGTCCTGGCCGCGGATTTCCACCGATACGGTGCCTTCCTGCTCCCGCGCGTAGATGCTGGCGGGAAAGCCCATCAGCCGCAGCAGCCGCTCCGCGATATGGTGGGCCACGGCGGCGGGACTAGCAATGAGGCTGACCCGGACGTGCGCGTCGCGGGCTCCCAGACCCAGCATGCCCCGTGTCCCGGGATCGAGGACCTCAACGCTGACGTCCTCGCGCGCGGCGCCCAGCGTATTGAGGGCGCGGTCGATCGCCTCGTCTACCGTCCTGCCGGTCTCCTCGACCGCCTTCATATCCGGCATGCTCTGGTCAGCGCTTCTTCGCGCCCTTCGGGCGCTGCGACAGGATAGGCTTCTTGGAAGCCACGAGCGCTTTGGCCGGCGTCTCCCCGTCCGGGGTCACCGCGGGCAGCGATGGCGCAAGCGCTTTGGCCTGAGCCGGTCTGCCGACGACGATGTAGTACTCGAGGATGTACGCCAGGGTCGTCGTCGTCCAATAGACCGAGAGGCCGATCGGAAAATTCACCGCGAAGATGCCAAACATCAGCGGCATGAACAAAAACATCCGCGCCTGCTGTGGGTCGGTGATCGAGATCCGCTGCTGGAAATATCCTGACACCGCGACGAGCAGGGGCCAGATGAGCAGCAGCGGGTTGCTCATCAGCCCCGCCAGGCCGTGCGCCCACGGAGTGGCTTCCAGGGAGAAGCCCAGGAACGTCGCACCATGAAAAATCTCCACTCGGCGCAACACCGCAAACAGGCCCCATAACACCGGCAGCTGCACCAGCATCGGCAGACAGCCGCTGAGCGGATTCACGCCGTTGGCCCGGTAGAGGCTCATCACCTCGCTGTTCATCTGCTGGGGATTGTCTTTGTACTTGGCGCGCAGCGCGTTGATCTGCGGGGTCAGGACCTGCATCTGCTTCATCGACCGGAGCTGTCGGCGCGTCAGCGGATGCAGCACGAGTTTGATGGCGAGGGTCAGCAGGATGATGGCGACGCCCGCGCTGCCCGTCACGCTCATGAAATACCGCAGCACCTGCTCCAAAACGTCGCCGATCGCGTTGATCACGTCGAGTTACTCCTCCCGGCACAACACCGGATCAGGGCACCGGATCATATCCGCCCGGATGGAATGGGTGACACCGCAGCACACGCCGCGCGGCCAGGATGGCGCCGCGCATCGGCCCGTGGCGCTGGATCGCCTCCACCGCGTACGCGGAACACGTCGGATAGAAGCGGCATGTCGGCGGCGTGTACGGAGACACAAACCGCTGGTACCCGCGAATCAGAAGCAGCAGGGCCCGCGAGATCATCCGTGTCCTGTCATCGCTCCCGCGTCGAGCAGCGCGCGCCGCAGCGAGAACGTCAACTCCGGAAAGGACGCGGTCGCGGCATTCGCGCGTGGCGCGCAGACCACATCAACACCCGCCGGCAGCGTGACTTCCAGGGTCCGCACGGCCTCCCGCAGCCTGCGGCGCAGGCGGTTGCGCCGGACCGCGTTACCGAACCGCCGCCCGACCGTCACGCCGATCCGCCGCTCGGCCAGTCCGTTCGGCCGCACATACACGACCGCGTGATCTCCCACACCGCGGGCCCCTTCCCGAAACGTCGCCTTGAACTGCTGGCTGGTGAGGGACCGCGCCGTCAAACGGTAAGCCGGTGGCGGCCTTTGGCTTTCCGCCGCTTCAGCACGGTCCGCCCCCCGGGAGTGCGCATCCGGCTGCGAAATCCGTGCGTTTTCTTGCGGCGATGAGATTTCGGTTGATACGTGCGCTTCACGGCCGCCTCCCGAAAAGAGTCGGCTTTCACTATAACATGACCGCAGGGGCGCACGGGAGCAGGAGGGCCCGTCGGAGGGCAGTGGACAACCTGCGCACAACGGCCGCCGCTGTCCACAACTTTCACAGCCGATCTTGTCACGGGGTTCGCCCGCTGCACCTGAACCACCGGCATGGTGGCGGTGGATAGCCAGGGCTTATCCACAGAGTTCTGCACAGTTGTGGGTAAGTCACAAAACGCCTCGCCCGGCGAGGGGCTTGCGCACTGACGTTCGGCAGGACCGGCGCGCGGCCCGGGCGAACTTCCCTGCACTTCCCCGGTGATGTTGTCCACAATCGTGGTCATCATGCGGCCGTCCACGGCGGGTCATGAAATTGGTACCGTGAGACGCGCGCTCATAGGAGTTGCGCCGATGGCGGATAAGTTACGAGTCCGTTGCGCGTGGCACCCGCGGCCGTGACCCCAGATTTCCTGCGGGCGGCCGGTCCGCATCAAGACACCGCATCCGGGAAGGAGCCTGCACCCGAGGTTCAGGTCGCGGTCTACGACACACCGCTGGCCAGTCCCCGCGTGCTTTCGGTCCGGGCAACGGATTTTCATGAGTTTGTCGGTGACCTGGCGGCACGCACGTACAACTTTTCCCGCGAGCGCGGCGGGCGGATCCCGTTTGTCGTCATCCGTGAGATCATCGAAAATCTCATCCACGCCTACTTCGCCGGCGCCGTGATCAGCATCCTCGACGGCGGGAATACCATCCGCATCTCCGACCAGGGTCCCGGAATTGCCGACAAGGTCCATGCGGTGCTGCCGGGATTCACGACGGCGACTGCCGAACTGCGCCGGTTTATCAAGGGGGTCGGCTCCGGCCTTCCCGTGGCGAAGGAAACGCTGACCGTGATGGGCGGCGCGCTGTCCATCGAGGACAACCTGGCCAGGGGCACCGTCATCACCCTGCGGCTGGGACCGGAGCCGGCCGGCCGCCCGGCCGCCCCGGTGCGCGATGGCGCTGTTCGCCCGCGCCTGGAGCTGACTGCCCGACAGAAAAAGGTCCTGCTGCTGATCGCCGAGCTCGGCGCGGCCGGTCCATCAGAGGTCGCCAAGGCGCTGGAAATGAGTCAGAGCACAGCCTACCGCGAGTTGCAGTTGCTGAGCAGCGCGGGACTCCTCGCCACCAAACGGCACGGCAAGCGCACGCTGACCGAAGAAGGCATCGCATCCCTCGACACTGTGTTTCTAGGCTAGATCACCCGGCGAGGCGCCCGTCAGGAGGCCATCATGGTAGTCAACGCATCATCGGCGACACAGGCCACACAGGTCTGGCAGGAAGCGCTGCGGCGGATCGAGTCGCGGCTCAGCAAACCCAGCTATGAATCCTTCGTCAAGGCGATGGCTCCCATCACGCTCACCGACGGCGTGTTCGTCTTTGCCGTTCCCACGCGCCTGGCCAAGGAATGGGTGGAAACGCGCTATGCCGGCCTGATCCGTGCGGCCCTGCAGGAAGTGCTGGCCCGCGATGTGGCGATCCAGGTTACCGTGGCCGCCGACGCGGCGCCCGCGCTTCCCGCCGCCTCGCCCGCCCAGCGGCCCCCCGAAGGTCTGCCGCTGAGCCCCAAGTACACTTTTGACACATTCGTGATCGGGTCGGGCAACCGGTTTGCCCACGCCGCCGCGCTCGCCGTCGCCGATGCGCCGGCCCGGGCGTACAACCCGCTGTTCATCTATGGGGGCGTGGGGTTGGGGAAAACGCACCTGCTGCAGGCGATCGGCCACCACGTCGTGCACCGCCACCACCTGCACCGGGTCGCGTACATCAGCAGCGAAAAGTTCACCAACGAACTGATCAATGCCATCCGCGACGACCGGACGCTGGACTTCCGCAGCAAGTACCGGAACGTGGACGTGCTGCTGATCGACGACATCCAGTTCCTCGCCGGCAAGGAGCGCACCCAGGAGGAGTTCTTTCATACCTTCAACACGCTGCACGAAGCGAACCGGCAGATCATCATCACCAGCGACCGCCCGCCGAAGGAGATCCCCACGCTGGAAGACCGCCTGCGCTCGCGGTTCGAATGGGGCCTCATTGCCGATATCCAACCCCCGGATCTAGAAACGCGGATCGCCATCCTGCGCAAGAAAGCCGAGCTGGACGGCACGGGCGTCCCGGACGAAGTCGCCGAGTACATCGCGCAACGGATTCAATCCAACATCCGTGAACTCGAGGGGGCTCTGGTGCGGGTGGTCGCGTATGCCACCTTGACCCGCGCCAGCATCACGGTGGATCTTGCCGCCGAAATCCTGAAAGAGCTCCTGCCCTCAGGCACCGGGCGGCCGCTGTCCATTCCGGCGATTCAGAAGGCCGTCGCCGAACACTGGGACCTTCGGGTGGAAGAGATGCGCGCCAAGCGGCGGACCAAAGGCGTCGCCTTCCCGCGCCAGGTCGCCATGTACCTGTCGCGGGAACTCACCGATGCTTCGCTGCCCCGCATTGGCGAAGAGTTTGGTGGACGCGATCACACGACCGTGATGCACGCCTGCGACCGGGTGAAAGAAGAGATCGCGCGCGATCCAAACCTGGCGGCCCGGATCAAGAAACTTGTTGAAACACTCCGCACCGGCATCTGACCCCCACCGGTAATGTGGACGGTGTGGATGTCGAGACGATGTTATCCGGAAGGATACTCACATCCTCACGGGCCTGCTATCGTTAGACAGAATGCTGCTTGTCCACAGCGTACACAAGCTTACTACTACTACGACGAATTTGTATTAGGACAAATATACAGAGTACTACTGGAGGATCGGGAATGTGGGTAACGTGCGCGCAGACAGATCTCTCTCGAGGCGTCCAGTTGGTAGGACGGGCTATTTCGACGCGTACAACCATGCCGATCCTTGGCAACATCCTGCTGGAAACACAAAAGAACGGCCTCCGATTGACGGCGACGGATCTGGAGCTGGCCGTGCAGGTCGATCTGCCCTCGGAGGTGCAGGAGGGCGGGCAGATCACACTGCCGGCGCGGATTTTCACCGAGATCGTTGGGAATTTACCGGAAGCCACCGTCTCGTTGAAGACGGAGAAGAATTCCACGCAGGCCGAAATCACGTGTGAGAATAGCGTGTTCGAGATCCTGGGGTTGCCGGCGGATGACTTCCCTTCCATGCCCGAGAGTACACCGGAGTCGATGGGCACGATTGACGCCGACACCGCCCGGATGATGATCCGGCAAACCATCTTTGCGGTGTCCACCGATGAAACCCGGCCGTTTCTCACCGGTGTGTATGTCACTATGGAGGGCAGCGACGTACGGTTCGTCGCCACCGACGGCGGTCGGCTGGCGCTGCGCAAGACGCTGCTGCCGACCGCGGCGAAGCAAAAAGTCGGCGTCATTGTGCCCGCGAAAGCGCTGCAGGAATTGAATCGCGCGCTGGTGTCTGTCGACGGGGAGGTGGACATCTCCACGGCGGGCAATCAGCTGTTGTTTGCGGTTCCGGGATTGCGACTATATTCCCGGCTGATCAGCGGGCAGTTTCCCAACTACCAGCAGGTCATCCCGCAGGACTTCAAACAGCGCGTGCGGGTCAACACGGAGCGGTTTCTGCGGGCGGTCCGGCGCGTGTCCATTACGGCAAGGGACTCCGCCAATGTGGTGCGCTTTGCCGCCGACGCCAAGAAGATGACCATCACGTCCAACACGCCGGAAGTCGGCCGGGCGCGGGAAGAAGTGGACGTGGCCGCGGAGGGCGAGACGGTCGAGGTGGCCTTCAACGCGCGGTACTTGATCGACTGTCTGAACAATATCGATGCCGATGAATTGTCCCTCGAGTTGACCGGCCCGCTCAGCCCGGGCGCCATCCGCCCGGCGACGCACACGGACTATGTCTACGTGCTTGCGCCGGTGAGGGTGTACGGGTAGCCCGCGTCCCGTTCGAATCCGAACTGTCTCCATCACCGTAGGCGCGTTCCTGAAATGGGGAGGCATCTCGCCCACCGGCGGTGACGCGAAGCGCATGATTGAACAGGGTACGGTGCTGGTCAACGGCGCGGTGGAGAGGCGCCGCGGCCGGCAGCTGCGTGACGGCGACCGGGTCGGCGTCGGCGGCGAAGAGTTCGTGATACGCTGTGAGCCATAGGAAACGAACCGGCGATGCACCTGACCCGCCTGCGGCTCGTCCAGTTTCGCAATCACGCCCGAACTGAAGTCACCCCGGGACCCGGCATCAACCTGTTTGTCGGGGCCAATGCCCAGGGCAAGTCCACGCTGCTGGAGGCCGTGCAGCTTGCGGCGACGGGCCGGTCGGTGCGCAGCGGCCGCGATCTCGAACTGATCCGCTGGGGCGAGACATGGGCGCGCGTGCGCGCGCAGACGCAGCGAGCCGACCGCGAAGAGGAAATCGACGTCGGGCTGCGGACGGACCTCGGCGGGCCCCCATCCAGCCGCGCCGTGAAGGAATTCAGGGTCAACGGCGTGCCGGTGAGCCGCGGCGATGTCTTCGGCCACCTGCTGGTCGTGACCGCATCGCCGATGGACGATTTCATCGTCACCGGGGGGCCCGTCTTCCGGCGCCGCCTGCTGGACCTGCTGCTGGCGCAGTTCAGTCCCGCGTACTACTATGCCGCGCAGCGGTACGGCCGGGTGTTGATCCAGCGCAACCGTGTGCTGCGCGAGCGCCGGGCCGCGGCCCTCGCGGGATGGGACGAGCAGGCGGCCGTCCTCGGCGCGTCGCTGATTGTCCGCCGCCGTGACGTGGTCACCCGGCTGGCGGAGGCGGCAACCGCAATCTATGCGCGGCTCTGCGGCGGCCGGGAAGCACTGGCGCTAGAATACCTGCCGGGTGTGCCCGGCGGAACAGAAGACGAACTCTTCGACGGCGCGATGAAGGCGTTTCGACTTCGCCGCGCGGCCGAACTGGCCCGCGGCGCGACGCTGGTGGGGCCCCACCGTGATGACGTGCGGCTGCTGCTGGATGGGCACGAGCTCCGTGTGTTCGGTTCGCGCGGCCAGCAGCAGATGGCGATGCTGGCCGTACGGCTGGCGGAACGGCAGCTGCTGGCGGAAGAGACAGGCGAGCAGCCGGTGCTGCTGCTCGATGACGTGCTGATGTCGCTGGACGACATGCGCCAGCGGTATCTCCTGGAACACCTGACTGCGGGGCAGTCGTTGCTCACCGTGACCACCCTGGCGACACTGCTCATCTCTCCGACGCAGGCCCACGTCTACCAGGTTGCCGGCGGCGCGGTGGAGGCGCGGCGTGCTCACGCATCTTAGGACGATCCTGCGGACCGCCGCGAAATCGCTTGGCGTGGAGCGGGCGGCCTACGCGGCGATGGCCGAGGAGTTTTGGCCGGAGGTTGTGGGTCCGGAGGCCGCGGCGGCCACGCGGGTGACCGGACTGCGCGCCGGCACCCTGCTGGTCGATGCGCAGCCTGGGATGTGGGCCCAAGAACTCTCCGTGCGGCGTACCCAGCTCGCGGCAAGCCTCAACCAGATTCTGGGGGCGCCGATCGTGCAGGACATTCGAATTCGGCAGCGGGCGTTCACCCCGCCGCGGTCCACAACGGCCGCGGTGGTTGCGGCGGGCGATTCCGAGGAACTCAGCGCGGAGGACCGCGCGATGATCGAGCAGGCCGCCGCGGAGATCGAAGATCCGGAACTGCGGGAGATCACACGGCGGGCGATGCTCAGTCAGGCACGCTGGCGCCGCCGGCAGCAATCCAATTCTCTATGAACGACGATCCATGAACCATGAACGGGGTTCGTGAGGGATGTACCTCCATCTCGGCGGAAATCTGGTGGTGGCGGTTCGGGATATTGTGTCGATCCTGGACGGCCGGATGGTCGGATCCTCGGAGGTCAACCAGGAGTTCGTGGACCACGCCCGCAGAAACCACCGGCTCCATGGTGGACTCCCTGCGGAGTGGAAATCGCTGGTCGTGACAGTCGAGGGCATCTACCCATCCGGCATCTCCGCCGCGACGCTGGCCAGGCGGATGACCCACTTCCGTCAAAGTGCGGCAGCCTGGGAGCCCGAAACATAAGGCAGGACAAGGGGTTTACGCGTTTGACTCCCCCCGGCGGGCATGCTAAACTGGGCTGTGCTGCATTTGAACTGTCCTGCGCGCGATTCTAGGCCAAGGATTTCGAAGGAAACGCAGTCAATTTTGTGAAGGGGGGCGCCGCCGAGGCGGCCCCCTTCGTGTGTCGTCGGGCCCCCCACCGGCCCGGCGGGCGAGGCAGAAAGGGAGACATTCAATGGCGACGGACCAAACGACGAGCCCCTACACCGCAGAGCAGATCCAGGTCCTGGAAGGGCTGGAAGGCGTCCGCAAGCGCCCCGCCATGTACATCGGCAGCACCGGACCCGACGGGCTGCACCACCTCCTCTTCGAGGTGGTCGACAACTCCGTCGATGAGGCGCTGGCCGGTCGCTGTGACGAGATCGACGTCGTGCTCCACAACGACGGCAGCGCGTCGGTCATCGACGACGGGGCCGGCATCCCCGTCGACACGGTGCCGAAGGTCGGCAAGCCGGCGGTCGAGGTTGTCCTCACGACCCTGCACGCCGGGGGCAAATTCGGTGGAGGCGGGTACAAGATCTCCGGCGGCCTGCACGGGGTTGGTGTGTCCGTCGTGAATGCGCTGTCGGAATGGCTGGAGGTCGAAGTCCAGCGCGACGGCAAGAAATTCCGCCAGCGTTTCACCCGCGGCAGGAAGTCCACGCCGCTGCAGGAGATCGGATCGTCCCGGCGCAGCGGCACCCGCGTCACCTTCAAGCCCGATACGCAGGTGATGACCGCCGCGGAGTTCGAGTTCGAGACGATCAGCAAGCGGCTGGAAGACATCGCGTATCTGAACAGGGGCCTCACCATCCGGCTGCGCGACGAGCGCACGGAAGACGAGAAGGTCTTCAAGCATGCCGGCGGGATTGCCGAGCTGGTGCAGGCGATCAACCGCACAAAGACCAAGATCTCCGCGGTGATCAGCACCGCGAAAGAACGCGACGGGACCGAGGTCGACGTCGCCCTGCAGTACAACGATTCATACCTCGAGCACACGCTGACCTATGTCAACACGATTCCGACCACGGAAGGCGGCACGCACCTCGCGGGATTCCGGACCGCGCTGACGCGCGCGATCAACGACTACGCGCGGCGCGCCGGCATGCTCAAGAACGGCGACGTCACGCTGACCGGCGACGACGTGCGCGAGGGGCTGACCGCCGTGCTGAGCCTGAAGCTGCCGGAACCGCAGTTCGAGGGACAGACCAAGACGAAACTCGGCAATACGGAAGTGAAAGGGCTCGTGGAGTCGGTGGTGGGGGACTGGCTGCAGGAGTGGCTGGAGACGCATCCCGGCGACGCGAAGCGCATCATCAACAAGGCCATCACCGCGGCACGGGCGCGCGAGGCGGCCAAGCAGGCGCGGGATCTGGTGCGGCGCAAGACCGCCCTGGACGTGTCCCCGCTGCCGGGCAAACTCGCCGACTGCACGGAGCGCGATCCGGAGCGCAGCGAGTTCTTCATCGTGGAAGGCCCCTCGGCCGGGGGCTCGGCCAAGCAGGGGCGGGACCGGCAGTTCCAGGCGATCCTGCCCATTCAAGGCAAGATCCTCAACGTCGAGAAAGCCCGTGAAGACAAGATGGTCGGCCACGAGGAGATCCGGGCGATCATTACCGCGCTGGGCACGGGGTTCGGTGAGAAGTTCGATTTCGACGCGCGCCGCTACGACCGGATCATCATCATGTGCGACGCGGACGTGGACGGCAACCACATCCGCACGCTGCTGCTGACATTCTTCTACCGCTACATGCGGCCGCTGATCGAACACGGCAAGGTGTACATCGCGCAGCCCCCGCTGTACCTGGTGAAGAACGGCAAGGAGCGCCGTTATGCCTACTCCGACGAGGAGCGGCAGGTCCTGACCAAGGAGATCGAGCGCAAGGGCGGCAAGCCCGACGTACAGCGCTACAAAGGGCTGGGGGAGATGAACCCCGAGCAGTTATGGGAGACCACGATGGATCCGGCCACCCGCACCCTGCTGCGCGTGGAGGCCGAGGATGCCGTCGCCGCGGATGCGATCTTTACGACGTTGATGGGCGAGGAAGTCGAACCCAGGCGAGACTTTATTGTGAAGTACGCGCGGGAAGTGCGCAATCTTGACATCTAACAGCGGAAGCGAGGAAACGAGGAACTGCGGTTGGATCGTCTGATGTAGTTTCCTCGCTACCCGTTTCCTGGTTTCCGAGGTCTCGAGGTGACCGATGGCCCTAGCGGACGAATCCCGCATCATCCCCCAGCCGATCGAGCAGGAGATGCGGACGTCGTATCTCGACTACGCGATGTCCGTCATCGTCAGCCGCGCGCTGCCCGATGTGCATGACGGGTTGAAGCCCGTGCAGCGGCGGATCTTGTACGCGATGTACGAGGCGGGGCTGCGGCCCGATCGGCCCTTCCGCAAGTCCGCTGCCGTGGTTGGCGACGTGATGAAGAAGTACCACCCGCACGGCGATGCGCCGATCTACGAGTCGTTGGTGCGGATGGCTCAGCCCTGGTCGTTCCGCTACCCGCTGGTCGACGGGCAGGGAAATTTCGGCAGCGTCGATGGGGACCCCCCGGCGGCAATGAGATACTCGGAAGCACGCCTCACCGCGATAGCGATGGAACTGCTCGCGGACATCGACAAAGAAACCGTCGATCTGATCCCCAACTACGACGAGTATGAGAAAGAGCCGGTCGTGTTGCCGGCCAAGTTGCCGAACCTGCTGATGAACGGGGCGTCCGGCATCGCCGTCGGCATGGCCAGCAACATCCCGCCGCACAATCTCAGCGAGCTCGTCGACGGCCTGGTCACCCTGATCGACGACAAGGACACCGATGCCGAGGCACTGATGAAAATCATCAAAGGCCCGGATTTCCCCACCGGGGGGATCATCCTGGGCCGAGACGGCATCAAGGAAGCCTACTCGACCGGGCGCGGCAGCATCATGGTGCGGGCCAAAGCGGAGATCGAAGAGATGCGCGGCGGCCGCACGGCCCTCATCGTGACGGAGATCCCGTTCCAGGTGAACAAGGCCGCGCTGATCTCGCGGATCGCTGAACTGGTGCACAACAAGAAGCTGAACGGGATCAGCGATCTCCGCGATGAATCGGATCGCAAGGGGATGCGAATCGTCATCGAGCTCCGGCGCGACGCCAACCCGCAGATCCTGCGCAACCAGCTGTTCAAGCATACGCAGATGCAGACTACGTTCGGCGCGAACATGCTGGCGCTCGTGGACGGCGTGCCCAAGACCCTGAAACTGCGCGAGATGCTCGACCAGTACCTGCGGCACCGCCGCGACGTCATCATCCGCCGCACGAAGTTCGAGCTGGCGAAAGCCGAGGCGCGGGCGCACATCCTGGAAGGGTACAAGATCGCCCTAAAGTTCCTCGATGAGGTCATCGCGCTGATCCGGAAGTCCAAGGACGTGCCCACCGCGCGCACCGGGTTGATGAAACGGTTCACGCTGTCCGAGCTGCAGGCGGACGCCATCCTGGAGCTGCGCCTGCAGCGGCTGACGGCCCTGGAGCGCGAGAAGATCGACGAGGAGTACAAGCAGCTGGTGAAGGACATCGCCCGATTCAAAGAGATGCTGCGCGATGCCACGTCCCCGCGCCCGAAATTGATCATGTCCGCGGTGCGCGCGGAGCTGTTGGAGATGAAAGAGAAGTACGGCGACGCCCGCCGCACGAAGATCACCGGAAAGGAAGCCGAGGAGTTTGAGGCCGAGGACCTGATTCCCGACGCCGACGTCGTGATCAGCCTGACCCACAACAACTACATCAAGCGGCAGCCCCTGGAGACGTACCGGTTGCAGAAGCGCGGCACCCGCGGCGTGCAGGGGATGGCGACCAAGGAGGAAGACATCCTCCAGCAGGTGCTGACCACCACCAACCACGCCTTCCTGCTGTTCTTCACCGACCGCGGGAAGGTGTACCGCATGAAGGCGCATGAGGTACCGGAGGCGGGACGCACCGCCCGCGGCACGGCGGTGGTCAACCTGCTGGCGATGGCCCAGGGCGAGCGCGTCAACGCGGTCATCCCCATCCGCTCATTTGAGGACGAGGGCAGCATCTTCATGGCCACGCGGCGCGGGGTCGTGAAGCGGACCGGGCTGATGGAGTTCATCAATGCCAAGCGGGCCGGCATCTTCGCGATTACCCTCGGCCGCGACGACAGTCTGGTCGACGTGCGGCTGATGGCCAAAGATACCGAGATCGTGCTGGCGACGAAGTTCGGCAAAGCGCTGCGCGTGCGCGCCGGACAAGTGCGCGAGATGGGGCGCGGCGCGCGGGGCGTGGCCGGCATCCGCGTGCGCGCCGATGACGAACTCATCGGGGTCGCGGCCGCGGGTGAGGGGACCACCCTGCTCACGGTAACGGACCTCGGCTACGGCAAGCGCACGCCGATGGGCCAGTATCCGGTGAAGTCCCGCGGCGGGATGGGCGTGATCAACATCAAGGTGACGAAGAAGACCGGTCCCGTCGTCAGCGTCCGCGCGGTGGACGAGGATGATGAGATCCTGGTCGTGACCACCGCCGGCGTGTTTAACCGCATGTCAGCGGCGCAGATTTCGGTGCACGGGCGGCAGGCACAGGGCGTGCGGGTGCAGCGGCTCGAGGCCAACGATCGGATCGCTGCGGTCGCGCGGATTCCGGCCAAAGACTAGAACGGCGAACAGGGAACGACTCGAGGAGCAGACATGTGGCGTAGATTGCTAACGGCGGTTGGGGTCATCGGGACCACCGTCGCCATCCATGAAGGCGCGCATGCCGTCGTGGCCGTGCGCAGCGGCGGCAAGGTGAGAGAGATCGGGGTGGGATTTGGGCCGGCGCTGTTCCGCACGCGCATGGGCGGCATTCCCGTTGTTCTGCGCGCCCTGCCCCTGGGCGGTTACGCCGCCATCGATATTGAGCAGATGCCGGCGCGCAGGCGGATTCCCCTTCTCCTTGCCGGACCGCTGGCCAACATTGCGGTCGGCGCCCAACTCCTGGCGGCGACGCAGCGGCAGCCCGCGATCCGCATCGGTGACGGCAAGCCGGTGGGCTTCACAGGTTTCATCGGAACCATGTCGGCCTTGATCGAAGCCGCCGGGCAAGGTCCCGGAGCCGTGGCGCGCCTGGCCGGCGCCGTGAACCTCGGCGTCGGACTGATGAACCTGCTGCCCATCTACCCGCTGGACGGCGGGCACATCGCCATGAGCGCGATGGAGGCCCGAGGCGTGTCAGAGCGGACCCGGTCGGTGTTTGCCCGCCTGAGCGTTGCGATCTTCTTCCTTATCACACAGATGGCCATGGTGGGCGACCTGCGCCGCCTGGCAGCGAACAGGGAACAGCGAACAGGGAACAGATAGTCCCGCGGTCTACGATGCGGTGACGACCTTTCGCCCGGCGCGAGCAACGGACGAAGAGCTCCCCCGTCTTGTCGGTGGCCGCGAGGCGGCGCCGCCGGAATGGGAGGAATGGTCCGAAGAGCCGGGCCACGATCTGGTGGCCGATGAGGGTGGCCGGATCGTCGGCGGAATTCACGTTTCCATCACCGGCCGCACCGAAGCCTGGATGGAAAACCTTCGCGTCCTGGCCGACTTCCAAGGTCGCGGGATCGCATCCCAGTTGGTGCGGGAAGCGGAGCACCTGGCGATACACTACGGCGCGGCGAAAGTTCGCACCGCCGTCCCGGCGCATGACTATGCCGCCCTGGCGGTGGCGCAGCGCGGAGGATACTACCGCGTGTTGCAGTGCGCCGTCGTCGAGACCGCGATCACGGCCGATCCCCGGCACGTGCCCTACGATGCCCCCGTCGAGATCCCCAGCGAGTTGTCCGCGGCCGAGGTGACCGCATTTGCCGCTGCGACCGGGACCCTGGCGGGATGGGACCAGCTACTGCCGCTGGGCTGGCGCTTTCGCCGGATGGTGCCCGAACTGGTCCGGGGTCTGATCAATGACAAGCGGGCGCTGGTCGCGGTACGTCCGGATGCCATCCGTCCCGGCGCCCGCGGCCGGTGGCAGGCGGACGACTTCCAAGGCATCGCCCTATTTGCAGAACGGAAGCCCGCCGTGGTCCTCTCGGTGCTCGACGGCAGCAGCCCGGCGATGCAGGCCCTGTACGGCACGGTGACGGAGCGATCCAGCCGCCAGGATGTCACGCGTGCCGTGTTCTTCGTGCCGTCGGCGGCAGCGGTGGCGCCGCTGCGCGTCACGGATTGGCTGCCCCATCCATGGTGCCCGGACGGACTGGTCGTCGTCGAAAAGAGCGTGGCCGCATGACCGAATTGCTGTACCTGCAGGACAGTTATCTCAAAGAGTTCGATGCGACGGTGGTTACGGCCGAGGGGGCCGCTGTTGTTTTGAACCGCACCGCATTCTATCCGGGAGGCGGCGGGCAGCCCGCTGACGGCGGGCGGCTTTCCTGGAACGGTGTGTCCGTCAGTGTCGGTGAGATGCAGCGGGCGGGCTCCGAAGCGGTCCATGTCGTTGATGGGACGCCGCCGGCCGCGGGCGCGGCCGTCCGCGGTGTGATCGACTGGGAACGCCGGTACGCGATCATGCGCCACCACACCGCGCTGCATGTGCTCGTCGGCGTCATCTACAAGGTGTTCGCGGCGAAGGTAACCGGCGGGGCAATTTACCCGGACCGCGCGAGAATGGATTTCTCGCTGGAGGATCTCAACAAAGAACGTGTGGCGGCGATCGAACAGGAGGCGAATCGCATCATCGCCCAGGGACATCGCATCCTGGTGCGCTACGTCCCGCGTGACGAATACCAGCGGTCCGACCTCACCCGTCTGGCTAATGTCGTACTGCCTCCGGAGATTACGGAGGTCCGCGTCATAGACATCGAGGGATTCGACGCGCAGGCCGACGGCGGAACGCATGTGGCCAACACCCTTGAGATTGGCAGCCTCGTAATCACCAAGACGGAGAATAAGGGAAAGACGAATAGGAGGCTGGAGATAGCATTACTGCCCGACGAACAAGCGAACAAGCGAGCAAGCGAACAGGAGTAGCCTTCCCCCGTTCCCGCGTTCCCGCGTTCCCGAATCAGAAGGACCCATACCTTTCGAAAGCAAACCCAACCAGTACACAAAGGTTTGCGTATGCAGTGGCATCCCGCCGGTGACATCCAGGTTCGGCTCCGAGCGGTGATTCGAGCCCTCGGCCTTCAGCACGTCGATGCCGTGCGCGTGCACTGTGTCCGGGTGTGCGGGTCGCGGGCCAACGCCTTGGCCAGGATCTGGGGACTGCCGCCCGTGTTCCAGGATGCGCTGAAGCTGAAGCCGCATTACGTCATCGAGTTCATGGTCCCGGCGTTCGATCGGCTGCCCCGCGCGGAGCAGGATCGAGTCCTGATTCACGAACTGCTGCACATTCCCCGAACGTTCAGCGGCGGCATCCGGCCCGAGCGCTCCCCGTCGTTGACCATCAACAACCGCACCGTCGAGCGCTACTATCGCCAGTATCTGGCGGCCATGCGCCGCACGTCGCGGCGCTGACCTGCGCCGCCACTCACCCAACGCACACAACCTAGACCGGCAGGTGACACCCGAGACCTGACACCTGAGACCTGTGGAAATCGACGGCCGGACCAAAGTCGTTGCCCTGCTGGGCGACCCAGTCGCGCACTCGCTCTCACCGCGGATGCACAACGCCGCATTTGCCGACGCGGGATTGAACTGGCGGTATGTGGCCTTCCGGGTCGCGCCCGAGGAATTGGCGGCCGCGCTGCGCGCCGTTGCTGCGCTGGGGATGGTGGGGTGCAATGTCACGATCCCGCATAAGGAAGCGGCGTGGGGAGCAGTTGACGAGTTGGACCCCATCGCCTCGCGCGTGGGTGCCGTGAACACCGTCCGCGTCGCCGCCGGAGGGCTGCAGGGTTTCAACACCGACACGCCCGGGCTGCTGGACGCGCTCACACTTGATGGCGGCGTGGTGCTCGACGGCCGCAGCGCCGTCGTGATCGGCGCCGGGGGCGGGGCGAGGGCCGCGGCGTTCGCGCTGGCGAGCCGCGCAGCCCGCCTGACGATTCTGAACCGCACGGTCTCACGGGCGCGCGCGCTCGCCCAGCGGGTCGCGGCCGCGGAGCCCCAATGTGGCGTGGACACCGGCGATCTGTCGGCGGCCAGCGTCGCCGCCGCGCTCGATGGAGCGGACGTCTTGATCCAGGCCACCAGTGCGACGATGTCGGCAGCGATGGGTGGAGGAGGCGGCCGCGCGGAGTGGCTGGACGCGGTCACCAAACAACTGCGTCCAGGCATCGCCGTGCTCGACATGGTGTACACGCCGGTGCGGACTGACCTCCTGGCCGCCGCGGAAAGAGCCGGGGCGACGGCAGTCAGCGGCCTCGCCCTGCTGGTCCACCAGGGCGCGCGGAGCTTTGAACTGTGGACGGGCCGCCCGGCGTCGCTAGAGGTCATGGCCAGGGCGGTGGGGCTATGACCCGCCGGCGGATCCGGCTCACCGACGTCTCGATCCCTCTGGGCATGGCCGGCATCATCGTCGTTGCCTGGGTGTGGGGCTGGCGGGTGGCGCTGATAGTGGCGCTGGCCGGAGCACTCCTCAGCGCCGCCGGGGTTGTCGCGGTGTCGCTCCGCGGCGAGCGTCTGCGCGGCACGTCCATCGAGGTCGGCGATCGGCCGCTGCTGATCCATCTCTACTCGCCCTACTGAGCAGGATGCGCGATGGCGAAACCTATCGTGGATAGGTTGATCAGTATGGTGAGCGACCGGATCGACGTGAGGCGGATCAACGTGCTCTCGTCCGCCGGACAGGATCTGGCTTGGCGCCTTCAGGTGGATATGGTGCCGCTGGTCTTGCTGTACGATCAGTCAGGACAGGAGCGTTACCGGGCATCCGGGTTCAGGGTGCGGGCCGGCCTCGTGAGCCGGATGATCGATGGCATGCTGGCGGGTAGCGAGGTAGCGAGGTAGCCAGGTAGCGAGATGCTCAGATTTCTTACGGCGGGCGAATCACACGGCCGGGCGCTGCTGGCCATCCTGGAGGGCATCCCTGCGGGCCTGGCGCTGTCTGAAGACGACATCGCCCCACAGATGCACCGCCGCCAGTTGGGATACGGCCGCAGCGTTCGGATGAAGCTGGAAGCAGACAAGGCGGAACTGGTTTCCGGGGTCATCCATGGAGAGACGATCGGCGGACCGGTGGGCCTGCGCATCGAGAATCGGGATGTGCGGTCAGACGAACCTGAATTGACCCGGCCCCGTCCGGGACACGCGGATCTGGTCGGGGCGATGAAGTTTGGGTTCACCGATGTGCGGCGGGCGCTGGAACGGGCCAGCGCCCGGGAAACGGCCGCGCGCGTGGCGGTCGGCGCGGTCTGCCGGAAGTTGCTCGGGGAGTTCGGCATTCAGATCTTCAGCCACGTGACCGAGATCGGGGATGTGGCCATCCGGGCCCGCCCGCCGCGATGGGAAGACATTCCGGCGATTGCCGAGCAATCCGAACTCCGCTGCGCCGACCCCGCCTCCGACGCTGCAATGCGTCAGGCGATCGAAGATGCGAGGAAGCGTGGCGACACCCTCGGCGGCGTCTTCGAGGTCGTGGCGCTGGGGGTCCCGCCCGGGCTGGGCAGCTACGTGCACTGGGACCGTAAGCTCGACGGGCGGCTGGCCCAGGCGGTGATGTCGATCCATGCCGTCAAGGGAGTGGAGATCGGACCCGGCTTCAGCATCGCGCGGACACCTGGATCGGCGGCGCACGACGAGATTTTCTGGTCGGCCGAGCGCGGGTTCTACCGCGAGACGAACCGCGCCGGGGGGACCGAGGGCGGGGTGACGACGGGCGGTCCGCTGGTGGTGCGGGGAGCGATGAAGCCGCTCTCCACGCTGATGTCCCCGCTGCATTCCGTGGACATCAAAAGCAAGGAAGCTGTCGCCGGCGCCGTGGTGCGCAGCGACGTGAGCGCGGTCCCTGCCGCGGGCGTGGTGGGCGAGGCGATGATGGCATTTGTGCTGGCCGATGCTTTTCTGGAGAAATTCGGCGGCGATACCCTGGCGGACGTCCAGGCGGCCTACAACGCCTATCTGCGGCGGCTGCGGGAGATGTAGTGCGGAACATCGTCCTGATCGGCTTCATGGGCACCGGCAAGAGTGAAGTGGGCCGGCTGCTCGCCCGCCGGCTGGGCTGGAAGTTCGTCGACACCGACCGGCGTGTGGAGACCCGCGAAAGGGCCTCCGTCGCCCAGATCTTCGCCAGGCGCGGGGAACCGTACTTTCGCGACGCCGAGGCCAAAGTCGTGGCGAAGGTGGTGATGGAGCGCGACACGGTGATCGCGACGGGGGGCGGGATCGTGCTGCGCCCCGACAACATGCTCCGCCTGCGGCGCCACGGTTGGATCGTTTCACTCACCGCCCCCGTCGAGGTCATCCTCACCCGTCTGGGCGACGGAGAAGGCCGGCCGCTGCTACGTGCCGCCTCCGGGGCTTCCCGCCGCGCGGATCTGCGGCAGACGGTCACGCGTCTGCTCTCCGAGCGGCGGCCGCTGTACAGGGATGCCGATCTGATCCTCGACATCTCCGCTACCACGCCGGCACGCGCGGTCGAGGCGATCGTGGCCTTCTTGGGCCGGCGGGAGCGGCAGGTCATCCCGGTGCGCATCGATGATCGCGCCTACTCCGTCTATGTCGGCGACGGCATTCTCCCACTGTTGCCCGCCGACCTCGGGGTACTGGAAGCCGGTACCCACACGGCGATTCTTTCGCATCGGCCGCTGCTGCGGGCGGCAGGCGCCAAACTCGTCGCGGCACTGGCGGCGTGGGGATTCGATCCACTCGTGATCGACGTGCCGGCCGGAGAGCGCGCCAAGAGCCTGCCCGTGGCCGCGCAGCTGTTCACGCGGCTTGCCCGCGCGCGGTTCGATCGCAACAGCACACTGGTCGCGCTGGGCGGGGGGGTCGTCGGCGACCTGGGGGGGTTTGTCGCCGCATCGTACATGCGCGGCATCCGGCTGGTACAGGTTCCCACCACGCTGCTGGCGATGGTGGACAGCAGCATCGGGGGAAAGACCGGCGTCAACCATGCCGGGGTGAAGAATCTGGTCGGAGCGTTTCACCAGCCCTCCGAGGTGTTGGCCGATGTCCGGCTGCTCTCGACGCTGCCCGCCCGCGAGATGCGCAGCGGCATGGCGGAGGTCATCAAGACCGCGGTGATCGGAGACCCCGGGTTGTTCGAGTACCTGGAGCGCGAGGTGGAGAACGTGTTGAACCGCGAGCCGCGCGCGCTGGTCGAGGTGATCACCCACTGCGCGGCGTACAAGGCACGCATTGTGGAACTTGATGAGCGGGAGCGCCGCCAGCGGATGGTCCTCAACTACGGCCACACGATCGGGCACGCGGTTGAGGCCGCGGCCGGATTGAGCCGGATCACGCACGGAGAGGCTGTGGCCATCGGGATGGCGCTGGAGGCACGGATCGCGCAGCAGCTGGGTCTGGCCGCGGCGGACAGCGTGCAGCGCCAGAACGAACTGCTGCGGAGGGCCGGGTTGCCGACCGGAGTTCCGCGCGTCAGTTCGCGCACGTTGTGGCGAGCGATGGCGCTGGACAAGAAAGTGCGCAACGGCATGGTGCGGTTTCCACTGCTCAAAGGCATCGGTGAAGTGCTGCTCGAACAGGAAGTGCCTGAGACGCTGCTGCGGGAGGTGCTGGCCGGTGCGCGTGTTGGTCGTGTACGGTCCTAACCTGAACCTGCTCGGTGAACGCGAGCCCGAGGTGTATGGGACCGGCACCCTGGAAGACATCAGCGGGGCGTTGGCGGCGCTGGCCCGCGCAGAAGGCGTGGACGTCGAATTCTTCCAGTCCAACAGCGAGGGCGCGATCATCGACCGGCTGCAGGCGTCCCGGCGGACGCATCAGGCCGTCGTGCTGAATCCCGGCGCCCTTGCCCATTACAGTTACGCGCTGCGCGACGCGATCGCGGCGATCGCTCTCCCGGTCGTGGAAGTGCACATGTCCAACGTCGCCGCGCGCGAACCGTTTCGCGCGACGTCGGTGCTCTCGTCCGTCAGCCGCGGCGTGATCTATGGTTTTGGCGCCGACAGCTTCCTGCTGGGCCTCCGCGCCGCCATCACACTGGCCAAGGGGCGCCAATGATCAGCAACGACCAACGACCAACGGCCAACGACCAACGGTAGTCAGGCATGCACGTCCGCGGCATCCGGGGGGCTACGACGGTCACCGCCAACATGGAAGACGCCATCCATGCGGCCACGCGGGAGCTGTTGCAGCGGATGGTGGCCGACAACGACGCAGAACCCGATGAGATTACCGCCATCCTCTTCACCTGCACACCGGATCTGAACGCCGCCTTCCCCGCGGAGGCCGCGCGCCAGTTAGAATGGACCGCGGTGCCCCTGCTCTCGGCGACGGAGATCGCTGTGCCAGGCGCGCTGCCCCGGTGCATCCGCGTGCTGATGCTGTGGAATTCGGCCCGCTCCCAAGAGCAGGTACAGCACGTGTACCTGCGCGGCGCCGAGGTGCTGCGGCCCGATCTGAAGACCCAAAGATAAGAGGCTGATCTCGATGGACGTCACCATCGCACCGGCCGAGAAGCTTGGCGGCAGCATCCGTGTGCCGGGTGACAAGTCCATCTCGCATCGCGCGGCGATGATGGGGGCGATCGCCGCCGGCACCACATCCATTGCCAACTTCCTGTGGGCCGACGACTGCCGGTCGACGCTCTCGTGTCTGCGCGCGTTGGGCGTGAACGTCGTTGAGCGCGGGGGCGCGCTGATCATCAAGGGGGAGGGCCCGCGGCTGCGGCCGGCGCCGGTTGTGCTCGATGCCGGCAACTCCGGCACCACGGTGCGGCTGCTGGCGGGCCTGCTTGCGGGTCAACCCTTCGCCACCGAGGTCACCGGGGACGAGTCGCTGCGCGCACGTCCCATGGACCGGGTGGCGGTTCCGCTGCGGCTGATGGGTGCGGCCGTGGAGACATCGAATACGAGCGGCCTGCCGATGCGGGTCCACGGGGGTGCGCTCCGCGGCATTACCTACACGCCGCCGGTGGCCAGCGCCCAGGTCAAATCGGCGGTGCTGCTGGCTGGGCTGTACGCGGACGGTGAAACAACGGTGATTGAACCGGTCCCGACCCGTGACCATACCGAGAGGATGCTGGAGTTCTTCGGCGCCGGGGTGACCAGGCACAACGCGCATATCTCGGTGCAGCGAAGCACGCTGCGCGGCAGGCCGACCACGGTGCCCGGGGATATCTCTTCCGCGGCGTTCATCCTCACCGCTGCGGCGGCGGTGCCGGGGTCTGAGGTCACCGTGACCGGCGTGGGTATCAATCCGACCCGCACCGGCGTCCTTGACGTCCTGCGTGAGATGGGAGCCGAGGTGGCGGTGCGGCGGGATGACGAGTGGGCGGGCGAGCCGGTCGGGACGGTGACGGTGCGGGGGCGTGGGCTGCACGGCGTCGCGATCGGCGGGGAGATGATTCCCCGCGTGATCGACGAGCTCCCCGTGCTGTGCGTGGCTGCGACGACCGCCTCCGGGACGACGGAGATCACCGACGCCGCGGAGCTGCGCGTGAAGGAAGCCGACCGTATCGGATCCATCGCGGCGGCGCTGCGCGACCTCTCAGCAGAGGTCGAGGAACGCGCCGACGGTTTGACCATCTACGGCAGCCGGCTGAAAGGGGGCCGGGTCGACAGCCATGGCGATCACCGGCTGGCGATGGCCTTCGCGGTGGCGGGTCTGCTGGCCGCGGCACCGGTCACCGTCGCACGGGCCGAGGCCGTGGCGGTGTCCTTTCCCGGTTTCTTTGAGACGGTGGAGGCGATCCGCCGGTGAGCGTGCAGGAGAGCGCCCAGCGCATCCGCGCCAACATCGAGCGCGTGCTGGTGGGAAAGAGTGCGGTGATCGAACTCGCACTGGTCGCGATGCTGTGCGAGGGCCACCTGCTGATCGAGGACGTCCCGGGCATCGGCAAGACCATGCTGGCGAAGGCGCTGGCACGATCCCTCGGCTGTGCGTTCCGCCGGCTGCAGTGCACGCCGGACCTGCTCCCCACCGACGTCACCGGCGTACTGTTTTTCAATCAGAAGACGCAGGAATTCGAGTTTCGCCACGGGCCGGTGTTCACGAATGTGCTGCTCGCCGACGAGATCAACCGCGCCACCCCGCGGACCCAGGCCGCGCTGCTGGAGTGCATGGAGGAACGCCAGGTCACGCTGGAGACCGGCACACTGCCGCTGCAGCGCCCGTTCATGGTCATCGCCACCCAGAATCCCATCGAGCTGCAGGGGACGTTTCCGCTGCCGGAGGCGCAGCTCGATCGGTTCTTGCTGCAGTTGCCCGTGGGGTATCCGGGAGCGGAGGATGAAGTGGAAATGCTGCGCCGGTTCCGCGTGGACAATCCTCTTGACGATCTCGGGGCGGTCACGGCGGCCGAGGAGATCATTGCCATGCAGCGGGCCGTCCGCGATGTCCACGTCAGCGCGGCCGTGGAAGCGTACATCGTAGAGATCGTCCGGGCCACCCGGATCCATCCCGAGATCGACCTCGGGGCGAGCCCGCGGGGGAGCCTCGGACTGTACCGGACCGCGCAGGCGCTGGCGGCGATCCGGGGCCGCGCTTTCGTCCTCCCCGACGACGTCAAGGCGATGGCGCCGTACGTGCTGCCGCACCGCCTGATCACGACCGCTCAGGCGCGGCTGCGCGAGCGCGGCGCGCGCGAAATCGCGGAAGAGATCCTTCGGTCCGTGGCGGCGCCGGTGGAAGCCGAGTGACGTTCATCGATCGACGTTCATCGATCGTCGTTGTTAAGGTGACCCACGCCATTTCCGTAGTTTCGACGATCCACGAACGACGAACGATGAACGGGTGTTAGGAGTGTACAGTCAGGGCTGGCTCCTCCTCGGGTGGCTGCTCATCATCGTCGCCATCTTCACGCGGCAGGCGGTCGCGTTTCTCCTCGGGTTCGCCATCTTCCTCAGCGCCGGGGCGTCGTACTTGTGGGACCGGTACTGCCTGTCGCGCGTGGAGTTCCGCCGCACGTTCACGCCGCGTCGCGCCTTCTACGGGGAGACGGTGACGCTAACGATGGAAGTCACCAACCGGAAACTGCTCCCGCTGGCGTGGCTGGAGGTTGTGGACGAGCTTCCGGAGGAGCTGGTGCCGCTGAAGGGCCGCATCATCCCCAGTCTGCGCCAGCGCCGCCAGCACCTGGTGAATATGTTCACCCTGCGCTGGTACGAACGGGTTCGCCGCCGATTCACGCTGCGGTGTGATGCACGCGGCTACTTCGCGCTGGGACCGGCCCGGTTGCGTTCCGGCGACATCTTTGGATTCACCGTCCGCGGCACGGACCTGGAGCACGTCGACTACCTGCTGGTCTATCCGCGCGTCGTCCCGCTCGCCGCGCTGGGGCTGCCTGCGTTGCATCCGATCGGCGACGTGCCGATGCGGCATCTGCTGGAAGATCCCACGCGGATCGCCGGCGTCCGCGGGTATGAGCCCGGTGATCCACTGCGGCGGATCCACTGGAAGGCGACGGCGAAAGCCGGTGACCTGCGCGCCAAGCAGTACGAAACCACGACCAGCCATGGCCTGGCCATATTCCTGAACCTGGACACACTCGGCCGCTGGGCCGAGTACCGCGGTTTCGTCCGCCCGCTGCTCGAACTGTTGATGGTGACCGCGGCGTCCGTGGCCAATTGGGCGGTGGAGAGCGGGCACCTCGTCGGGATGTACGCGAATGGCTATCTGCCCCAGGGGCTGCGCTGGGTGCGGATCCCGCCCGCGTCCGGGACGCGCACGCTGTCGCTGATCTTGGAGTCCCTGGCCAAGCTCTTTGCGACCCCGGTGATGCCCCTGGGAGATCTGCTGCAGCTGGAAGCGCGTACGCTCCCGCTGGGGACGACGGCGGTGATCATCACCGCCGTCGTCGACCGCGCGCTCGTCGCCGGAATCGCCCGATTCCGTGAGGCCGGCGGGGGCGCAGTGGTGATCGTGGTGGGCGACGAAGCCGGCTCCTTCGACCTGCCGGTGCCCACCTACCGCGTCCCAGCCGTACGCGCGTGGCAGGCGATGGACGGCATCGAGCTCCGGCCCACCGGGTCCACATGATCGCCGAATCCCGCCGGGGATTTGGCGTACTGCAGGCCGCGCTGCCGCTGGCGGCCGTGGTCATCGAGTTCTGCTGGCTCTTCCCCTGGCTCCTGTTTCTGAGCGGTGTGCTCTACGGACGCGCCGCGACGCCGCTGCTGCCGGCATGGCCGGCGTTCCTGATGCTGGTGTTGGGTGCGGTCAGCGTCCGCCGCGTCATGGCCACCGAGTGGCCGCTGAGCAGAGTCCGGGTCGCGGTCGTCGGAGTCGGCGTGGCGGCCGGGTTGGCGGCCGTGAAGACGACGTACTATCCCGAGTATGCAGTCACCGACCCACGGTGGATCGGCGTGCTGTTCACGGCCGCGCACGATGCGCTGCCGAGCGTGCTGCCCCCTGTGGCCGCCGCGGTGACGGCGGCGCTGCTGTGGTGGCGCGGGGTGGTCCTGGGGGAGCGGGAGTTCACGTACGACGAGGTGGAGCGGTTATTCCGCAACGGCATCGGTTGGAGCGTGTTCTTTGTGGTGCTCTTCGCGATCTATCACGAGACCGGCGCGTTCGCGCTTGCCGCCGAGGGACCGACCTACCTGGTCGCGTTCTTCTCCCTCAGTCTGATCACGCTGGCGGTTGCCCGCCTGGTCGACCTCTGGATGCAGAGCCAGGCCGACGAGCAGCAGGCCCTGGCGATGAACCGGCACTGGCTCCTGCTGCTGCTGGGGGTGGTGGGACTGATCCTGCTGGCGGCCATGCTGCTCTCGGGGACCCTGCCGTCAGATCTCCGCCCCACGCTGGCCCGGATCGTCAGCCCGCTGGGCCCCGTGGTCGAAGCACTCTTTTACGTGATCTTTGCGGTCGCGCTTGTCATCGCGCGGGCCATCATGTACGTGATCGCCCTCTTCCCGGGGCGAGGCCGCATCCTTCCCCCTCCCGCACAGGCCGATCCACTCGGCGACCTGCTCAAGCAGCTGCAGCAGTGGCGCGTCCACCCGGTCGTGGTCAGCGGCGCACGGTGGGGGATGGTGCTGCTGGTCGTTGCACTGTTGTGCGTGCTGATCGCCGTCGCCATCGTGCGCGCCCGCCGCCGGCAGCGCAAACCCGGCGAAGACGAACGGGAGTCGGTGTGGTCGACGCAGGCGCTGCTGGCCGGCCTGGGTTCGGCCTTGCGTTCATGGTGGCGCCGCCGTCGGGTCGGAGCGAGTGCGCTGGACACGGCGGAGATGGGATCCGTGCGCGCACTGTACCGGCAGCTGCTGCGGTGGGCCGCCGCGCACGACGTGCGCCGCCGGAGCGACCAGACACCGTATGAGTTTCGTCCGCGCCTCGAACAGCTGGCGCCGGCGCACAAGGACGACGTGGACTCGTTGACCGCAGCCTACGTGCGGGCCCGCTATGCGTCCGACCCGCCGTCCGCCGAGGATGTTGCGGGGGCGCGCGAGGCGCTCGAGCGCATCACCGGCGCGGAGGATCCGGCCAGCCGCGCCGGCAGGATGTGATGGGTTCGCAGCCCGAACACACCCGCAAGACCGTAGGGGGAGGACCACGCCCGTGGCGCGGATCATGCTCGGCCTCGTCGTCTGCTTTCTGGTGTTGTTCGTGGCGGGAATTCCGATGAGCCTGTCGTTTGCGATGCCCGGCGATCTATCGATGCAGGGCGAAAACGAGGACCGCCCGGAGCTGCCGAGCGGTGGCTTCACCCTCATGATTCGGCGACACAACGCGTATGTGTTCGACGAGTTCTGCTACGGGACGGGCGGGTTCGCCGGCGAGGAGTGGCCGGTCGACGTCGTGCCGCGAACAGACATCATGCTCATCCAGTCCCTGCTGCCCGGGTACCGGATCCCCAAGATCTCCGATCTGTTCAGGGTCGACAGCGGCCAGCCGGTGGAGTGCGCCGACCGGTTCCTTCAGTTCAACGTCAAGGGTGTGACGATTTACCCGCGCGGGGAGAATCTCGAGGCAGACTTTCACATGGGCGACGCCCCGTCCCAGTTCCCCGTCGACTATAAGGTCTCATTTGATCTGCGCACCGCTTATCGCGTCAACGACCGGTGCGGGTTGTGCAGAGCCCTGCAGCAGTGGCTGTCCCCTGCGCCGGCCTTTGCGCAGGGCGCCGACCGGTTTGCCGGTCTGGGATTTCAGGAAGACGTGGCGCTCTTTGCTCGCCTCGAGGGGCCCGGCAGGGTGACGCTGCGGGCGCGCACACGCACCGGCGAGCGCGCGGTGCCGGGGATGGTCAGCGTCGAGGGCAAGCACGTCGAGATCGTCGTGCGGTGGGCGGCGCTGAACGAGCTCGGCGTGGCGCAGGCGGCGATCCGCGTCGTCACGGGCGTGGTCGGCGGCGGAATGTTCGATCGCGTCCCTTCGCAGGGGTCGATTCAGATCGGCGCCGCGCGCGGCGCGCAGCTGCGGGTCGTGGCGCGGTTTGACTTCGATGGCGACGGGCGCGCGGATATCCTCTACTACGATACCAACGGCAATGGGACGATCGACGCGGCGGCGCGGGACACCGACCGCAACGGCCAGATCGACTTCCTGCGCGGCGAAGGCCCGTTCGCGTACGTGGCATCCGACGGCACGCTGCAGGAGTTCGGCGCGAACGTCGAGCAGCGGACCGACGGGAACCGCCGGGTCTTCCTGCTCCAGAACGCGCAGCTCGCGCACGTGACCATCTTCGACGACAAGAACGGCAACAACCTGATCGACGAGGGCGAGTTCACGGGCTACTACCTGCCGAAGCGGTAGCAGTGATCAGCGGTCCGCTGCCGACCTTGACAGCTGTGCTATACTAATCAGCACAACTGAATACTGCCGAGGATCGGGAAGAGTACCCGCTCGCAGGGCTATGAGAGAGTCGCGGCAGCGCCATGAACCGGAGCAGAGCGACTGGTTCACGGACAGGTGAGAACGCGGCAGCCACAGAGCGGGGAATGGGCCCGTGAGGCGCGGACCGAAATCTGAGTAGGCTCCGCCGGCACACTCCGCCGTGACCAGGGAGGACACAGAGCGCCGGTCGATCTGACCGGAAACTGGGTGGTACCGCGGGAGCGTTTGCACCTCTCGCCCCAAATGGGGTGAGGGGTTTTTTGTTTCGGGAGGGGTGCGACGATGATCGTGGTGATGGAAGCGCACGCGGCGCGGGATCAGATCAACGCCGTCGTCAAGAAGATTCAGGATGCCGGCTTGGGCAGCCACCTCTCGGTGGGCGTCGAGCGGACGATCATCGGCGTCGTCGGCGACAGCCACACGAAGGAACTCCTCCGCCAGTCGCTGGAGGCGATGATCGGCGTGGAACGCGTCGTTATCATCCTGCAGCCTTTCAAGCTGGTGGGCCGCGACTTCAAACCTATCGACAGCGTCATCGACGTCGAAGGTGTCCGGTTCGGGGACGGATCGGTGGTGATGATCGCCGGTCCCTGTTCGGTGGAGAGCCGGGAGCAGATCATTCAAACCGCCCGGCTGGTCAAATCGGCGGGCGCGGCGATGCTGCGCGGAGGCGCGTTCAAGCCGAGGACGTCGCCCTATTCGTTCCAGGGGCTCGAGGAAGAGGGGCTGCGTCTATTGGCAGAAGCGCGCGCCGAGACCGGGCTGCCGGTTGTCACGGAAGCGATGGACGTCAGCCAGTTGATGCTGGTCATCCAGTACGCCGACATGATCCAAATCGGCGCCCGCAACATGCAGAACTACACTTTGCTCCGCGAGGTCGGCCGCACCAAATACCCCGTGTTGCTGAAGCGCGGGCCCAGCGCGACGATTCAAGAACTCCTGCTCGCCGCCGAGTACGTGATGAACGAGGGCAACTACAACATCGTGCTGTGTGAGCGCGGCATCCGGGGGTTCGACAACGAGACGCGCTACCTGCTGGATATCTCAGCCGTGCCGGTGATGAAGAGCCTCACGCACCTGCCGGTGGTGGTGGACCCCAGTCAGGGCACGGGCAAGGCGAAGTTCGTGGCGCCGATGGCGCTCGCGGGGGTGGCCGCCGGTGCGGACGGGCTGATCGTCGAGGTCCATCCGGATCCGGCCAAGGCGTTGAGCGACGGGCCGCAGCAGCTCACACCCGAGCACTTCGGCGAGTTGATGAGCACACTCGCCCCGCTCGCAGCGGCGCTGGGCCGGCGCATGCAGACGTCGGCGGC
>DASXUC010000167.1:0-16979 GCA_036505015.1 bacterium | reverse complement strand
GTTCGTCGAGCCGCTGGCCCCGTAGACCAGCGCGAGGCCGTACAGAAAGAACACGGTGCTGAACGCGCCGAGCAGGAAGTACTTCATGCCGGCTTCCTGCGAGCGCACGTCGCTCCGTGCAAACGCCGCCATCACGTACAGCGGGATGGACAGCGTTTCCAGACCCAGGAACACCATCAGCAGATCTCCGCTGGCCGCCATCAGCAGCGCGCCAAGCGTGCTGATCAGCAGCAGCGCGTAGTACTCCCCGCTTTCCAGACGCGTACGCTCCACGTACTCGCCCGACAGCGCCAGGGCCAGCAGCGCCGTCACCAGCGCAATGCTCTGCAGCACCAAGGTGAGCGCATCGCGGACGTACATCCGGGCGAACGAGACCCCTCCCAGGCCCGGAAGCATGACCCCCCACAACGCCGCCACAACTCCCGCGCCGGCGATCCACCGCAGCGGTCGATGCCCGCCGTGTGGTAGAAATGCCCCGGTCAGCAGTACCACGATGGCCGCGGCGGTGAGGATCAGTTCGGGGGCGACCAAACGAAGATCTATGGAAGGAAGGTTCATCGCCCCACCTGGGTACCACGTACCACACGTTCATCGTTCATCGTCCGTCGTTCGTCTGCGCTCTTCTGGTAGGTTGCTCCATGAACGACGAACGCCGAGCGACGAACCTCATCGGAGCGTGCCTGCTCCACCCTGGCCACCAGCGCCCGCACCGACGCTTCGCTGCGGGTGAGCAGCGGTGACGGATACAGCCCGATGGCAAAGATGAGCACCAGCAGCGGGGCGAAGGTGAGCAACTCGCGCCGGGAGATGTCCGCCAACCGGACCGGCGCGGTGACCGCGACCGGTCCCTGCATGACCCGCTGGTACATCCACAGGAGATACACGGCGGACAAGATCACGCCGCTGGTTCCGGCGGCCGCGTACGCCGGCTGTGCCCGGAACACGCCCACCAGAACGAGGAATTCGCCCACGAATCCGTTCGTGGACGGCAGCGCCATCGACGAGAGGATGACGATCAGGGCCACCGCGGCAAACTGGGGCATCAGCGCCGCCACCCCGCCGTAATCGTCCATCTCTCGTGAATGCGTACGATCGTAGAGGACGCCGACGAGCAGGAACAGGCCGCCGGTGCTGATGCCGTGGTTCACCATCTGCAGCAGGCTGCCTTGCAGCCCCTCCACGGTGAGCGCGAACGTCCCCAGCGTGACCAGTCCGAGGTGGCTGACACTGCTCATCGCCACCAGCCGCTTCATGTCCTGCTGCGCCCACGAAACGATGCCGCCGTAGATGATACCGATAATTGCAAGCGCGATCAGCACGGGCGCGAACCGGATGGTCGCCTCGGGGAAGAGCGGCAGCAGGAAGCGGAAGAACCCGTAGGTGCCCATCTTCAGCAGCACGGCCGCCAAGATGACGCTGCCCGCGGTCGGCGCCTCGACGTGCGCGTCGGGCAGCCAGGTGTGCAGCGGCCACACCGGAACCTTGATCGCAAATGCCAGCGCGAACGCCCCGAACAGCCACGCCTGCAGGGGCATCGCCACGCGCAGGTCCAACAGTTGCGTCAGGTCGAACGTCCGCACGCCCTGCGCCGCCCCGCTGTGCACGTAGAGCAGGATGATGGCCACCAGCATCAACGCGCTGCCGGTCATCGTGTACAGCAGGAACTTGATCGCGGCATAGGCCCGCCGGGTCCCGCCCCACAGTCCGATGATCAAATACATCGGGACGAGGACCGCTTCCCAGAAGACGAAGAACAGGATCAGGTCGAGGCTGAGAAACGTCCCCAGCAGGGCGGTCTCCAACAACAACATGCTGAACGTGAATTCTTTGACGCGCTCGGTGACGGCCCGCCAGGAGGACAGCAGCGCGACCGGCATCATCAGCGCGGTCAGCAGGACCAGCGGCAGCGCGATGCCGTCCACCCCGACGTGGTAGGTGATGCCCAGCGCGGGCACCCAGGCGATCCGTTCGGCGAACTGCATCGCCGCCGTGCCGCTCTGGAAGTTGACGAACAGGGCGACCGCCACCAGCAGCGCGGCGCCCGAGGCGATCAACCCCAGCCAGCGCACGCCGGCATCCCGCCCGCGCGGCACCGCGAGGGCGGCCAGTCCGCCCAGGGCGGGGAGAAAGATCAGCGCGGACAGCAGATGCGGCATCAGCGAAACAGCCAGTAGCCCATCACCAGAATCACGCCGATCAGGATCACCGCGGCGTAGCTGCGGACGTAGCCGGTCTGGAGCCGCCGCAGTCCAGCACCCGCCCCGGCAAGGGCGGCCGCGGTCCCGTTCACGGCGCCGTCGATGATATCCCGCTCGACGGTCGCCGTCAGCATGCGGGCCAGCGCGCGGCCCGGCGCCAGGATCAGCACGCGGTACGCGTCCTCGACGTACCATTGCCTGCCGAAGAACCGGCCCACGGCCCCCAAACGCTCTTCGGGCCGCCGCCGGTAGACCACCCATCCCGTGGCAATGCCGGCGAGGGCAACAGCGATGGAGCTCAGCGTCGGCAGCAGCGTGGGGCCGCCGGCGTCCGCGAGCGGCGTCTCGAAAAATCGGTCCAGGACCCGCAGCAGCGGCTGGCCGGAAAACTTGGCACCGAGCAGGCCTCCGATCATGGATAAGACTGCCAGCAGGACCATCGGCCAGGCCATCGCCTCGGGGGCCTCATGAGGGTGGTCATGCCGCTGGGAGGGACCCAGGAATGTCAGGATCACGGCACGAGTGATGTAGACCGCGGTGACAAACGCCGTCAGCAGGCCGATGCCCCACAGCACGTACGTTCCCCCGGCCGCGGCATGCGCGAAGGCCGCTTCCAGGATCAGATCCTTGCTGAAGAATCCTGCGAAGGGCGGGACTCCGGCCAGCGCCAGCGCACCGATCGCGAACCCGAGGGCCGTCCACCGCAGTGGACCCGCCAGGGCGCCCAGCTTGCGCATGTCGATTTCACCGTGCATGGCGTGCATCACGCTGCCGGCCGCGAGGAACAGCAGGGCTTTGAAGAACGCGTGGGTGATGAGATGGAACATCCCCACAGGCATCGCCAGCACGCCCATCGCCAGAAACATGTAGCCGAGCTGGCTGATCGTCGAGTAGGCCAGGACGCGCTTGAGATCCCATTCCACCAGCGCGACCGTCGCCGCGAAGAATGCCGTGGCCGCGCCGACGGCAGCCACGAGCGCCAGCGTCGCCGGAGCAGCCTCGAAGATGACGTGCATCCGGCCGATCATGTACACGCCGGCGGTGACCATGGTGGCCGCGTGGATCAGCGCGGACACCGGCGTCGGTCCTTCCATGGCGTCGGGAAGCCAGACATACAGCGGGAGCTGCGCGGACTTACCGGTCGCGCCGACAAACAACAGCACGGTGATGCCCGTCAGGGTGGCGGGGGCGAGTGCGGGGACGGCCCGCGCGATGCCGCCGAAGTCCAGGGTGCCGGCCGCGGTGATGAGCCACAGGATACCCACGAGGAAGCCCGCGTCGCCGATGCGGTTGACGACAAATGCCTTGCGCCCGGCGGCCGCCGCCTTGGGCCGTTGGAACCAGTAGCCGATGAGCAGGTAGGAGCAGAGGCCGACGAGCTCCCATCCGACAAACAGGACCAGCAGGTTGCCGCCCAGGACGAGCAGGAGCATTGAGGCAATGAACAGATTGAGGTAGGCGAAGTACCGGCTCACCGACGGCTCGTCTCCCATGTAGCCCACCGAATAGATGTGGATCAGGAAGCCGACCCCGGTGACGACGAGCACCATCACGGCCGACAGCCGGTCCAGCAGCAGCCCCGCATCGACCGAGACCCGCCCGGCGGCGATCCAGGTGAACAGCGGCACCCGCCAGCCGTCCGCCCACACCACAGGATTGCGCAGCGCGGCCAGCGCCAGCAGAAACGCGAGGCCGACCGCCGCGCTGGCGATCACGCCGGACGTGGACTTCGACAGCCGCCCGCCGGCCGCTCCGTTGATGAGCCAGCCGGCGATGGGGGCGAGGACGATCAGCACCGGCAGCATGCTGCTAGCCCCGAAGCAGATCGACGTCGTCGACGCTCACCGTCTCGCGGGACCGGAAGATGTCGACGATGATCGCCAATCCGACGACCACTTCGACGGCGGCGATGACGATGACGAAGAAGACGACGACCTGGCCGCTCATCGACCCCAGCAGCCGGGCGAACGTGACGAAGGCGAGGTTCGTCGCATTCAGCATCAATTCGATGGACATGAACACCACCAGCGCGTTCCGCCGGGCCAGCACGCCGACGACGCCGAGCGTGAACAGGACGGCGCTGATGGCCAGGAAATACGACGGGGCGATCATGTCACCGGTCGCGCCCGGCCCAGCACGACGGCGGCGATGATGCCCGCCAGCAGCACCACGGACGCGACCTCAAACGGGAGGAGGTACGCGGAAAACAGCGTTCCGCCGACGGATTGGGCCGTCCCAAACGCCTCCGGCAGCGGGCGCGGCACGGCGCCGCGGGCCGGCCACATCGCGTAGAGCAGCCCCGCCGCAAAGACGCCCCCCAGGACGACCGCCGCGGTCCGCTGGCGTGGGAGTTTCTCCCGAGCGACCTCACCGCGGCGCGCACGCAGCAGCATGATCACGAACAGGAACAACACGACGATCGCGCCCGCGTAGACGATGACCTGCAGCACGGCGATGAATTCGGCGCCCAGGAGCAGGTACATCACTGCCAGGCTGCCCAGGACCAGCAGCAGCGACAGCGCGCTGCGCACGGGCTGCGCGCTGGCGATCACGCCGACGCCGCCCGCCAGAGCAGCGACGGTTGCGATGGCAAAGATTGCTATCTCCATGTCCGGATTCCAACGACCAACGACCAACGACCAACGACCAACGTCATTTCGCCTAGATCTCGCGCTTCGGATCCCGACCCGAAGCTCCGGGGTAGGGTTCCGTGAGCATCGGCTTCGTGTAGATCATCGTGTCGCGGGAGAAACTGGCTAATTCGTAGTCGCGACCCAGCACGATGGCGCCGGTCGGGCAGGCCTCCTCGCAGAACCCGCAGAAGATGCAGCGCAGCTCGTTGATCTGGAAGATCTCCGCATAGCGCTCACCTTTGCTCACCTGGCGTTCCGGCGTGTTCTCCCCCGCTTTCACATAAATCGCCTGCGAGGGGCACACGATCACACACAGCTCGCATCCCACGCAGCGGTCCAAGCCGTCGTCGTATAAGGTGAGCCAGTGGCGGCCTTTGAACCGCGTCTCGACGCGTGTCTTGGTGTCCGGATACTGAATGGTAATCGGCCGGCGGAACAGGTAGCGAAACGTGATCGTCATGCCGCGCAGCATCGCCACGCTCTGCTTAATGTAGGTACCGAGCGCGCTCATCGACTCGTGACTCGTGACTCGTGACTCGTGACTCGACGACCAACGACCAACGACCAACGACCAACGTTCATCATTGTGGCAGCACCACACGCAGCGACGTGATCACGATGTTCAGCAGGCCGGCCGGCAGGAGGATCTTCCAGCCAAATGCCATCAGCTGGTCATGCCGCACCCGTGGCAGTGTGGCCCGCAGCCAGATGAATACGAAGATGAACGCGAAGAGCTTCAGGACGAACCACAACAGCGGGGGCAGCCACGGCCCGTTCCAGCCGCCGAAGAACAGCGTCGTCACCAGGGCGCTCATCGTCACAATGGCGACGTACTCCGCAATGTAGAACATCGCAAACTTGAATCCCCCGTACTCGGTCTGGTAGCCGGCGACCAGTTCCTGCTCGGCTTCGGGCAGGTCGAACGGCGCGCGGTTCGTTTCCGCCACCGCGGCGATGAGAAAGACCAGGAATCCCAGGGGCTGCGTCGCCACGAACCAGGTCTTCGCCTGCGCACCGACGATGTCGGTGAGATTGAGCGATCCGGCGCCGACCACCACGGCGATGACGGCGAGGCCCAGCGCGAGTTCGTAGCTGATCAACTGCGCGCTGCTGCGCAGACTGCCCAGCAGCGAGTACTTGCTGTTCGATGACCACCCGCCCAAGATCACGCCGTAGACGCCGATCGATGAGGCGGCCAGCACCAGCAGGATGCCGACGTTCACGCTGGCCAGGTACAGCGGAATCCGCTGCCCGAACAGGGTCACCGTGGTCCCAAACGGGATCACCGCGTACACGAACAGCGCCGTGACCATGGAGATCCCGGGCGCCAGCCAGTAGATGACCCGGTCGACATCCGTCGGGACAAAGCTCTCCTTGAAAATCAACTTGACCCCGTCGGCGAGCGGCTGCAACAGGCCGAACGGGCCCACCCGGTTGGGACCGACGCGTAGCTGAAACTTTCCCAGGAGCCGGCGCTCCAACAGGGTCATGTAGGCGCAGGCGGTCAGCAAGAGCACCAACAGAATCGCACTCTTCACGGCGGCCGCCGCCAGAGCGATCATCGCGCGCGGCTCCCGGCGCCGCCGACACCCGCAGGGGCGAACGCCCGCACCCGGACGAGCGTGGTCGCGCGCCCCGGCTCGGTCAACAGGTTGACGGGGGTGCCGTCAAACCCGCGCGGCACGTACACGTCTCCCCGCGCAATCGCCGCCGACACGCGGGCCCGCAGCGCCAGCGATGCTGCCGGGGAGCTGACCACGACCGCGTCGCCATCGACGATCCCCCCACGCGCGGCATCATCAGGATGGATCATGACCCATGCCTCTCCGGCGAGGTCGGCGATAGCGGGGTCGCGCGAGGTCATGGCCCCACGATCGAACAGCACGTCACCAACCACGAGGGTCAGCGGGTATCCTGTGACCGACTCGGCGGGAGGGGTCTCGGGCTTCGGGCCGCGGGCCTGGAATCCATCCTGGATCCCGCGCACCGGGATCCGCTGGTCTACCTCAAGCCCTGGGATGAGGTGCCGCATCTCGTCGAAGATTTCCCCCCAGGCGCTGTAGGCGATCGGGCGGCCCAATCGCGCTGAGAGCTGGCTGAGGATCGCCCAGTCTCCCCGCGCCTCGCCGGGGCCCTGCACGGCGGCGTCGATACGCTGAACGCGGCCTTCGATATTGCTCACGGTCCCCGACTTCTCGGCAATGACCAGCGCCGGGAGGACGACGTCGGCCGCCTGCGCTGTTTCCGTGAGGAACGCATCCTGCACAACCAGGAACGGCAGCCCCGCCCGCGCCTCCGTCCAGCTGCGGCGGTGGTGTACGGCGGTCGCCGGATCCGCGCCCACCACGTAGAGCATCGATAGGATCCCCCGGGCGCCCGCCTCGAGCATCTCCGGGGCGGTCATCCCCCGTTCGCTGGCCACCGGCTCTCCCCATATCGACTCCAGATCCGCCCGCATGGCACCGAGGGACCGGCCGCCGGGACCGTGGTCAGGCAGCAGTCCGGCCAGCGCCGCGCCGAACTCGTTGCTCTTTCCACGCATCACGTTGAGGGGCGCGCCGATCCGGCGGCAGATCTCTTGCAACCCGTCAAGGGCCTCATAGCCATCGGGTGCATCCAGGGCGAGGCGGCCGATGAGGATGATCGGCCGGGACGCGGCCATCAGCACCGCCGACGCGGCTTGCAGTGCCTCGTCAGAGACCCCGCCGGGCGTACTCCCCATCCGGCGGCGGCCCGTGCGGCCCCCCAACAATGCCGCCAGCACTTCGGCCCCCACGCCGTAGCGGTGCACCAACTGATGGGTGATGAACCGATCGATCTCCAGCCGCTTCGGGGTGATGGCGATGATCTTCGCGCCGCGGTCTACCGCCTGCTTCATGCGCAGCCACAGCACCGGGTAGTCTTCCGTGATGTCGCACCCCGCCAGCACGATCACGTCGGCGGTTCCCAACTCGGCGATCGACGAGACCATCCCCCAGGGGACAGCCGCGCTGGCCCCGTGCGGCGCGAGGTCTACACGGCTGTCCACCGTGTTGGTGCCGGCGACGGTCCGGAAGAACCGTCCCAACACGTAGGCATCCTCGTTGGTGCCCCGACCTCCGCCCAGCAGCGCGGCCCGTCCATTCGCGGCGCGCAGGTGCCGCGCGACCGTATCGAGCGCTTCGTCCCACGTCGCGTCTACCAGCGCCCCGTCGCGGCGGACCAGCGGACGGTGAAGCCGGTCCTCCCGTCCGACGTATGCCTGCCCGAAGAACCCAAGGTCGCACAGCCAGACATCGTTGACGGCCGGCGCTTCGCGCGCGCGCACGCGCGTGATCGAATTGCCCCGGACGTCCAGATGGACCGCGCACCCCACCCCGCAGTGGGTGCAGACGCTGGAGACCTCGCGGTTGTCCCACGGGCGCGAGATGAACCGGTAACTCTTCGCGGTCAGCGCCCCGACCGGGCAGATGGTGATGGTGTTGCCGATGAACTTCGACTGCACCGGGAGGGTGAATGCGGTGTTGATCTCACTGGCGAAACTCCGTTCAAACCCTTTTAGCGCATCGTCGCCGGCAATGAGTTCTCCGAAGCGCACGCACCGCCAGCACAGGATGCACCGTTCGCGGTCGAGGACCAGCACCGGACCCAGAGATACCGGCTTGGCGTAGTCTCGCTTCACCTCCACGAACCGGCTGCGCCCGGGTCCCCACCGGAACGCCTGATCCTGGAGCGGACACTCGCCGCCTTTGTCGCAGATCGGGCAGTCCAGCGGGTGATTCACGAGCAGGTACTCGAGGATCGCCTCCTGGCCTGCCACCACCTCCGGCGACGTCGTCGACACCACCATCCCGTCGGTACCCTCCAAGGTGCACGACGTCTGCAGCCGGGGCATCTTCTCCACCTTGACCAGGCACATCCGGCAGGCCCCCAGCGGCGGCATCCGGTCGTGATAGCAGAAGATAGGAATCTCGATGCCGGCGTGCTTCGCGGCCTGGTAGACGGTGGTGCCCTTCGGCACGCGGACTTCATGACCATCAATTGTGAGAGTCATTAGTGGCATTACACGGCCACGCGCACGTCGCATTCGCCGGTGCGGATATGGTGCTCGTACTCTCCGCGGAAGAAGTGCAGCGAAGCGTTGAGCCCGGGGGGCACACTTTCCCCCAGCGGGCAAAAACAGGTTCCGGTCATCCCGCGGGCCACCCCGGCCAGCAGGTCGATGTCTTCGGTCCTCCCCCGTCCGTGCAGGATGCGGTCAAACACCTGTGACAGCCAGACCGTGCCCTCGCGGCACGGCGTGCATTTGCCGCAGGATTCATCGCGGTAGAACTCAACGGTGCGGGCAATGATCTCCACGATGCACGTGGTCTCGTCCATCACGATCAGGGCTCCGGACCCCAGCATCGATCCCGGGACGTCGAGCTTCGCCAGCGCATCGTAGTCCAGGGGCGTGTCCAGATACGCCGCGTTGAGCAGGGCCGACGACGACCCGCCGGGGAAGCACGCTTTGAACGCGCGCCCGTCGCGCATTCCCCCCGCCGCATCGATCGCGCGGCGGATCGTGGTTCCCAGCGGCAGCTCGTACACGCCGGGACGAACCACGTGGCCGCTGATGGAGATCAGGATCGGCGTGCCCTGCTCCCGGTACCACGCCGCGCCCTGGGTGAGGATCCAGGCAACGTGGCAGAGCGTCTCCACGTTGTTGACGGCGGTGGGTTTCATGTACAGACCCTTCACGGCGGGATAAAACGGCGGCTTCAGCCGCGGCATCGCCCGCCGGCCTTCCAACGACTCGAGCAGGGACGTCTCTTCACCGGCAATGTATGCTCCCGCGCCGGTCGCCAGCACGACCTCCAGATCGTACCCGCTGCCCTGGATGTTTGTCCCAAGAAATCCAGCATCGCGGGCCTGGGCGAGCGCCCGTTCCAGGATGCGTCGCGCCCGATAGAACTCGCGGCGCAGATAGATGAACGCCTGGTGCGCGCCGATCGCGTAACTGCCGATGACGATGCCCTCGAGCAGCCGGTGCGGGTCGCCTTCCAGCAGCGTCCGATCCTTGAACGTGCCCGGTTCGCCCTCGTCCGCATTGACGACCAGGTATTTGATCACGGCCGGATCCTGCGGAATGAACTTCCACTTTCGCCCGGTCGGAAACCCGGCGCCGCCCCGGCCCCGCAGTCCGGATTGATCGACCTCGTCGATCACGTCCGCAGGCGGCATGCTCAGCGCGCGGCGCAGGCCCTCGTAGCCCCCACGCGACACGTAGCCCTGGAGATCGGCCTGGTCGGGCTCCGCGGCGTACTTTAATAGGAATGATCCGGGCATGGATCTAGGGCCTGGGGCCTGAGGCCTGGGAATATTTAGCCAGCACGGCGTCGACCTTCGCGGGCACCAATTTCCCGTGGCGGTCCTCACCCACCAGCATCACCGGGGCCTCTTCGCAGGCCGCCAGGCACTCCGCGGTGCGCAGGGTGAAAGCTCCGTCGGGCGTCGTCTGGCCCACGTCGATGTCCAGAACGCGCTTCAGGTGGCGCAGGATGCTCGTGCAGCCTTCGAGCGTACAGGCGATGTTCGTGCAGATCTGGATCACGTGCCGGCCGACCGGCTTGAAATAATACAGATGGTAGAACGATGCCACCGACGCCACTTCGCTGAGCGGGATCTCCATCAACGCCGCGACGTCGTCGAGGACGTCCTGCGTCAGGTAACCGGCTTCGTCCTGTGCCACGAACAGCGCGTCCAGCAGCGCGGACTGCGGCTGCGGGAACTGGGACATCAGGCGGCGGATCTCACTCTTGGCGCGGTCGGATAGACGGTGCGCGGTCATCTGTCAACGTCCCCCAGCACAATATCAATTGACGCAATCGCCACCACCACGTCGGCGACGTACCCTTTGAAGATCATGGCGGGAAGGGCCTGCAGGTTGGTGAACGACGGCGCCCGGACACGCACGCGGAGCGGCCGGTTGCTGCCGTCGCTAACGAGGTAGTATCCCTTTTCGCCGCGCGGCGATTCCACCGCCGCGTAGACCTCCCCGGCAGGCGGATGGATACCTTCACTCACCAGTTTGAACTGGTGGATCACCGCCTCCATCGAGCGCACGAGCTCCCGCCGCGGCGGCAGCGCCACCTTCCGGTCGTCGACCATCACCGGCCCTTCCGGCAGCCGGTCCAGGGCCTGCTGCACGATGCGCCGGCTCTGCCGCATCTCTTCCACGCGGATCGTGTAGCGCTCGAACGCGTCGCCGCGCCGGCCCAGCGGCACGTCGAACTCGTAGTCCTGGTAGCCGCCGTACGGAAACGCCCGGCGGACGTCGTAGTTGACGCCGGAGCCTCGGAGGACCGGCCCGGTGCAGCCGTAGCGGATCGCGTCTTCAGCCGTCAGCACCGCGATCCCCTCGGTACGCTGGCGCCAGAGCAGATTATCGGTGAGCAGGGCTTCGAATTCATCGAGGTGCGCGGGCAGCGCCTCGAGGAAGCGGCGCGCCCGCTCCACGAAGCCGGCCGGCAGATCCCATTGCAGCCCGCCGATCCGGAAGTAGCCGTGCATCATGCGCTGGCCGGACACCATCTCGAACAGGTCGAGGATCTCCTCGCGATCCCTGAAGCAGTACATGAAGACGCTGCTGACGTTGAGGTCGATCGCGGACGTGCCCAGCCACACCAGGTGGCTGGCAATGCGTGAGAGCTCCGCCAGCGCGACGCGGATCACTCCCGCCCGCGGGGGCGGGGTGATCCCGAGCAGCTTTTCCACCGCGGTGACGTAGGCCTGTTCTTCGATGAAGGTCGCCAGGTACTCGATCCGCGGGGGGAAGACGATGTTCTGATGATAGGTGCGGGTCTCCATCTCTTTCTCAAAACCGGTGTGGAGGTAGCCGATCACCGCTTCCGACCCCACGATCACCTCGCCTTCCAAATCGAGGATCAGCCGCAGGACCCCGTGGGTCGACGGATGCTGCGGACCCATGTTCACGACCAGCGTTTCCCGCGTGGCGCTCATCCTCGCGCACTCCCGCACACGGTGGTTGCTCTCCGGGAGAAACCCACCGCGGCCGTCTTACGGCTGCCGCGGCGGCGTCTTCGGGATAATCCGGCTGGGTACGTTCGGCGTATGCCCGATGAACTGCACCGGTTCCTCGACGAGCGGAAAATCTTTGCGCAGCGGATGCCCTTCCCAGTCGTCAGGCAGCAGGATGCGCCTGAGATCGGGATGCCCGTCGAACCGGATCCCAAAGAGGTCGAACACTTCGCGCTCCATCCAGTTGGCGGCCGGCCACTCCGCCGTCGCCGACGCCACGACCGGCTGGTCGGCGCTCAGCCGGACCTTCAGCCGCAGGCGCGCGGGCGCCTCGGGCGCCGTCAACAGATACACGACCTCAAAACGCGGCTCGGCGGGACTGCGGTCGACCGCGGTGAGGTCGGTCAGGAACGTAAATCCCGCGGTGCGTGCCTCGCGCAGCGCCTCACGGATGCGCGGCGCGGAGATCACCACCGTCGACTCCCCCCGGAAGTCGACCTGCTCCAGGACGTCGCCGCCGAGCGCATCGGCCACCTGCCGGATCAGACCTTCGCTCATCGACTCCTCGTCGCGCCTCGGTCCGCTCGGGGCTGCCGGGCTGCGGGACCGGCGGCGATCAACTCCTGCAGTTTCAGAAACCCGTACAGCAGGGCTTCCGGTCGCGGGGGACAGCCGGCCACGTACACGTCTACGGGTACCAGCTTGTCCACGCCCTGCACGAGGGCATAGTTGTTGAACACGCCGCCGCAGCTTGCGCAATCGCCCATCGCGATCACCCACTTTGGCTCCAGCATCTGCTCGTAGATGTGCTGCAGCACCGGCGCCATTTTCTGCGAAACGCGCCCGGACACGATCATCAGGTCTGCCTGCCGCGGAGACGCCCGAAACAGTTCGCTGCCAAAGCGGGAGATGTCGAAGCGCGCGGCGGCGGTGGACATCATCTCGATGGCACAGCACGCCAGTCCGAACTGGGCCGGCCAGATCGAGTTCTTGCGCGCCCACGAGACAAACCGATCGACGGTCGTGGTCAGGAAGTTGCCCTCCAGCGCCCGCACGTCCGCATCGGTGACGTCGCGCGGCGATCGGGCGCGGCTGATCTGGGTGCGGGGCGGGATCTTTACTGCCACTCCAGCGCCCCCCGCTTCCACGCATAGACAAAGCCGATGCCCAGCACGCCGATAAAGGTCATCATCTCGGCGAGACCAAACCGGCCCAGGCTCCGGGCGACGACGGCCCACGGGTACATGAACACGGCTTCGATGTCGAACAGGAGGAAGAGCATGGCGATGAGGTAGTACCGGATCGGCACGCGTTCACGCGCCGAGCCGATGGGCCAGACCCCGGACTCGTAGGGGGCTCCTTTACCGGGCAGCGGTTTCCGCCCGCCCAGGACGGCATGCGCGCCCAGCAGCACCACGACCAGCGCGACCGCAAGCGTGAAGTGCACAAAAATAGGAAGGTAGTCGGCCACGCCGTGTTCAGTTCGAGATCGATGGTCCCGACGCCTACTGGGCCGAAAGGGAGGTTTTCGCGGGGGCGCGGAGGTCGGCGACGACCCGGGGGATGACGTCCAGCAGGTAGTCTACGTCGGCGTCGGTGGTCCAGCGGCCGAGCGTGAGCCGCACCGTGCCGGCGGCGATCTCCGGGGGCAGGCCGATCGCACCGAGGACGTGGGACGGTTCCAAACTGCCCGAGGTACAGGCCGACCCGCTGCTGGCCGCGATGCCGGCAAAGTCCAGCGCCATCAGCAGCGACTCGCTGTCGGTGCGCTCGAACGACACGTTCACGTTGCCGGGCAGGCGTTGCGCCGGATGGCCATTGTAGTGCGCGCGCTCCACCTGCAGGAGGCCGTCGCGCAGCCGGTCCCGCAGCGTGCGCAGCCGCGCCGCTTCAGCGTCCATCGATTCGGACGCAATTTCCATCGCCCTGCCGAACCCCACGATCAGCGGGACGGCTTCGGTGCCGGCACGGCGGTTGCGCTCGTGCGATCCCCCATGCTGGATGCGGCTGAGCCGTGTCCCTTTCCGGACATACAGCGCCCCCACGCCCTTGGGGCCGTACCGTTTGTGCGCGGACATCGACAGCAGGTCGACGCACAGGTCGTCCACGCGCACCGGCAGGATCCCGGCGGACTGCGTGGCGTCGGTGTGCATCACGATCCCGCGCTTCCGCACCTCGCGCCCGATCTCGGCCACCGGCTGCACCGTACCGATCTCGTTGTTGGCGTGCATGATCGACACCAGAATCGTGTCCTCACGCAGGGCGCGCAATGCGTCCTCGGGATCGACCATCCCGAACCGGTCGACCGGCAGGGCGGTGACGTTAAAACCTCTGGCGGCGAGGAATCGACAGGGCTCGAGGACGGCATGATGCTCGACGGCGGTGGTGACGATGTGGCGGCCGCGCGCTTCATTGGCATACGCGGCCCCGATGATGGCGAAGTTGTCCGCTTCGGTGGCGCCGCTGGTGAACACGACGTCCTGGGCCTTCGTGCCGATCGTCGCCGCCACCAGTTCGCGGGCACGGTCGACGCCTTCCCGGGCGTCCTGGCCGAACTGGTGGACGCTGCCGGCGTTGCCGAACCGCTCTGAGAAGTACGGCAGCATCGCGTCGAGGACGCGAGGATCGACCGGCGTGGTGGACGCGTAGTCAGCGTAAACCCTTTTCATCGACACACCCGTTGGTCGTTCGTCGTTGGTCGTTGGTCAATTCAACCACCAACCATCAACGACCAACCACCAACCAGTCTAGCGGATCGATGCAGCGCTCAGCGATACAGAAAGGGGGGCGCGTTGCCGCCTGCGGGTGCCGGCCGGCATTGGCAGCACCGCAGGCGGCGTGCGCGGGGTGAGGTGCAGTCTGACGTCGCGCAGCCGGATGCGGCGGCGCGTGACAAGATGGCGGATCTCCTGCAACCGTTCGACGTCGCGCCACGAGAAGAGACGGCGCCTGTTTCGTCCTTCCCGGATGGGCGTGATCAGTCCGCTGGCTTCCCAGTGCCGAATCGTGGTCGGAGAAATACCGACCAGGTGGCTAACGACACTGACGGTAAACAACGGTGAGTTCAGCGGCTTCATGCATGCCTCCGGGGTCTACTACATCAATATACCAACCGAAGCCGTGAGCAAAAACAAGGGCCCGAACAGATCGATGGAACTTCATATCGGTCATTTTCGATGTAAATCTAAGCAATTACGAGAAAGCTCAAGCAGAATTTGATAATCCGGCCCTCAGACTCTGATTTGGCTATTTTCAATCATTATTGCCGATCACGGAACCCGCCCCTCCAAAGACGGTCTCCACAAGGCCTTTGAGGATGCGGGCGGTGGCTCCCCAGATTTCGTGTCCCTCGTGCCGGTAGAAGTAGACCTGCACGCGCTCGCCCTCTCGCTCCCGCTCCTCCACCCGCACCTTTCCTGGATCGAGAAAGACGTCGATGGGGATGATCAGGATCTCGGAGATTTCGCCCGCGCTGATGTGCAGATCGAGCGGGTGGGGGATGACTCCCACCACCGGTGTCACCACAAACCCGCTCACGAATGTCGGCACGTCGTCCAGCGTGCCCAGCACGCGAATCCGGTGCGGGGGAATGCCGAGTTCCTCTTCAGTCTCGCGCAGCGCGGTAGCGACCGCGTCGGAGTCCCCGGCATCAGAGGACCCCCCGGGGAGCGAGACCTGGCCCTTGTGATGCTCGACCGTGTCGGTCCGCTTGGTCAGCAAGACGTGGACGCGACCCTCCACTAGAAAGAGCGGCACGAGCACCGCCGCCCGGCGCAGGTCGGGGCGGTTATATTCTTTCCGGGAACGGGTGGACAGCACCGCGACGACCTGTTCAGCCAATTCATCGAGCGTCAGCTGCGTCTCCACGATCTTCTCAGTCTACACGGTCTTCACGGTCTGCCTCCAACTCGCCGTCTCCCTGCCCTGACCGGGGAGACCTTGAGACCGTGGAGACCGTGAGACGGCCCCAAATAGGCCGAACGGGCGCTCGCCGCATCCTGTTGGGCCCTATCCCCAACTTATCCACAATATGTTGATATCTGGGGAGGAATTCCAAACCCCGACGTGAATTACCGTAGGGACCCTCAGGGGGGAGGAGCCTACGAACTGGGCTGATCGCCTCCACGCTGGCTCCCCACAGCTCCAACGCTGAACTCACACACCTTCCTTCGCCCGCACCTCCCTCCTGGGGCCATCTCGAGGTCGGTGGGCAGGTATGGTCGAGTACAAACCTTTTGACGAACGTACCCCTGACAGCCAATACCGGGATCTGCTGCTTCGCATCCTGACCACGGGTGAAGAGGTCCCGACCGAACACGGGACGCCGGCCCTCAAGATCATCGGACACCAGATGCGCTTCCGCCTGGACAATGGGTTCCCGGTGATTACCGAGCGCGACATCGCCAGCCCGCCCAAGAGCCGGACGCGCCCCTCGCCTTTTCTTCAAGCAATCGGCGAGCTCTGCGCCTTCCTCAACGGCGCGCAGACCCAGCAGGAACTCGAGCAATTCGGGTGTTTCTGGTGGGATCGATGGGTGACGGCTGAAGCCACCGCGGCCCTCGGGCTTCCTTCCGGAGACCTCGGGCCTGGGTCATACGGCGCCGCGTTCCGGAGATTCCCGACCGCCGGCGGCGGGTCGTTCGACCAGGTCGCCCATATGATCGAGCAGATCAAAACCCGTCCGGACGCCCGTCATCACGAACTGTCCCCCTGGATCCCTCAGTACGTGCTGGCGGGACGCGGACGAACGCGGAACGTCGTGGTGCCTCCCTGCCACGGCTGGGTCCATGTCCACGTGAACTCCACGACGCGCGAGCTCACCCTGACTCACCGGCAGCGCAGCGCCGACGTCCCGGTCGGGTTGGCCTTCAACCTCATTCACTACGCCGCGCTGGCGATGATGATCGGCCAGGCCACAGGCTACCGCCCACGGGAAGTCGTCTACTGGATCGATGACGCCCATGTCTATCTGGGGCAGGTGGAGGACGTGCGGGCGATGCTGGCGACCGAACCCCAGCGCTTCCCCACGGTCACCGCTGATCCGGATGTCGACGATATCTTCGCGTTCCGGGCGGGACACTTCACAATCTCCGACTATTTCCCCCGGCTGCCCCGCCGGCGGATCCAAACCCCCGTGTAAGGACGCGAA
>DASXUC010000166.1:0-19136 GCA_036505015.1 bacterium | reverse complement strand
GCGCGGGCTGCGCTGAGGCCTTCGGTACTGCCATTCCCGGAGGCTGGACAGGAACTGGCCGGGTACGTCGGGGAGCAGAGGGTCAATGAGCCTCCCGCACCTCCGGTGATGACGCGGACGCGTTTGCGATCGGTCGGGGTGATCGAGACAATGGCCCCGGCGCCGTAGGTGTCCCGGCCAACCTGCATCACGTCATTCACTGCGAAGTTGGCCGTATTGGTCACTGTGATTGACGTCGCGCCTCGCGCCGCGGCGACCGACAGGGTCGTCTGCACCGCGGTGAACAACTGCAGGCTCACCTGTGCCGCGGCGTAGTCGGCCAGGACGATCTTGTTGTTGCTATTATCACAGCTCGATGTGCAGCGTTTGAGTTGACTGGTTCCGGTGTCGAGTTGAAAGAACACGGTGACAACCTGCACGACTTCACCTACGGAATGGGCCTGACCGGTCGCCGGCGTGACCGTGAGAGACGCCCCGATGGCCGTGACCGTCAACGGCGCCTCGTTGCCAATCGCGATCGAGTCGCCCACGGCGAAGGGCGTGACGCTGGTCACCGTGATCGATGTCGCCCCGCTGGACAGTGCGCCGGAGACCGTGGTCTGGTCGCGCCGCACGGCTTCCCCTTGCTTGTGGGCGATCGTCAGGGCGGGGCTGACCGTGACCGTCGTCCCGCTGATCGAGCTGATCGTCACGCGCTCGGCCGACAGGACGTTCAGCAGCAGGGCCGGTTTGCCGCTGGTCAGCGCTGAGGCGTCCTCCACCATGAACGTGGTGGCGCCGGCGGCCGCATCGGCGGTAAGGATCGTCCCTTTCACCAGGCTGAGCGTGTTGCCCGCCGAATCGATCATGAAGTCCCGCGCCTGCCCGATCTCTGCCATCATCCTGTTCACGGCGATGCGCGGGTTCTGCTGCACGTCCAGCTGGCCCTGCAGCCCGCCCCAGCCGCGCGCCACGGTGACGATCATGCCGTAGAAGATGCCCCCCAGGACGGCGAGGAGGGCGATGGAGATGACGAGTTCGATCAACGTCAGCCCGCGTTGCCCCTCTCGGGTTCCGCCTCGAGGCGTCATCAGTAATACCCTTGGATAAAGGTCACGCGGCTGACGGTCCTGGCCGTCGTCGAGCCCTGGTCTGTCCACGTGACCTGCACGCAGATCTTGGTCAGCTTCGTATCGCTCAGCGCGCCGCCGCCGGAGCACGGCGCGGGCAGGCCCGAGCAGCCCGCCGCCGACGGCGGGTTACACACGGTCACTGTCCAGCTGAAGCTGACCCCACCGATGGCGGTGCTCCCGCTGCTGCCGGCGACGCTGTTGAAGGCCATTGCCCTCAGGTTTGCCATTTTCTGGTCGGCCAGCGATGTCGCGATGGTCACGTTCCGACCGATGCGTCCGCTCAGCGACGCGGTCGGGTAGTAGGACCCCACGATCAGCACGACCACCATGAACACGACGGTGGCGATCACAACCTCGATCAGGGAAAATCCACGCTCAGATCGCACAGTTGGTCGTTCCTTCTGACAGGTTGATCCTGCCGGTGGCGTAGGAGATGGTTATCGTGATGTGCAGTCCGCCCGTGTTGTCCACACAGAGGGCGGGGGAGCTGCCGGGATTGGTCACCGACCCCAGGGGACTGAAGATGATCGCCCGCGATGGAAACAGGTCCGCCGACGTTTTCTCGACGTGCACGCCGGACGGCAGGGTGTAGGACCACTCCACACTCCCGCCCGGGGGGATGGCCGTGCGCACCTCGTATCCGGTGATCGTCCCCGTGCTCGGCGTGAAGACCAGGTAGCGGGCGGCCTGCTGGGCGACGGCACGCTGTTGGGCGGCGCGAAAATCTGAGACCAGTTGCTGTGCGACGCTGCGCATGCCCGAAGTGGAGTTATAGCTGGTGATACTCGGAATGGTCAGCGCAACCATCATCCCCACGATGACCACGACGATCATCACTTCCAGCAGACCCGCTCCAGTTTCGTCCCCGTGGAAAGTTCTCATCCGGTCGTGTCCTGCTTCACCGTCGCCAGCGCCGCCCCTACGCCCAGCAGCGTCCAGTAGACGGGAGCGACCGATACCACGCTGAACTGCCACTGGATCTGCGCCAGGTATCCTGTCACGCCGGCAAGGCACGCTGCGAGCAGCAGGGCTCCTCGCTGGTCGGCGATTGAGGCGCGCCAGGCCGCGCGCCACAGTGAGAGTACCGCCCACAGGTAGCCGGCGACGCCGACGAGCCCGATCGACATCCCGAGGTCCAGCAGCTGGTTGTGTGCTCGGTCGATGATCAACGGCGTCGGACCCTTCAGCCGCTGCCACTGCTCCGTCCAGGTCTGCGGAAAGACAAGCCGGAACGTATCCGGTCCATAGCCGAATACGGGCCGGCGGGCGAGTAGTTCGGCGGTCGGAGTCCATAGCGCTTTGCGCTCAGCCATTCCCTGCGTGTCCAGCGTCACGTCCTGTACCCGCGCCGCCATGCTTCCCATCTCGCCGCGTCCCGCGGCCGGCCCGCCGGGGAGGAAGAATAACCCTGCCACAATGGCAAGAGGTGTCGCAACAAGCGCGATCCGCCGGTTCAGCCCGGGGGGCAGGTCTCTCGAGAAGTGTCTTGCCATGCCCACGAGCAGACAGGCAGCAATAATCGTGCCCGCCCATGCCGACCGGCTTTCGGTCGCCAGCAGCGCTGCGAACATGACCACAACGCCTGCGGTGTAGGGGATTGCCAACTTCATGTCCGGCGCCGCCAGCGCTACCGCCGCGCCTAGAGGCAGCAGCATCAGCATGTAGCCGCCCAGCCAGTTGGGTCCCCCGGTCGTACTGAACGCACGCGTCCACCCCAGACGTCCTGGGTCCCGGAGCACCGGGTCGATGCCGAAGTACTGGATGATGCCGTAGCCGGCGGCAATCACCCCTGCGATGAGCATCGCGGCGACAAGGGTGCGGATCCGTGGTACCGAGAGCCGCGCCGCCGCCGCGGCGATGATCGCGTAGGAGAGCATCGGGATCGCGCCTTCGAACCGGTTGGGGGCGCCCCAGAGGCTCCAGACAGGGGCGACCGACAGCGTCGTGGCCGCGATGACGGCTCCCGCGTAGATGAGCAGCGGTCCGTCGATCGGGCTGCGGGCGCGTCTCCGGCCGGCGATCAGCGTCAGGGCAAGGACCACCGCCATGGCCGCAAGGTTGCGCGCTTTGATCCCGTAGTAGCTCTCGTCGTAGTTGCCCAGATCCATCAGCAGGGGAACGACGGCCGCGGTAATGAGCACGGCCCAGAAAGCGGCCAGCTCGACGATTCGTGCGCGGGACTCGGTGGGCGCCTTCATCGCAAAGACACAAGAGCGGCCCGGTCTGGGCCGCTCTTGTAACAGATATCGTATCCGCCTCGCCCTAGATCGTGAAGGCGTCTGCGGCCGTGCCGGCACCCGCACCGCTGACCGTCAGTGTCATCTGGTACGTCCCGCCGTCGGCCAGGGTACCCGTCAGACCGTCAACATCAAGCCGGATGGTCGTGCCGGTCGTCGTGAAGCTGGTGACCGCACTCCACTCCCAGTAGACGGAGTCTCCCTGCGACCAGCCGACCTCCGTGGGCGTGTCGCAACTCGCGACGGCTCCCTTCTCCAGGTAGCACGCCCACGTCAATGACTTCCACTCATCCGCGATCCCGCGGGCTTCTGCCACCGCCGCCCGGTTGCGGGCGCCGAGGAAGTTCGGCAGCGCCAGCGCCACCAGCAAGCCAAGGATCGCGATGACGACGACGAGTTCGATGAGGGTGAAGCCCTCTTGCTTCGCCAACCGCCTGCGCAGTATTTGGAACATTTGGATTCGCCTCCTAACAGAGTTGACGGAGGACCATCCCTCACGTCATTGTTTCTACTCTCCACGATACAGGTAGCACGCAAAGTGCCACAATGGGCCCTTCGGCCGCCGCCTAGTACTAAAGGCCTAAGCTTCATGGAGGTTTGATGGAGGAAACTTGCAATCCTACCGGATTGCCCCAATCAAGCGCCATACTGGGAGCAGCAAGGCGATGGCCACAAAGGCCACCACGGCGCCGACGCTGATGAGCAGCACGGGTTCGATGATCGAGGCAAAACGATCCACGGTGTTGTTCACTTCCCGCTCGTAGAAGTCGGCGACTTTATCCAGGATCTCCTCCAGCGCGCCGGTTTCTTCGCCCACTGCGACCATTTGAGAAATCATCGGTGGGATGATCGGATATTTGGCGAGCGACTCGGCAATCGGCTGACCCTCGCGGACCGAGCGGGCGGCGCCGTCGACCGCCGAGGCTACGACCGCGTTGCCGACGGAGCGCGCCACGGTCTGCATCCCCTGGACCTGCGGCACGCCGCTGCGGACGATAACCGCGAACATGCGCGCGAGCCGGGAGAGCACGATCTTCAGGGTCAGCGCGCCGATGATGGGGATCCGCAGCACCACCCGGTCGAGAAACGCCCGTCCGTCCGGGCGCCGCAGCAGCAGGCCCATGGTGATGGCCGCAACCACGGGCAGGCCGAACACGACATACCAGAATCGGCTGGCCAGGCGGCTGACCCCGATCAGAATTTGGGTCGGTAGGGGAAGAGACACCTGGAGACCGGCAAAGAGCGCCACGAAACTGGGCAGGATCACGAAGACAGCCAGAATGCCCACCAGCATCGCCACCCCCAGAACAATTGAGGGATACGTCGCGGCGGTCTTGATTCTGCCGAGGAGTTCCAGCTCGCGCTCAAGATAATTCGCGAGATAGACCAGCACGCGGTCGAGTGCGCCGGAGACTTCGCCCGCGCGCACCGTGTTGACGTACAGTTCGGAAAACACCCGCGGGTGTTTCTCCATTTCCCCCGAGAGCGTGCCGCCTGCACGGATGCCGCCGTGGATCTCGTTGATCGTGTCCCGCAGCCGGTTGCTCTCGGTCTGACGGGCGGCAATGTCCAGCGCCGACAACAGCGCCAGGCCGCCGCTAACCATCGTGGCCAGCTGGCGGGTGAACAGCACCAGCGCTTCCCGCCCTACGCCGCCGAGGCGGCCGACCTGCTCGCCCACCGACGGCGCATCAATCTCTTCGCGCAGGTCGGTGGTCATCAAGCCGCGATCGCGGAGTTGGGCGATGACAAGGCGCTGCGAATCGGCCTCCATCGAGCCTTCGATGAGCTGCCCTGTTGCCCCACGGGCCCGGTACGTGAAGGTGGGCATGCGGTCAGACGTCCACCGGGGTCGTTACGCGCAGGACTTCTTCCACCGTGGTGATCCCCCGGGCGACCTTCACCAATCCATCCTCGCGCATCGTGCGCATCCCTTCGGCGCGCGCGGCCTCCGCGAGTTCCGAGGTCGACGCCCGGCGGACAACCAGTTGCCGCAGTTTCTCGTTCATCACCAGCAGCTCGAACAAGCCGGTGCGCCCCAGGTAGCCCGAATAGCGGCAGTGCACGCAGCCGACCCGTTCGTTGATCTGGACGGCGCCGGCGGTATCGCCGACGTAACTCTTCACCGCCATCACCAGTTCGGGCTGGGCGGCTGCCGGCCGCTTGCAGTGCGGGCACAGCACCCGCACGAGCCGCTGCGCCACGGCGCCGGCCAGGGCGGAGGCGATGAGGAACGGTTCCACGCCCATGTCCAGCAGGCGGGCGACCACCGCGGGGGCATCGGTCGTATGAATCGTCGAGAAGACCAGGTGGCCCGTCAGCGAGGCGTGTGTGGCGATCTCCGCGGTCTCCACATCGCGGATCTCGCCCACCATCAAAATGTCCGGGTCTTGGCGGACGATCGAGCGCAGCGCGTTGGCAAACGTGAGGCCGGCGCGCGTGTTCACTTCCATCTGGTTGATGCCGGGAATCTGATACTCTACCGGATCTTCGACCGTAATGATGTTGCGCTCCACGGTGTTCAGCATCTGCAGGGCGCTGATCAGGGTGCTGGTTTTGCCGCTGCCGGTCGGCCCGCTGACCAGGATGATGCCGTTGGGCAGTTTGATCAGCGACTCAAAACGCTTCTTGGACTTCTCGTCCATCCCCAGGTCCGGGAGGCTCAAGATGGCACGCGATTTGTCCAGCAGCCGCAGGGCGACCCGTTCGCCGTAGATCAGCGGAATCGTGGACACCCGGAAGTCCACGGTCCGGCCTTCCGCGGTGAGGGAAAAGGATCCGTCCTGGGGCAGGCGGCGCTCCGCGACGTTCATGCGGGCCATTACCTTCATGCGCGAGACGAGCGTCGCATACGCATGCCGCGGAACGTTCATCACCGTATTCAACACGCCGTCCACGCGGTACCGGACGCGGACGGCGGTCTCGGTCGGTTCAATATGGATGTCGCTGGCCCGGTCTGTGATCGCCTGCGCGAGGATCAGGTTGGCCAGCCGGACGATCGGCGCGTCCGGCTCCTCCACCGGCAGCGCGCCCTCAACATCCTCGGCCGAGGGGGCGATCTCTTCGATGATGCCGCGCGCATGCTCCCCCAGCCCGTACGTCCGCTCGATGCCGGCGAGGACTTCGGCTTCAGGGGCGATGGCCGGGCTGACCAGCAGGCCGGTTGCGATGGCGACATCGTCGTAGGCGACGACGTCGAGCGGATCGGCCATTGCCAGGAGCAGCCGGTTGCCCTCCTTGCGCACGGGAAGCGCCCGGTACTTCCTCGCCAGCGCCTCCGGCAGCAGCGCCGCCGCCCGCGGGTCCACGCCTTCGCGGTAGAGATCGATGACCGGAATGCTCAGCTGTTCGGCCAGCGCGCGGATGATGTCCTGTTCCCGCACGCCCTCAGCGACGAGGATGCGGCCCAATCGCTCGCCGCTCGTGCGCTGGCGCTCGATCGCCCTCGCCAGCTGCTCGGGGGTGATCACGCCCGATTCGACCAGCATGTCCCCCAGCCGCTTTTTCTGCGCTTTTGCCATCGCCGTCACCTCTTAAACTAACACGTCGTCCGGCCGCAGACCAATGACCTCGCCATCGACTTCGGCGACGATCTGGCGGGCGGCGTGCCGCTGCAGGTCCATCAAGAACCCGCCGGCCTGGGCACCCGCGGCGTCCCGCGTGATCCGCAGGATCGGCCGCGCCACGTCCTGCGTCTGGGCCGTGACCAGGCCTACTTCCCCGCTGTCCAGGCGCAGCGCGGTTCCCACCGGGTACAGGCCGATGGCGCCGATGAAGGCGGCGACGACGGCGGGATCGAAGGCGGTGCCGCGTTGGCCGAGCAGGTGGGCGACGGCCTGGTGGGGCAGCCGGCGCGGCACCGGAGGCCGCGCATGAGTCGCCGCGTCGTAGTAGTCGGCGACCGTCACGATGCGCGCGACCGGGTGCTGAGCGGCATACCCTGCGCGCACGTAGTCGTGATGCTCGACGGCCGCAATCACGGCAAGGGTGTCCCAGCGTGTGAAGTCCCGCATCAGGAACGCGCCTGCCGCGGCGTGGAACGGGGTGCGCTCAAAGTCGGCCGACAGCGGAAGCTCAGCGGGGGGCACCGCCCGTCCCAGATCGTGCAGGTAGGCCCCCAGCCCGACGGAGCGCGCAAGATCGTCGCTGGCGCCGTCCCGCCGGGCGATCAAGATGGACAGCACGGCCACGTTGACCGCGTGGTACGGACTGTCGTCGTCGTGGGTCCCGGCAGCAAGCAGCGCGAACGTCTCCCGCGGGAACCGGTCGGTCATGCGCAGGAGAGATTCGACCACGAAGTGCACGCGCAGCAGGTCGACCGCGCGGGTCTCCCGCGCCGCCGCGGCCACGTCGGTGTACGTTTCGGCGACCCACTGGTAGACCTGCGGCGCGGTCCGTTTCGTGATGTCGGTTTCGGTAACCAGCCACTCGCGCGGGGGCCCGACCACCACATGCGCAACGCCGGCGGCTTTCAGCGCCAGCGGCAGACCCCCTTCGGTCACCAGTTCCTCCGGCTCCCGCCCGAACACCGCGGCGGCCGCCGTCAGTTCCTCGGATGTCAGTCCCCGGAGGAAAATCAGACTGCCGACGCCGCGGGTGGCTGCCGCAGAGGCAAACTGCGCCACAAACAGCATCTCCATTTCCAGCAGCTCGCGCTCGCCGAACGCGACGTTCTCGACGAGGTCGTACCGCAGACTGCCCCAGCGTGACAGCACGCGCGTCATCGCCGCGTGCACTTCCTCGACGGACTGCTGCAGGGCGGGGTGCCCCCGGGGGTACAGCCGCGTGTTCCGGCTGGCGGCAACGAACAGCCGCAGGATCTCGGTAGCCGCCGCGCGGCGGTCTTCCGGAGCAGGACTGTACTCGAGCGCGCTCACGCGGGATCTCCGGTCTTCCCGGTCGCCAGAGCGCTGATCGCTTGCTGGGCGACCGCGGCCAGCGCGCGGTGGCGCCGGGAGATGGACGCCAGCGGGCTGCGCGCCAGGCGCCGCAGGAAGGGCAGCGCGCCGCGGTCGCCGGTCCCCCCCAGCGCCGTGACCGCGGCCTTGCGGAATTCCAGGTCGCGCAGGAACACGTCGGGTCGCCGCAGCCGCTGCAGCAGCGCCTGCGCGGCCGCCGGCCGGCGCGAGGCTCCCAACCACCCGGCGGCGGCCCGCCGCGTTTCGAGGTCCTGATCAGTGAGGGCCTCGGCGAGCAGCTCGATGGCGTCGTCGGTCCCCCATTCCGCCAGAGCACGCATCGCCTCGCGTCGGACTCGAAACTCGGGGTGGAGCAGTGACCGGCGCAGATGGCGCAGTGTCGCGGGGTCCCGGATTTCGCCGAGGATCCCGGTGATATTCCGCACGACGTACCACCTGGGATCGGAGAGTTTGGCCAGCAGCACCGAAGGGCGGTCGGCGGCCACCCGCGAGAGAACGCTCACGATGATGCGGCGGACACTGAGGCTGTCCTCCCGTTCCAGCTGTTCGAGCAGCACCGGAGTCAAGTCATCTCTGAGCTCCAGGAAATATGGCCACTCCCACGTCTGCTCGTCCCGTCGGTCCGCCATCGCGTTGAGCAGCCGGATGGTGAGTTCGCGGATCGTGAGCCCGTTCAGCCAGGACGAAAAATCTGCGGCCTCGGGCCGTTCAGCGGCGATACGGTTGATCTCGATTGCGACGCGGGGCAGCGTCTCCATCCGGCCGTCCCGCAACAGTAATCCTGATTCTCGATCGATGGCCAGCATGACCGAGTGCACCTCGGCCAGATCCACCACCCGCACCAGGCGCACCAGGTCGTTCAGCGCCGCCGCGCGCACTCCGTCATCCGTTACCCCGGCGAGAACGGCGCCCGACGGGCCGGTGGGCAGATAGTCGTGGACCGGCCACGTCGCGGCCTCCGGCGTCGCCATCGCCAGTGCCTCGCGGACCGTTGTCGCTCCCATCAGCGGTGGGGTCCCTTCCAGCAGCGTCCGGACTCGCATCACATGGGGCCTCAGCGCGAGGGCAATACTCCGAGCCACGGTGCGTTCCGCCCCCCCGAGCGCCAGCGCTTCGCTGACCGCCCCCCGCAGCATCCGGTCGTCCATCGCCCGCAGCACTTCGGCCGCCATGGGGTGGTCGGCGGCGCGCGTGACGGTCAGCGCGCGGAGCGCGGGACCAAGCGGCGGCGCGGTGTGCGCGATCGTCCACGACAGATTGTCATACATCGTCGTGCGCGCGCGGGGCAGGGCCCCGGCGATGATGAAGTCGACCGCCTGCAGCGCCTCGAAGACGCTGTCCGCAGAGGCGTCTGTGCCACCGGAGCGGATGCGCCCGACGACGGCCGCAAACAACTGTTCCGACTGTTCCCGCTGCAGCAGCAGGTTACGGAGTTCGTCCCGACTCTCGGGCAGCACGTTCTGCCGGGCCAGCACGGCTTCGAGGATCTCGTCTTCAATGACGGGCAGGCCTTCCTCGGGGATGATCATCTCGTGGAGTGCGATGTGCTGGACGCCCCGCTTCCAGAGCATCTGCCCGATCCCGCCCAACCGGCGGACCGCCGACCGGGGGGTCAACAGCGCTTCCAGCAGGTGCTGCACCTCCTCGGCGATGAGGCCGTCCAGCAGCGACAACCGTCGGACCTGGCGGGAGTACAGCGCGAACATCACCGGCGTGATGAGGTCGTCCCGCCGGAGCGTGCCCTCGAAGTCGAGGGTGAACCCGGCGCGTGCGACCTCGACGGACAGGGCGCCGTGGGTATCGATGTAGGTCTGCACGATCGGGAGCAAGAGGTCGATCGCCTTCGTGGTGAACGGGTGCTCGACGGTGTAGAGGCGCGCGTCCTGCAAGGTGGCGGACAGCCGCTTCAAGACCCTCATGGCCAGATCGGCCTGGGCGGTCTCGCTGCCGGGAACCACGCTCTGCCGGTCGGTGGCGATCGCGGATGCTCCCTCCAGAGGATAGAGTCTCTCCTATCCTCGCAAATGCCCGGCGTTTCTGACCATAGGCCTTTCGGCCACCGGCGGGAACCGCCTGCAGTGTGCAGAAGCGGACCGCGATGAGCGGATGGGCGCGAGTTGTCCTCGTGCTGCTGGGAGCCGCCGTGCTCGTCGTGTTCGTGGCTACGGCGGACGTGGCCGATGGGTTGCGGAACTTGGCCGTCGCCGATCGCGGGCGTCTGCTCATCGCCGTCGCACTCGTCATCGTCAACCTGATGGTGAAGACAGTCCGCTGGCGGCGCATGGTGTGGCACTTCGCGGCGGTCCGGCTGGGCCTGTTTCCGGCGGCGGCGGCGGTCCTGGCCGGTGTCGCCGCCGGCAGCGTGAGTCCGGCGCGCGGCGTCGAGCTGGCCAAGCCCCTGCTGCTGCGCGGCACGCACGCGGTGGCCGTGGCCAGTTCGACCGCCGCGGTGCTCGTGGAACGCCTGATGGACGGCGCGGCGCTGGCCGTGCTCTGCGGTTTCTCGCTGATGATCCTTCCGGTCGGCGCGCCGCTTCTGGTCCGGTTGGTGGTGATTGCCACCGGCGCGCTGTTTGTCGCCGGGGCGGCCGCGTTGCTGGCGCCTGACGCGCTGGCTCGCGCGTCCCAGCGCCTGGTGGCGCGCGTCCCGCTGCCCGCGCCCCGCCGCAAACGCATCGCGCAGGGTGTCGGCCGGTTCGCCGCCGGTCTGCGCGTGTGGCGGCACAGTGGGCAGCTGGCGACGCTGCTGCTATTTTCCCTTCTGGCCGCGCTGCTGGAGGCCATCCGGGTGGTCATAGTCTTCGGCGCGTTGGGCATTTCGATCTCTCCCTTCGAGGCCATGTTCGCGTTTGGGGCAGCCAACTTAGTCGCCATCGCGACGCTGGTGCCCGGAGGCATCGGTGTGACGGAGGCGTCGCTGGCAGGCATTGTCGGGATATTCGTTCCGCTGGCCGTGGCGCGTCCCGCGATCGCGGCGGCCGCCGTGGTGGACCGCGTGGTATCGTACTATCTGCCCGTGGTCATCGGCGGCGTGATTCTGCTGCTGGCACCCTCGCTGCTGCGACGCGCGCAACGAGGAAAGCCCGTGACGGAACCGGAACCACTTAGGGATGATTGAACGCTATCCACTCGTCGAACCAATGGCTGTGGGCCAGGTCATCGAGGTGGATCCGGCCGACGACCTCCGTGCAGGGCTATTCGAAAGCTCGGTCGTGGCGCTCACGCCCGTGCACATGGCGATTGCCCTCCCGCATCGTCCCGCAGAAACCCTGGCCGTCCGGGCCGGGGCGACGCTGCGGATCGGCTACCAAGGCCAGGTCTCCAAGTACGCGTTTGAGACCGTCGTGCGGGAAGTTGGGAGCGACGTCTTGATCGTCGACCTGCCCACAAGCGTCGATATCGCGTCGCGGCGGGCGAACCGCGTATCGCTCAACCGGTCGCCGGTCTCGATCCAGCGGGTGGAGCGTGACACCGAGGAGCTGGGCGGCGTCGGCATCGACATCAGCGCCTGGGGGATGCGCGTCATTCTGCCCGCGGCCCTTGAGCAGTGGGAGCGCGTCCGCGTGGAAGTGACATTACCTGACGGTCCGCTCACCGTCGATGCCCAGGTCGTGAGAATCGAGGAGCAAGGTCCGAGCGAGATCGCTCACGGACTCTACTATCCGCACCTAACGTCGGACGAACTGACCCGCCTGCGACTGCTCGGAGGTTAGGGATGCGCGCGAATCCGTTGATCCTGGTGCTGCTCTTTGCGGGGTTGTTCGGATTGTCAGTCCTGATCGGGTATGTGGGTGGGCAGGCGTTCCTCTCTCCCACGACACCACAGGCAGTGCGGCCGGCCCGACCCGGGCCGCCGCCGTCGACCACGCCCTCCGGTCCACCCCAGCCACCCATCTCGCTGCCGCCATCCGTGTCCACCACTCCCGTGCCCCCTCCGGCGCAGCCGCCGTCCCCGCCGGCTCCATCGCTTCCTCCTGCGCCGCAACCGGTTCCAGCCCCGGCACCTCCGCCCGCGGCCCCGTCGCCGCCCGCGGCGGTCGTGACCTACCGGGTGCAGGTGGGAGCGTTCTTGCGGCGTGAGAACGCGGAAGCCCGCGTAGCGCAGCTGCAGAAAGATGGGTTTGACGCGTACATCAATCAGTCCGGTGGGCTCTATAAGGTCCAGGTCGGAGCATTCAGCGACCGGGACAACGCGGAAAAACTCGCCGAGCAGCTGCGCGCACTGGGGTATGAGGTACTGATTACGACGACGAAATCGTGAGTCGTGAATAGTGAATTGTGAATCGGGAGGCCCACAGACGACCCGCAAAGTATCGCGATTCACGAATCACGATTCATGATTCACCGAGGGCATGATGATGGTAAAGCTCGTCGCCTTGTACAAGAAGCCCGATGATCCCAAGGCGTTTGATGCACACTACCGCGACGTCCACACGCCGCTGGTGCAGAAATGGCCCGGCATCAAGCGGGTGGAGGTCGGGCGCGTCACGGGGATGCCCGGCGGTGCCGAACCGCCATACTACCTGATCGCCGAGATGTACTTTGACGATCTTGAGGCCCTGCGGGCGGCGATGCGATCGCCGGAAGGGCGCGCCGCCGGTGAGGATCTGCGGTCATTCGCCCCCGGGCTTGTCACCATGCTGTACGTTGCGGCGGACTGAACGACCTTGGACTACCCGCGGCCGCAGGAACCGTCCGCGTTCGCCTTCCAACAGATTCTCTACGAAAAGCGCCCGCCGGCGGCTTGGGTCACCATCAACCGCCCCAACGTCCTCAACGCGCTGAACTTCCAAACGCTGCGGGAGATGAGCCGCGCGTTTGAGGACGCTTCCTGGGACGACGGGATCGCCGCGGTGGTGCTTACCGGCGCCGGCGAGCGCGCCTTCTGCACGGGAGCCGATCTCACCGAACAGGCGCACTTTCTGCGCCGCCCCCGCGACTACTGGAAGTGGATGGGCGCGTTCATCGATGCGCACGAGCGCCTGCGCAACATCGGCAAACCAACCGTCGCCCGGCTGAATGGGATGGTCGTGGGCGGGGGGAACGAGTTCAACATCGCCTGCGATCTGGCCGTGGCCGCGGACGACATCATCATCCGGCAGGTGGGACCCGCGCGCGGAAGCGTCCCGGCGGCGGGCGCCACGCAGTGGCTTCCGCTGATCGTGGGTGACCGCCGAGCGCGGGAAATCCTGTTCCTCTGTGAGGAGATCCCGGCTCAGAAGGCGCTGCAGTGGGGCTTGATCAACGAGGTCGTGCCGCGGGCGAAGCTTGACGACGCCGTGGACCGCCTGGTCGAAAAGCTCACCAACAAGTTGCCGGAGGTGACCCGCTATACCAAGCAGCAGCTGAACTTCTGGCGGGACTTCAGCTGGCATCTTACCGTTGGCCATGCGCGGGACTGGCTGTCGCTGCATGCGGGTTCCCCCGAAACTCAGGAGGGCATTGACGCGTTCTTCGCCAAGCGGCCCGTGGACTACGCGGCGATCCGCCGCCGGCTGCTGGAAGGGAAGAGCACAGAGCACGCGTGGGGGGCGCCGGTGCGGACGTGCCCGCACTGCGGGGCGACGCATTTGCCGGAGGAGACGACGTTTTGCGGGAACTGCGGCCGGAAACTCTAGGAGGCACACCGTGACTTACGAGAATCTCATCGTAACGTCCGAAGAATCCGTCGGCCTCATTCAGATCAACCGTCCGAAGGTCCTCAATGCCTTGAATCGAGCGACGATGGACGAGATCGTCGCGGCGCTGGAGGCCTTCGACCAGGACGGCGGTGTGCGCTGCGTCATCCTCACGGGGAACGAGCAGGCGTTTGCCGCGGGCGCGGACGTGAACGAGTTTCGCGGCGCAACGCCGGTGGCGATGCTGCAAGGGTACCGCTTTCAGCAGTGGGAGCGGATCAGGAAGTTCGGCAAGCCGCTGATTGCCGCCGTCGCCGGGTTCTGTCTCGGCGGTGGGTGTGAACTGGCGATGATCTGCGATGTTATCATCGCGGCGGAGACGGCGAGATTCGGCCAGCCTGAGATCAATCTTGGCATCATGCCCGGCGCCGGAGGCACGCAGCGGCTCCCCAGAGCCGTCGGAAAGTACCGCGCGATGGAGCTGATTCTCACCGGCCGGCAGATCACCGCGGGGCAGGCCGCCGAGTGGGGGTTGGTGAACAGGGTCGTTCCGGCCGAAGCTCTGCTGGATGAAACGCGGGTGCTCGCCCGCGAGATTGCGAGCAAACCCCCCGTCGCCGTGCGGATCGCCAAGGAAGCCGTCTTGAAGTCTCTCGATACGCCCATGGAGACGGGTTTGGACCACGAGCGCCGGCTGTTCTATTTGCTCTTCAGCACGGAAGACAAAGAAGAAGGCATCAGCGCATTCCTCGAAAAGCGCAAGGCCCAGTTCAAGGGCCGCTGAATCGGTACCAGGTACGTTTCTCCAGGAAAATCGGTACCAGGTACAGCTCTCCGAGGAGTCTGGTACCCGGTACCGCACCGCGGGGCAATCTGTACCCGGTGCCGTACGGAGGGATCCGGCATGGGAGAGACCATCCTGCTAGACCAGCGCGACGGAGTCCTCACCATCACGCTCAACCGTCCCGACGTCCTCAACGCGTTCAACGATCAGATGTCGACGGAGATGACCGACGCGCTGCGACTGGCGGAGCGGGATCCAACAGTACGCTGTGTGGTGATCACCGGGGCAGGCCGGGGGTTTTGTTCGGGACAGGATCTGCGCGATCGAGCGGGCAATACGAAGTTTTCGTTTGTGGAAAGCCTGCGGCACCGGTACAACCCGATCATCCTCAAACTCCGCGCGATCGAGAAGCCCGTGCTCGCCGCGGTGAACGGCGTCGCCGCGGGCGCGGGCTGCAGCCTGGCGCTGGCCTGCGACCTGCGGCTCGCGTCAGAGAAAGCTTCGTTTATCGAAATCTTTGCCCGGGTCGGGCTGGTGCCGGACTCGGGCAGCACCTACTTCTTGCCGCGGCTGATCGGTCTCGGCAGGGCGCTCGAGCTCTCGTTCCTGGCCGATCCGATTTCTGCGAGCGACGCGCTCAGGATCGGCTTGGTGAACTGGATGGTACCGGAAACTGACCTTGCAGCGCGCACCGACGAGATCGCCCGGCGGCTGGCGCAGGGGCCAACGAAAGGATTTGGTCTCATCAAGCGGGCGATGAACCGCAACCTGGACGCCGATCTGGCATCAGCGCTCGATTATGAGGCGCTGATGCAAGAAGCCGCGGGCCGCACCGATGATCATCGGGAAGGTGTGGACGCGTTCCTAGAGAAGCGCACCGCGAACTTCGAGGGTCATTGACGGTGGAGAAGTATCAGGCACAGCTTGCCCTCGCCGGGCGCGTCCTGCTCAGCGGGGTGATGCTGTGGGCGGCGGTGTTCAATGTGACGCATTGGACGGCGCAGACGGCGTTACTGGCCGCCGGTTACGGGGCGGCGATGGGGACTCTGCTGCTCGCGGTGGCGACCGGCATCGAGATCGTCTTGGGCATTCCGCTGCTGCTGGGGTTTCGGACCCGTGGCTCGGCCGCGGTCCTCGCGGCGTATGTCGCCGTGGCGACCATCGCCCTCCATCCGTTCTGGACGGTCGGAGCAGCCGAGTCCCAGAACGAGCTCCTGCACTTCGTTGAGGGTATCGCGATTGTTGGGGGCTTGCTCGTTATCGCGGCGTTTGGTCCAGGACGGATCAGCATCGACGCCCGGCAGGGGCGCTCATAACATCGGTGGAGGCGGGCATGGAGCGAATGGACGCGGACGTCTGCATCATCGGCGCTGGTTTTGCCGGATTATCGGCTGCTCAGGCTCTGGTCAAGGCGGGGCGGACAGTCGCGGTGCTCGAGGCACGGGACCGGGTCGGCGGCCGCGTGTGGAGCCGTTCCACGCCGGACGGGCACCATCTTGAAGTCGGGGGGACCTGGATCGGGGCCGGCCACGACCGCCTGAACGCCTTTGCACGGGAAGGTGGGTTCGGCACCTATCCCACTTACGAGACCGGGGACTCCATCCTGGTTATCGACGGCAAGCATCGACGCTACAGCGGCCTCATTCCGCCCGTGGATATCCTCTCGATGGCCAGCATGGGCGTGGTCCTCGAAGAACTCGGCACGATGGCGAAGACAATCCCCCTTGAGGCCCCCTGGACGGCACCGAAAGCGGCGGAGTGGGACGCGATCACGCTGGGCGGATGGCTCTCGTCTCGATGGAATGTGTGGACCGGTACCGCGCAGAACATCATTGCGGCTCCATTCGGGGGATTGTTCTGCGTGCATCCGGCGGAGACGTCGATGCTCCACGTCGTGTTTCTCTCGGCAAGCGCGGGGGGCCCGCAATTCCTCGTAAGTATCAAGGGTGGAGCCCAGCAGGATCTGCTCGACGGTCCCATGCAGGGGATCGCCGAGCACATCGCCGGAAAACTCGGCGACGCGGTCCACCTGAACTCGCCGGTGCGGCGGATCAGTCAGGACGCCGATGCGGCGACTGCGATGTCGGACACCTCGGAGGTCCGTGCGCGCCGCGTCATCGTTGCCACGCCGCCGTTCCTTGCGGGTCAGATTGACTACGATCCGCCCCTGCCGGTCGATCATGCACATCTGTTCCGGCGCACGTCATCGGGGGCCGTCATCAAGACGATCGCCGTCTACGACGAGCCGTTCTGGCGTGCCGATGGGCTGATGGGACAGACACTGAATCCCGATTCCCCGGTGCCCGTCTCTCTCGATGATTCACCAAAATCGGGCAAACCTGGGGTGATTGCCAGTTTCTCGTTCGGCCCGCCTGCGCTGACACTCGGCAAAATGGCCCCCGAGGAGCGTCGCCGGATCTGGATGAACGAACTGGCGCAGCGCTTCGGCCCGAAAGCCGCCTCACCGGTGTTCGTCATCGAACAGGATTGGTCCAAGGAACGGTGGACGGGAGGGGGGATGATCACGCACTTCGCCCCAGGCGTACTGACCAATTACGGACCGTTGCTTCGGGCTCCGGTGGGTCGGATCCACTGGGCCAACACCGAGACCGCCACGCACTTCCACGGGATGATCGAGGGTGCGATCCGGTCCGGCGAGCGCGCGGCGACGGAGGTACTCCGACTGCCTGACTGACGTTGGTCGATGGTCGTGCGTCGTTGGTCGTCACTTCATGACGGCCCTGGGCGGTTGAGGTACAGTTAGAGAGATGGTTTCGCGACCAACGACCAACGACCAACGACGATCGGCGGTTATCGTCGACGCCATCCGCACGCCCGTCGGGCGCTATGGCGGGATCCTCCGCGAGGTGCGTCCCGACGACCTGGCCGCGCACGTCATCCGTGAACTGATCCGCCGCACCCGCATCGATCCCAATCTGATCGAAGACGTCATCTTCGGCGCCGGCAACCAGGCCGGCGAGGACAACCGCAACGTGGCGCGGATGGCGTTGCTGCTCGCGGGGCTCCCGGTGTCGGCCGCGGGCCAGACGGTCAACCGGCTGTGTGGTTCCGGCATGCAGGCCGTCGCCTCCGCCGCCCATGCCATCAAGCTGGGGGAAGGGGACGTCCTGATCGCCGGCGGCGTCGAGTCGATGACCCGTGCCCCGTTCGTGATGGGCAAACCTGCCTCCGGCTACCCTCGCGGGGAGATGAAGCTGCAGGATACGACTTTGGGGTGGCGGTTCACCAATCCGCACCTGGCCGAGATGTATTCGCCGTACAGCATGGGGGAGACGGCGGAGAACGTCGCCGAGCGATTCGAGATCAGCCGTACCGAGCAAGACGAGTTCGCGCTGCGCAGCCACACACTGGCGGTACGCGCCATCCAGGAAGGCCGGTTCAAAGATGAAGTCGCGCCGGTCGTCGTCGGCACCAAAGACGGCACTCCCAGTGTCGTTGATACTGACGAGCATCCCCGATCGGATACCTCGATGGAGAAGCTTGCGGCTCTGCGCCCGACGTTTCGATCCGGCGGAACGGTGACGGCGGGTAACTCCTCCGGCATCAACGACGGCGCCGCGGCGCTGCTGCTGGCATCGTCGGACCGGGCGGAGGAATTGGGGCTGGGGCCGATGGCGGCCGTGCTGGCCTCTGCGGTTGCCGGTGTCGATCCGGCGTACATGGGGCTGGGGCCGATTCCGGCCACCCGCAAAGTGTTGGAGCGCACGGGCCTGTCGATCGACGACATGGATGTCATCGAACTCAACGAAGCGTTTGCCGCTCAGGTCATCCCCTGCGTCCGCGAACTGAAGATTCCAGTCGAAAAACTCAACCCGAATGGTGGGGCGATTGCGATGGGTCACCCGATCGGGTTTTCTGGTGCCCGTCTGGTGACGACCCTTGTCCACGAACTGCGCCGGCGCGGGGGGCGTTTCGGGCTTGCCACGATGTGCATCGGCGTCGGGCAAGGGATTGCGCTCGTCGTCGAAAATCTCGTGAATACTGGATCGTGAACGGTGAATCGCAAGAACAGCCGTTCGGTCACACCTCTCGCATCTAGCGAGTCACGAGTCCCGAGTCACGAGTCACGAGTCCGGCCCTCTTTCGTTGCCCTGGTTCTCACGCTGGTCGTCTATTCGCTGCTCGCCTACGCGCTTTCATCGCGACCGCCGGTGTATCTATCTCCACCGCTGGCGCGCGTGGTCGGATTCATGCCCACGGTGATCGCGGCCGTGAACACCGCCGCGCTGTACTTTCTTTGGAAGGGATGGACGGCGGTCAGGGCGGGCCGCGTGCGGCGGCACCGAGCCTACATGCTCGCCGCCGTGGTCTTCATTTCGCTCTTCCTGGTGATGTACGTCACCCGGGTGGTGCTGGGAGGGACGAAAGCCTTCCCCGGTCCCCCGGACGTCCGGCTCTATCTCTACCTTCCGGCGCTGACCATCCACATCGCGCTGTCGATCGTG
>DASXUC010000165.1:0-23893 GCA_036505015.1 bacterium | reverse complement strand
ATCGACCATCCGCCAGCTGCCGACCCGTACGGCAAGCCTCGCCTTCCACGTCGCATCGAGCGTCGAGGCTGCTGGGGACCAACCGCCGGCCCCACTAGCGCCCGTCCTGGAGATCCGTCCATCGGCAAGACCCGTGGTGGTTCCCCTGTCGCCGAAGCGCTTCAAGATCCAGTTCACGGCAACCGAGGGAACGCATGACCTGCTGCGGCGGGCCCAGGATCTGCTGCGACATCAGATTCCCAATGGAGACGTCGGAGAGGTAATGGCAAAAGCGCTCAGGGTGCTGGTCAGACAACTCGAAAAGGAGAAGATCGCCGCTACTGATCGTCCCCGAGGCAGCCGCGGCTCAGACCCACGTTCCCGGCACATTCCAGCGGAGGTCAAACGGACGGTGTGGAAACGCGACGGTGGCACCTGCGGGTTTGTAGCTCCCAACGGCCGTCGCTGTGAAGAGCGCACCTTCTTGGAGTTCCACCACGTCATGCCGTATGCCACCGGCGGGAAGGCAACCGTGGACAACATCGAGCTTCGGTGCCGGGCGCACAATGGCTACGAGGCCGAATTGCACCTTGGTTCGACTCGCGCTGGGTGGAATTGAGCTATTTGCTCGGTAGGAGGCCGGTGAAGACAGGAGAACTGCACGAGGAATTTCTGGTGAGGAGGCGTCAGTGAAACGAGTCAAGCCGCGCAGGATCATCAGTATTCTCACGCTCTCCGCGCTCTCGATCCTTCTGATCTCCACGGAGGTCTGGGCAGGCCCGGCCACGGCGTGGTCGCAGCGCACTCTCGACATCACGATAGCTACCTGTATGACCCGTAGTGTCAACGCGCTGCGGGCCGCCGGGTTCAAGGACATCCAGCGCGATCCGAACGCCGTAGCAGCGTCCGATGGTCCGGCCTCGGCGTGGATCATCTGCTACTCGGTGGCGACGAGGCGCACGCTGGTCACCATCTTCACCGCGGCCGATGAGCTGAACGACGCGACCCGAATGCGGACCCGCCTGCGGGACTTCGTGGTTTCAGGCGGGCGATAGCCGCCCCTGTACGGTGAACATTGAAAGCTCAGCCGCAGCTTAGTTAGACTCAGCCGCATGACCGTACTGGACTGGCTGCTCGATTCGGACCCCGCCATCCGCTGGCAGGTGTTGCGCGATCTTGTCCATGCGCCGGCTGAGGTCGTCGCGGCGGAGCGGGCGCGGGTGGCCACCGAGGGCTGGGGGGCCAGACTGCTGGCGTTGCAGGGTGAAGACGGCCAGTGGGCGGGAGGCGCGTGCTTCCCGGCGCGGAGCTTCAGCCAGTCCGACGAGAACGAGTACCTGCGCGACGACGAAACCGGCCGGCTGGTGCGCCAGCCCTGGACCGCCACGCTGCCAACACTCCAGCTGCTGCGTGATCTCGGGGTCGACCCGTGCTCTGACCGGGTGCGCCGGGCGATGGCGCTGGTCAGAGACCACTGCCGTTGGGAGCACGCCGGGCAGCCATTCTTCAGCGGCGAGGTCGAGCCGTGCATCAATGGCAGGACTGTCGCATTGGGCATTTACTTTGATCAAGATGTGGATGGCGTGGTCGCCCGCCTACTTGGTGAACAGCTCGAGGACGGCGGGTGGAACTGCGAGGTGGAGAACGGTTCCGTCCGCTCGTCGTTCGCGACCACGATCAACGTCCTGGAAGGACTGTTGGCGCACGAGCGCGCAACCGGTGGCTCTGCGGAATCCATCGCGGCTCGGCGCCGGGGTGAGGAGTACCTCCTCGAACGAAAGCTGGTCCGACGGAAGAGCACCGGCGAAATCGTCAACCCAGCATGGCTGCAATTCTCGTTTCCGACCCGCTGGCACTACGACGTGCTGCGTGCCCTCGAATACTTCCGCTCGGTCGGGGATGTGCCGGACTCGCGGATGGACGAAGCGATCGATGTGCTCCGATCCAAGCAGCAGCCCGATGGCACCTGGCTGCTGGAGAACACGCATCCCGGCAAGGTCCACTTTGCGCTCGAGGACGGCGACAGTCGGCCCAGCCGGTGGAACACGCTGCGGGCGCTGCGTGTCCTCAGCTGGTACGAGCAGTTCGCTAGCTGAGTGCTAGTGGCTCTTGATCCATCCGGCGATGAACTCGACGACGGACTCTTCAATGCCGAAGTAGCCGTGCGCCGTGCGGGCTTCGCACGGCGGCTCGATCGGCGGCGTCCCGCCGGTGAAGATTCCGTGCTCCTTGGAAGGCGCCCCGGAGCAAGCGGCGAGAAGTCGGGACCCCACGGCGCTGCCGCCGGGACTGCATGGGCAAGCATCGTTCTCGTGCGAGACGAGGAGGACGGGGATCCGGATGTCCCCGAGCCCGGCGTCGTACACCGTCTTTCCACACTCGGGAGCGCCGAGGGTAGTCATCGTCGACGTCAGCACCACACCGGCTGGACGCAGCGACACCTCCGCGCCCGAGAGCCGGGCGGCGACATTCGCGGCTGAAAGTGTCCCAGCGCTGGTCCCGACCAACCATACCGCCGCTCCACCTGTTCGGGTCCGGACATCGGCAATCACGCGTCCGATATCCTGTGCATGCTGGGCCGACAGGCGGATCTCGCCGTTCATTCCGCTCTGGTTGTCGGACGACGCGTCGAGGGCGGCGACGAAGAGTCCCTGACGGGCGAACAGTTCGCGTGAGCGGATCAGGAAGTTTCCCCCAAGCCTGCCGATGGTTCCCGTTGAGCCGAGCCGCAGCGCCCCGTTGCCGCCCGCCAGCAAGATCACCGCAGCCTTGAGCTGGCCCTCCGGTGAAGTGACCAGGTAGCGCATTGTCACGCCAGGGCGCACATTGACGTCGACAACTTCGGTCGGAGCAGAGAGCGCGGGTCCGGCTAACAGGAGAAATGCCGCAACAACGGTGGCAATTCGCTTATCCATCGCGTAGGGTGGTCGGGCCGGCCGGACTTGAACCGGCGGCCTCCTGAACCCCATTCAGGCGCGCTACCATGCTGCGCTACGGCCCGACGCAGGAAATTATAGCACGATGGAAAGCCGGGCCGGACGATCAGGCGTTGCCGAGGCTCATGCCGGGTGTGGCGGAGGTCTCCGGGCGGGGATGCAGACGCTCATGCGCGGTTTCCCAGACGGCGGGGTGATCGGGACTCCAGGTGGCCACGCTGCTGTCCCAGGTGAGCGTGACCTCCCTGCTGTTCCCTGACGGACTGTAGCGCAAGGACGTGCTGATGCGCCGCAAGAGATCGGTCGCATCGTCTTCCCACGTTTCGGGCAGCACCAGCGCGAATTCTTCGTTGCCCATCCTGCCCACATAGTCAGAACTGCGGATGTTGCGATGCAGCCACTGGGCCAGCGCGACCTGCGCGCCGACGGCGGTCTTGCTGCCGTCTCGCTCATGCAGCGCCAGGAACGCGACGGAAAACGGCACGCCGGTGCGCGCCGCGCGGCGCAATTCCGCGTGGTAGACCTCGCGGATGAAGTCCGATGAGTACGATCCGGTGAGGCCGTCCCGAATGGCGCGTTCCATCTGCCGGCGGCGGAGGATGTCGCGCACGGAAAACAGCGTAATGGTCATCAGCACGGCGGCTGACGCCATCAGGAACAGCGCCCAAAACGGCGTGGGAAAGTTCACACCAAACGATATGCCCAGGAGGCTGGTGCCGCAGTCCTCTTCCAGAGAGCTGGGAGAGGGCCGCTGCGCTCCGGGGCGAGCCTACCCGGGGGCCACCGCCCGGCGGCTCCGGGGGCGGGCCAGCAGCCGCAGCGGGGTGCCCTCAAAAGCGAAGGTCTCGCGCAGCCGCCCCTCCAGGTACCGCCGGTATTCGTCGGGGAACAGCGTGGGGTCGTTCACGAACAGGATGATAGTCGGCGGCCGGGTGCTCGCCTGGGTGACGTAGTAGATCTTGAGCTGCTTCCCATGGCGGTCCGCCGGGGGGTTGTGTGCGGCCTCGGCTTCCTCAATCACCCGGTTCAGCGGACCGGTCGGCACCCGCCGGTTGTGCGCCTCCGCGGCCTGCTCGATGCGGTCGAGCAGTTCGGCCACCCCCCACCCCTTCCGGGCCGAGGTGATGACGACCGGGGCGTAGGACACAAACCGCATCGCCTTGCGCAGGGGCGCCAGCATCGCCGGTTCCGCCTCGGGGGTCTCCGCGATCAGGTCCCACTTCGCGACCGCGATGACGCAGGCGCGACCCTTCTCCGCCGCATATCGGGCTATCTCCTGATCCTGGTCGGCCGGCGCCCGGCCCGCGTCGACCACCAGGACGGCCACGTCGGCACTGTCCACGGCGGCGAGGGACCTGCCGGCGCTGTAGCGTTCCAGCGCCTCACCGATTCGGGCCTTGCGGCGCAGCCCGGCGGTGTCCACCAGGATCAGCCGCCGTCCGTCACGCACCAGGATCGTGTCCACGGCGTCCCGGGTCGTGCCGGGGACTTCGTCGACAACGACCCGCTCCTCGCCGAGGATCGCGTTCAGCAGGGAAGACTTGCCGACATTGGGCCGGCCGATGATCGCCGCCCGCACCGCCGGTTCCTCGAGGGCCTCGGCCTCTTCCACCGGCAGGGCGGCCACGATCTGATCGAGCAGGTCGTTGGTTCCCAGTCCATGGACTGCGGAGATCTCGATCGGATCGCCGAGCCCCAGCGCGTAGAACTCATAGGCGCCGCTGTGCGACGGGTGGTCGACCTTGTTGGCCACGATCAGGATCGGCCGGCGCCCACGGCGCAGGTACTCGGCAATCTCCTGATCTTCGGGGGTGAGCCCATCCCGCGCATCGACGACGAAGAGGATCAGGTCGGCATCTTCCACGGCACGGGAGGCCTGCTCACGGACCTGGGTGAGCAGCCGTTCGTCCGAGGCGGACACGTACCCGCCGGTATCGATCAGCGTGAACTCGCGGTCCCGCCAGTTCGCAGTGCCGTACAACCGGTCACGGGTGACGCCGGGCTGATCCTCCACGATCGACGTGCGCCGCCCGACCAATCGATTGAACAGGGCGGACTTGCCGACGTTGGGCCGGCCGACGATGGCGACGACGGGTCGGGGCATTACGAGGCTGGAGCGAGCGTATCTCCGATCGCGCGGAGCCGGTCGATGACCTCGGCAATGATCCACTCCGGTGTGCTGGCCCCCGACATCACGCCGACCTTCTGGACGCCGCCGAACCAGGCCGGATCGAGCTCGTCCGGGACCTCAATGTGATGCGTGGGGAGGCCGTGCGCCCGGCCAATCTCCCACAGCCGCGTGGTGTTCGCGCTGTGATGGCCTCCGATCACGACCAGGGCATCCACTTCATCGACCAACTGCTCGGCTTCTTCCTGCCTGACCGTGATCGCCGGGCACAGCGTGTTGACGACTTTGAGCTCCTTGGTGCGCAGCGCCAGGTCGGCCACGACCTGGCTGAAGTTCTCCATGGACTGGGTGGTTTGCGACAGGACGCCGATCTTGCCGCGGAGTTTGACCGCACGCGCCTCGTCCCGATCGTGCACGATCGTGACCTTGTCGCCGAGCACTTCTTTGAGCGTCACCATCTCAGGGTGCCCGTGATCGCCGACCACGATGAGCTGATAACCTTCTTCCACGAGTTTGAACGCCAGGGAATGCGCCCGGATCACCACCGGGCAGGTGGCGTCCACTACCCGCATGCCCTTGCTGCGCGCGGCGTCGAGCACCGCGTGCTCCACCCCATAGGCGGAGACGACGAACGCCTCACCCTCGAAATCATCCATCTCTTCGGCCACACGGACCCCGCCCTGCTGCAGCCGGTCCACGACCTGGGGGTTATGGATCAGCGGCCCCCAGGTAAAGACCGGCCCTGAGGCGCCTTCAGCGGTACTGCGGGCCATCTCCACGGCCCGCTTGACCCCGCCGCAGAAACCCATGTGTCTTGCTACGATGATCTCCACGCCACTAAGAATACACTATTCTCAGGTCGATCCAGCGCCGCTCCGGAGGAGTACCAAGGCGCTCAGCGTAAAGGGGAGAGGTGCCTCCGTCAGGCAAGCGTCTGTTTGCCATCGTCAACCCTGTTTCGCGCAAGGGCCGCGCCAGAGCGGTGTGGCCGTCGGTTCGACAGATCCTGCAGCACGGGGGCGTCGAAGTGCACGAAGCCGTGTCCGAAGCCCGCATGCACGCGTGGGAGCTCGCCACTCAGGCCGCCGCCGATGGCTATGATGTGGTCGTCTCGGTCGGGGGCGATGGGACGAACCACGAGGTCGTCAATGGCCTGCTGCGCGCGGATGCCCCCACACCTCCGGCGCTCGGGCTCATCCCCGCCGGCACGGCCAACGATCTGGCGCGCTGCCTGAGAGTCCCATTCGACCCGGCGGCCGCGGCCCGCCTGCTGCTCAACGGTGCGCGCCGCCGCATCGATATCGGCCAGGTCAACGATCGATTTTACGCGACCATTTCGGGTGTAGGCTTCGACGCCGAAGTCGCCCGGTTGGTGAACCACTGGCCGCGGTACGTAGGAGGTACGCTGCTGTACATCGCGGGGATCGTGACGATGCTCGTGAGGTTCAGCCCCGTCGAGTCCGAGATCACCATCGACGGCCGATCGCAGACGGCGAAGATGTTTCTCCTCGCCGCGGCCAACACCAACTGGTACGCGGGGGGGATGTTCATGGCGCCCCACGCCCGTATCGACGACGGCCTGCTGGCCGTGGTCTGGGCAGAGGATCTCGGCAAGGCCGAAACGCTGGCCGTGCTGCCGAAGTTGTTCTCCGGAGCCCACCTCAAGCACCCGAAGGTCTTTCACACGACGGCCCGTGAAGTCCAGGTCACCAGCGCCACACCGCTGGCGATTCACGCGGACGGCGAAAGCGTGGGCACCGTTCCCGCCCACTTCAGGATCATCCCGCTGGCGCTCGAGGTGATCGCTCCCGGGGTTGCTGGTCTTGGGGCAGCATCGCCGCAATCGCATCCATGATCGTGCGGCCCCACGCGTCCAGCACGTCGTGGTCCAATCGGCCCTCGATGCGGGGGACGCTCAGCGGCGGTCCGATCCGCACCACGACCTGAGCAAACCGCGGCCAGCGGGCGTTCTTCGGCAGAATGCGCTGGCTTCCCACCACCGCCACGGGAAGCACCGGCACCCCCGTGCGCAGCGCGATCAGCGCCGCGCCGGGTTCCGGATCACGCAGGCGTCCGTCCTCGCTGCGCGTGCCTTCCGGGAACATCACCAGCACGCCCCCCTGCTCCAAGACTTGCAGCGAGCGGCGGATGGCGCGGCGGTCCGCCTGACCGCGTTTGACCGGGAACACCCCGACAGAGCGAAGCCACGCCCCGAGGACGGGGACCGCGAAGAGTTCGTCCTTCGCCATGTACGATGCGCGGTGCCGGATCGCGCCGCCGGCCAGCGGCGGGTCGATCGCGCTGGCGTGATTGCCCGCCACAATGAACGGCCCCCGTGCGGGTTCGTGTTCGCGGCCTTCCACCTTCATCCGGAAGGCGACTTTGGCCAGCAGCACGACGAATGACCTCCAGAATTGGTACCAGCCCTCTGCAACGGCGGCGCGGAACCGGTCGGGCCGTGATGCCGTGACCTGCATGACCAGTTCCAGGACGTTGGCCACGGTTTCTTCGACCGACCGCCCCGTGCTGTCGATGATCACGGCGTCGGCCGCCGGACGCAGGGGGGAGTGCGTGCGAGTCGCATCGCGCCGGTCGCGTTCTTCTTCCGTCCGCCGCACGCTCGCCAATTCGACGGGCACTCCCCGGCTCCGAAGCTCTTCGTAGCGCCGGCGCGAGCGCTCCTCGAGGGTCGCATCCAGGAACACCTTGACGTCTGCATCGGGAAACACGACCGTACCGATATCGCGGCCTTCCATAACGACGCCGCCATCTCGCCCCAGACGCCGCTGGATCGCCACCATGGCGCGGCGCACGCCCGCATAGACGCTGACAATGGACGCGCCGTCGCTGACCTCCGGGCTGCGGACGGCATCCGTCACGTCCATCCCGTTCGCCAGGACCCGCTGCTGATCCGGGCCGGCCTGAAATTCCACCCGCAGCGCGTTGGCAACCGTGACCACCGCCGCTTCATCGTCCAGGTCGATTCCCTGCTGCATGGCGACCAGCGCGACCGAGCGGTACATCGCTCCCGTATCGACGTAGCGGTATCCCAGGCGCTGCGCCAGGAGCCGGGCCACGGTACTCTTCCCGGCACCGACAGGTCCATCGATCGCCACGACGGGGGCCGTGCGACGGAAGCCGTCCATGTCCGTCCACTCTTTCCGCGCTCTCGAACACGCTACCTCTCGGGCCGTGGCGGGCGCGGTCCAGAGGGGATCGGCTCAGGCGGGGATAAGTGCGCAGCATGACCTCACAACCTGTCCCACCGGAATTCCTTGGATGGACGGAGGAGTGGAAGGCGACCCGCGGGCTCACGTACGACCTGCTCGCGGCCCTCCCCTATTCGGTCACGAACTTCTCGCCGCATCCTGATTTCGGGACGCTGATCCGGCAGATCCGCCACATGGGCGACATTCAGGCCTGCTACATCGCGGCCATCGGCAGCGGCAAGATGGACTTCGCCGCCCAGCGTCGCCAGCGAAACCTGGAACGGTCGAAGGACAACGTCGCCGCCTATCTGCAGTCCCTCGACGGATTGCTCATCGACACGCTGACCGGCCTACCCGCAGACCGCCGCGCTGCGACCATTGACTGGGGCGGCGGCGACCAGCCATCGCTGCACCAGCACCTGATGCGGTTGCTACAGCACGAAACGCTGCATCATGGGATGTGGACCTTCTACGCCAAGATCGCCGACCTGCCGCTGCCGGACAGCTGGCGGCAGGCGTGGGCCCTATGAACTGACGCTGGTCGTATCTCGAACAACGACCAACGATCAACGACCAACGGATCTACTGGGTGGGCGCCGGGCGGCGATACGCCCCAGCTCCCAGCCGCCGCCATCGGCGAATGTCCCCTCTTCCAGCTCCAGGATCTCCCACGCGCCGAACTGCCGGCGCAGGTCGCCGGGACGCAGCCGGTAGACGGATCGCGACGGGGCCCCGGTCCTGCGGTGCAGATGGGTCTCGATCATCATCACGCCGCCGGGCTTCACGGCCTGCATCAGCCGCGGCAGCGCGTTGCGGTTCAGGTAGAACGCCATCATCACGACGGCATAGCGGGCGGCCGGAGGTCTCCAGACATCGAGGTCGGCCTCGATCCAGCGCACACGTACGCCACGCCGCGCCGCGCGCCGCTTGGCGGCGTCCAGCCCAACCGGCGAGATGTCGACGGCGTCGACCCGGTAGCCGGACCGGGCCAGGAGGACCGCGTTGCGTCCCAAGCCGGTGGCGACGTCGAGCGCCTGGCCGCGGGGAAGATACGGCAGCCAGCGCTTCAAGAACGCAGACGGCGCGCCGTCGTGCGGGCGCTCCCCGGTGCCGTAGCGCTCGTCCCACTTCTCGCGGTCTTTCCGCATCAGCGCTGCCGCCGCAACAGGATGATCAGCACGCCACCCAGGACCAGCGCCGCTCCCAGCCAGCTGTCCTGCCACAACGTCCGCAGCGCAGGAGAACTCTGCAGCAGGATGCATGCGCCGCCCACGACCAGCAGCCCGCCCAGCATTCTGGTCCGGCGCTGACCTTCCTCATCATCCTCGGCCGGCGGCGGCAGGCCCGCGTCTGAGGCGATTTCCCTCACCGGGCCTTCAGGGATCACCAGAGCCAGCACGACGTACAGCAGCACGCCGATGCCCTGCCAGAGCGCCAGCAGCACGAACGCCACGCGCACCGCGGTGGCATCGACACCGAAGTATTCCGCGAGCCCTCCGCACACGCCGGCGACCCATCGATCGGTCCGCGAGCGATGCAGGCGCTTCACCACGTCCGCTCCATCACCGGCTCACGGGGATCCGGTGAACCCAAACTCCAGCAGTCTGGCGGCATCGGAGAACACGCGCGGCGCGTCGAGCAGCACCGCGATCAGGCGGCGGTGCTGTCGGGTCGCCGACGCCACCAGGCACGGTCCCGATTCCGCCACCCAGCCGGTCTTCACCCCGTCGGCACCCTGCAGGCGCCACAGCAGTCGATTCGTGTTGATCAACAGCCGGGGGTCGGCGTGGGGCCGGAGCAACGTCCATGTCCGCAGCGAGACGATCCGCGCCACAACAGGGTTGGCCAGCGCGGTCCGGGCGATCAGCGCCAGGTCGTACGCGGAGCTGAAGTGCTGCGGATCGTAGCGCCCGTTGGGGGTCACGAAGTGCGTGTCCCGCGCGCCCAGCAGCCTGGCCCGGGCATTCATGCGAACCGCGAACGCTTCCACCGAGCCCGACACCGCCTCGGCCAGCGCGACGGCGGCGTCGTTGGCCGAATGGATCAGCATCGCATGCAGCAGGTCGTCAACCGTCCACCACTCGCCGGGATTCAAACCGATGGCCGACCCACCGCGCTCGCGTGATGCGCGAAGGCTGATCGGGACGAGCGCGTCGAGGGGCAGCGCTTCGGCGGCGAGGATCGCCGTCATCATCTTGGTCGTCGATGCCGGCGGCAGGCGGCGGTGGGGGTCGCGGGCGTAGAGCACCTTGCCGGTGCGGACATCGAGCAGCACGACGGCCGCGGCCTCGATCTCCTGCGGCCGGCTGGGCGGAGCCGCCGGAGTCGGCCGCGGACCCAGCAGGAGCAGCAGCAGCAGCGCCACAAGCGCTGCTGCTGCCCGGCGCCGGATCCGGCGGTGGCGCGGTGCGGCCTGCTCAGCGCTGTGGAAGCGTGTCGGCCGCGGCATCTTGGGCAGCCAGGACCTGGCGGGGATCATGCCCCTCCAGCGGCGGCAGGTCGGTCAGATCCTTCAGGCCGAAGTGGCGAAGAAATGCGTCGGTCGTTCCATACAGAATCGGCCGGCCGAGCGTGGGCCGGCGCCCGAGCTCGCGGATCAGTTCCAGCTCGCCAAGCCGTTGGAGGACATGCTCGCACCGCACCCCCCGCACCGCCTCGATCTCCGCCCGGGTGACGGGCTGACGGTAGGCCACGATCGCCAGGGTCTCCAGCGCCGCGCGCGACAGCGGCTCTCTTCGCTCCAGACCCAAGAAGCGCGCCACGTACGGTGCGAATTCCGGACGGGTGGTCAGCTGGTACCCGCCGGCGATCGGCTGGATCTGCAGCCCGCGGGCGCCGTAGATCTGCGTGAGTTCCCGCAGCACGTCACGCACGGTTTCATCCGGCACGTTGAGGACCTCGCGCAGCTGCTCGATCCTCACCGGACCGCCGCCGACCAGGAGCAGGCACTCCACGGCGCGCAGCAGGTGGTCCCGCTCCAGCTCCGTCTCCGTTTCCACGGTCAGGCCATCAAGACGACACGGATGGACTCAAACGGCCCGCTCTGCTGGACCCGCACGCGGCGGTCCTTGATCAGTTCCAGCAGTGCCAGAAAGGTCACGATCACCTGCAGCTTCGTCGCCCGCTGGTCAAACAACGCCGGAAACAGAATCCCCTCGGCCTGCGCGGACAGCGCGCGCAGCAGCACCTCCATCTGCTGCGCGACCTTCACTTCCTCTTCCCGCACTTCCCCCACGTCGTCCTTCGCCCTCGACAGCACCACCTGGAAGGCCTGGAAGAGGTCCTGCACCGACACGCCTTCGAGAATCACTTCGCCGGCATCCTCGTCGGGGGCGCGGGCGAAGACGTGATGCTGGTAGTCTTCCAGCGCGCGCAGCGCCGAGGCCACTTCCTTGAAGGCGCGGTACTCCTGCAGTTTCTCCTCCAGCTGCTCCTGGAGGTCGCCGGCCGGCTCTTCCACGACCAGGGCTTCGGTGTCGACGGGCTTGGGCACGAGCAGGCGCGACTTCATCTCGACCAGCGCGGCGAGGGTCCACAGCACCTCGGTGGCTTCTTCGAGATCGAACGTGCCGCCGGTCGCGGCCAGGTAGTCTTCGGCGATCTGGCCAAGGGGGATCTCCAGCAGGTCGACCTGCCCCTGCTGCGCCAGGCTCAGCAGCAGATCGAGAGGACCTTCGAATCCCGGAACCTTCACGGCATACATACGGCCGCCGCCTCAGAAGAGCCCAAAGAATGGAGACCCGGTCGCCTCGGTGATCAGCCACTGCATCGGAGGGACGATGATCACCGACAGCAGCCTCAGGAAGATCAACGCCAGCAGGATGATCACGCCGAACGGTTCCAGCCGGGCGTACCCGATCGCCAGCCGGGGCGGCAGCAGCCCCACCAGCACCTTCGAGCCGTCCAGCGGCGGTACCGGGATGAGGTTGAAGACCGCCAGCATCGCATTGATGTAGACGCACGTCAGCAGCAATTGACCCAGCGGCACGTCGATGTCCACCACTCCGATCTTCAACGGTAGTCCGAACAGGAACAGCAGCGTGACATTCGCCAGCGGACCGGCGACCGCGACCAGGATCGTATCGCGCCGCCAGTTCGAGAAATTCGCCGGGTTGATCGGCACGGGCTTCGCCCATCCGAAGCCGGCCACGAGAATCATCAGCGTCCCCACGATATCGAGGTGGGCCAACGGGTTCAGCGTCAGCCGGCCCAGCGCGCGCGCGGTGGTGTCGCCCAACCGGTCGGCCACGTACGCGTGGGCGAACTCGTGCAGGGTCGCGGCCGCGATCAGCGCGACCGCAAGGTTGACGAGGTGGGTGGGGTCAAGCCCCAGCATCCAGGCCGACGTCCTTGCGGACGATGTCGTCGTAGCTCTCGCGCTCAACGATGATCCGCGCGCGTCCGTCGGCGGCCAGGACCACCGCCGGACGCGGAAACCGGTTGTAGTTGCTGCTCATGGAATACGTGTAGGCCCCGGTCGCAAAGACGGCCAGCACGTCGCCGCTCGAGACCGGCGGAATCCTGGCGTCCCAAATCAGCACGTCCCCCGATTCGCAGCACTGGCCGGCCAGCGCGGCGACCTGCGACGGCGGGTCGGCCGGTCGGTCGGCCCGCACGGCCTCGTAGCGCGCGCCGTAGAGCGCCGGGCGTGGGTTCTCATACATGCCGCCGTCGACGGCGATGTAGGTGCGGACCCCCGGAATCGTCTTGATGGCCCCGACGGTGTACAGCGTCACGCCGGCGTCCCCGACGATCGAGCGGCCGGGCTCGACGAACAACCGCGGCAGCGCGAGATGGTGCTCGGCCGCCTTCGTCTTCACGGTGCCGGCCACGGCGGCGACAAACTCGGCGATGGACGGGGGCTCATCGGTCTGCAGGTACCGGATGCCCAGGCCGCCGCCGCAGTTCATCTCCTCGATCGTGACGTCCAGTTCGTCGCGCACGCGGGCGGCAAAGTCCACCAGGGCGGCCGCGGACATGCGAAAGGGTTCGAGGTCAAAGGCCTGGGAGCCGATGTGGGCATGGATCCCGCGGAGGTGCACCCGGGCCATGCGGCTGGCGCGCGCGACCGCCTGATGCGCCGAGCCATCCAGCATGCCGAACCCGAACTTGGAATCCACGCCGCCCGTGCGGATCGCCTTGTGCGTGTGCGGCTCGATGCCCGGGGTCAGCCGCAACTGGATCTGCGCGTCGATGCCGGTCCGTTGAGTCAGCGCGTCGAGCAGGTCCAGTTCGTGTTCGTTGTCGGCGATGAAGCGGCCGACGCCGGTGCGCAGCGCGTATTCGATCTCCGCCGCCGTCTTGTTGTTCCCATGGAAATACAGCGAGGCCGGGGGGAGGCCGGCCTTCAGCGCGGTATGGATCTCCCCGCCGGACGCGACGTCCACGCCGAACCCTTCCCGCACCGCGAGCTGCAGCGTGGCCACGACGCACAAGGCCTTGGACGCGTACAGCGGCTGCGCGTTCTCACCGTACACCTCGCGCAGCGCGTCGCGGTACGCGCGGCAGTTGGCGCGGAAGCGTGCTGCATCGATCACGTGCAGCGGGGTGCCGAATTCACCGGCCAGGGCAACCGCATCACACCCGCCGATGGCCAGATGGCCGGCTCCGGTGGTGCCGTACCCGTGGCGCGCGGCGAGGCTCGTGGTCATCGCTGGTACTCTACCAAGTCCGCCCCTCGGCTTCAAGGCGCAGTCGTTGCGACCCTCTGCAGTCTGAAGTACGATGAGAGCGATGAGCGGAAGAGACGTGGTCATCGTCAGCGCGGCGCGGACACCGGTCGGCCGCTTCCTGGGCGGGCTGGCGACCATTCCCGCGCCGCACCTGGGCAGCATCGCGATCGCCGAGGCCGTGCGCCGGGCCGGCCTCGAGAAAGATGCCGTCTCCGAGGTCATCATGGGCAACGTGCTGAGCGCCGGCCTGGGGCAAGCTCCGGCCCGGCAGGCGGCGATCCATGCCGGGCTTCCCCATTCGGTCCCCGCCACCACCGTCAACAAGATGTGCGGATCAGGCCTGAAAGCCGCGATCCTGGGCGCGCAGGCGATCGCGCTCGGCGATGCCGACATCGTCGTCGCCGGCGGGTTCGAAAGCATGAGCGGCGCGCCGTATCTGCTCACCAAGGCCCGCACCGGATACCGGCTCGGCGACGACCGGCTCGTCGACAGCATCCTCAGCGACGGGCTCGTCGACGCCTACCAGCACGTGCACATGGGAAACTGCGCCGAACTGCTGGCGCGGGAGTACCGGATCTCGCGGGCCGAGCAGGACGACTTCGCCCGGCTCAGCTACTCGCGGGCGCTGTCCGCGATCGACAAGGGCCGCTTCGCCGAGGAGATCGTGCCCGTGGAAGTCCCGCAGCCAAAGGGTGAGCCCGCGCTCGTCGCGGAAGACGAAGAGCCGCGGCGTGTCGACTTCGAGAAACTTGGACGGCTGCGGCCGGCGTTCGAAGAGAACGGCACGGTCACGGTCGCCAATGCCAGCAGCAACAGCGACGGCGGCGCGGCCGTTGTGCTGGCCGCCGCCGAGGTGGCCGCGCGCTCGGGATGGCGGCCGCTGGCGCGCATCGTAGGGTATGCGGGGGCGGCGATGGCGCCCGAGTGGTTCACCATCGCTCCGGCACACGCCACGCGTCTGCTGCTGGAGAAAGTCGGCTGGAGCAAGGACGACGTCGACCTCTACGAGATCAATGAGGCATTCGCGGCGGTCATCATCGGCGTCACCCGCGATCTGGGCATCGGCACCGACCGGGTAAACGTGCACGGCGGCGCCGTGGCCATGGGCCATCCGATCGGCGCCAGCGGTGCCCGCATCCTGACCACCCTGCTGTATGCGATGCCGCGATATGAAGCCCGCCGAGGTATCGCGGCGATCTGTCTGGCCGGCGGTGAAGCCGTTGCCATGGCCGTCGAGCGGATCTAATCCCCGCCGACCGTGAGCGCTGCCGGCACGTTTGTCCTCGTCCTCCTTGGCGCCGCGACCTTCGCTTTTCTGAGCGGCCGCTGGCGGCCGGACTTCGTGGCCGTGGCCGTCCTCCTGGCGCTGCTGCTGTCCGGCACACTGACGCCGGAAGAGGGATTCGCCGGATTCGGATCACCCGCACTGCTCGCCGTGGCTTCCATCTTTGTCCTGGGGGCCGCGCTGGAACGCGTCGGCCTGGCCGCGTGGGCGGGCCGCAAGATTCTGCGCATCTCGGGCGGCAGCGAGCTGGGGCTCGTGCTGACCTTCGGCCTTGCCGCCGGACTGCTCGCCGGTATCATGAACAGCCTCGGGGCGATCGCCGTGCTGCTTCCCGCGGCGATGGCCGCCGCCCGCGAAGCGAGAATCAGTCCGTCCAAACTCCTCCTGCCGATGGCGTTGGGCACGCGGCTGGGCGGCGTGCTGACCCTGATCGCCGGGCCGAGCAACCTCATTGCCAGCCAGGCACTGGTGGATGGCGGAGCAGCACCGTTCGGATTGTTCACGTTCCTCCCCCTGGGTGGCGCGTTTCTGCTCGTGGGGATGGCGTTCATCGCCGCCGTCGGCCGCCGCTGGCTGCCCAATGTCGCCGCCATCGAGGTACCCCAGCCGGGACGGTTGATGGAACTCTATCGCCTGCGGGAGCGGTTGTTCGAAGTGCGCATTCCCGCCGACTCGCCGCTGGCCGGCCAGTCCATTGCCGACAGCGGGTTGGGCCGGACGCTGGGCGTGACCGTCGTCGGCGTGAGCCGCGACGGGCGCATGGTCATGGGGCCATCGAAGACGCAGCGCCTGCATCCCGGAGACCGGCTGCTCATCCAGGGACGGTTGGAGGAGTTGGCCCAGGCCGGCGTGCTGGAACCGCTAGGGCTGCACACCGCCAAAGCCGCAGAGGCCTATGCCATCGAATCCGGAGACGTGCGCGCCGCGGAAGTCATCCTGCCTCCCCGTACTTCGATCGCCGGCAAGACGCTGCGGGAGTTGAACTTCCGCCACACCAGCGGACTGACCGTGCTGGCGATCTGGCGGGAAGGACAGCCCAAGCGCACGGTGCTGGCGGATCTCCCGCTGCAGGTCGGGGATGCGTTGCTGGTGCAGGGACACCGGGAACGGATCCGGCTCCTGCAGCGCGATCCGGATTTCCTCGTCATCGAAACCGGCGCCGTCGAGCCGCGGCGGACGGCCAAAGCGCCCTGGGCGGTCGCCGCGGTCGTAACGATGGTGGCGTTCTCGGTCAGCGGGCTGGCTTCGATTGCAGTCGCCACCCTGCTGGCAGCCGGCATCGTGGTCGCGGCCGGGTGTTTGTCCGGCGAGGAAGTCTACCAGGCCATTGACCTGCGCACACTGGTGTTCATCGGAGCGCTGCTGCCGTTGGGAACGGCATTCGCGAGCACAGGAGCGGCCGCCGCCGCGGTTGGGGCGGCGCTGACCATCTTTGGGCACTCACCCGTCTTTGCGCTGATCGGGATGTTGGCGGCGGCCACAGCCGTGAATCAGGTCATGCCCAGCGTGGCGGCCACCGTGGTCCTCGCCCCCGTGGCTTTCCACATCGCCACCGCGACGGGGGGGAGCGTGTATCCGTTCATGCTGGCGGTGGTGGCCGGGACGGGCACGACCTTCACACCGATCGGAAACCCCGTGAACCTGTTGGTGATGCGGCCCGGCGGCTACGCGATGAAGGATTACGTCCGGCTGGGGGTGCCGCTCGCGCTTCTGCTGATCGTCTTGGGGGCCCTGATCATCCCCATACTCGTGCCTCTTCGGCCGTAGCACTCGTGTTCACGCGTCTTGCAGTCGTCAGAAACGCCGTGTGCGCCACCATGCGGTGGGCCGGACGGACGCTGGCGCCCTCGATGTTCCAGGGCCGTAGCAGCGTCTCGGTGGTTTCGATCATCGCGAACGCGCCCGAGCGTCTGATGGTTTCCACCGTCTGCGCAACCTGGGGGACGGTCGGCAGATACGTGAGGAGGATACCCCCGGGGCGCAGCACCGCCGTGGCGGGCTCGAGGGCCCGCCACGGCTCGGGCACGTCCAGAACGATCCGGTCCAGCGGCTGGTCCGGAATGCCCGCATACACGTCCTGCCCGCGAAGGATGAGGTTGTCGGCCACCCCCAGGTAGCGCGAGATGTTCGCGGATGCCACCCGCGCAAATTCCGGCCGCACTTCGTAGCTGATCACCCGCCCCGAGGAGCCCACCGCGCGCAGCAGCGTCATCGTCAGCGCCCCCGACCCGGTGCCCGCTTCCAGGACCGCGGCGCCGGGATAGATGTCGGCGGCGATCAAGATCACGCTGAGGTCTTTCGGGTAGATGACCTGCGCGCCCCGCGGCATCTCCAGCACGAACTCGGCCAGCGTGGGACGCAGGAGCAGTACCTTCTCGCCCAGAGACGTCGCCACCAGGCGGCCTTCCTCGGTGCCGACCAGGGCGTCGTGGACCAGCTTGCCGCCGCGGAGATCGGACACGGCGCCGGCGCGGAGGGTGATCAGGTAGCGGCGCTGCTTGCGGTCAACGAGAAGGACGGGGTCTCCCTCTTGAAGCGGACCCGTTCTCATCGGAGTGATCAGTGATCGGCGATCAGTGATCCACTGCGCGTGTCCGCGTCTGGCGGAATCTGGTCACTGTTCACCGGTCACCGGTCACTTACGCAGCCACGCCCCGAGGGCGGACGTGCCCGCGGACCCACTCGACGATCGCGTCTAGCGACGTACCCGGGGTGAAGATCTCACTAATCCCGGCGGCTTTCAGGGACGCGATGTCTTCTGCGGGAATGATCCCGCCGCCGAAGACGACGATGTCCTCGATCCCACGCTCCCGCAGCAGCTCCATGACCCGGGGGAACAGCGTCATGTGCGCGCCGGAGAGGATCGACAGTCCGATCGCGTCGGCGTCTTCCTGGACCGCCGCGTTGACGATCATTTCCGGCGTCTGGTGCAGCCCGGTGTAGATGACTTCGAACCCGGCGTCGCGCAGCGCGCGGGCGACGACTTTCACGCCGCGGTCGTGCCCGTCGAGCCCGGGCTTGGCCATGACAATCCGAACGCGAGCGGAACTCATAGGCCAACTATACTACGCGAACATGCGAACACGCGAACATGCGAGCACAAGGGCAAAGATGGCAGTGCGCTGGGTACTGCTCGCCTGCTCGCGTATTCAGATGATGGCGGGTTCTCGATATTCCCCGTAGACGACGCGGAAGACGTCGCAGATCTCGCCGAGCGTGGCGTAGGCGCGCACGCAGTCCACGATGCGCTCCATCGTGTTCTCCCCTTGCCTCGTCGCAGTGCGCAGCGCCTCGAGGGCCCGGCCAACCTGCGCGCTGTCGCGGTCGACGCGGACCTGGCGGAGCCGGTCGATCTGGCGGCGCTCGACCTGAGGATCGATCCGCAGGGTCGGAATGGGACGCTCCTCCGGCGACACGAACTCATTGACGCCCACCACCGTCTTCTCGCGCCGCTCCAGCTGCTGCTGGAAGGCGTAGCTGGCTTCGGCGATCTCCCGCTGCGGGTATCCCAGTTCCACGGCCCGCACCATCCCGCCCAGGTCGTCGATCCGGCGGATGTAGGCATCCGCGGCGTCCTCGATCGTATTCGTGAGCGATTCGACGAAGTACGCACCGCCGAGAGGGTCAACGGTGTCGGGAACACCGGTTTCATGCGCGATGATCTGCTGCGTCCGCAGCGCCAGACGGGCGGCCTCTTCGGTGGGGAGGGCATACGTCTCGTCCAGGGAGTTGGTGTGCAGCGACTGCGTACCGCCCAGCACCGCCGCCAGCGCCTGCAGGGCCGTGCGGACGACATTGTTCATCGGCTGCTGTGCGGTGAGCGAGACGCCGGCCGTCTGGGAGTGGAACCGCAGCCGCCACGAGCGGGGATCCTGGGCACCGAACCGCTGCCGCATGATCCGTGCCCACAGGCGGCGCGCCGCGCGGAACTTGGCAAGCTCCTCGAAGAAGTCCACGTGACAATCGAAGAAGAACGACAACCGCGGGGCGAAGGCGTCCACGGGCAGGCCCGCGTCGATGCCCGACTGCACGTAGGCGATGCCGTCGGCGAGGGTAAACGCCAGTTCCTGCGCCGCCGTGGCGCCCGCTTCACGGATGTGATAGCCGCTGATGCTGATGACGTTCCACCGCGGCAGCTCGCGCGTCCCGTACACCAGCATGTCCTGAATCAGGCGCATGCTCGGGGCCGGCGGTACGATCCACTCCTTCTGCGCGATGAACTCCTTCAGCATGTCCGTCTGCGTCGTGCCGCCGAGGGATGGGCGCGGGAACCCCGCCTTTTCCGCCGCCACCACGTACATGGCGAGAAGCACGTCGGCCGGCGCATTGATGGTCATCGACGTGGTGATACGGTCGAGCGGAAGCCCGCGCAGCAGCAGTTCCATGTCGGCGAGACTGCTGACGGCCACGCCCTCGCGTCCGACCTCTCCCAACGCGCGCGGATGGTCCGCGTCATAGCCCATCAGCGTGGGCATGTCGAAGGCCACCGACAATCCGGTCTGGCCGTGCTGCAGCAGGTAGTGAAACCGCTGATTCGTGTCCTCGGGCGATCCGAACCCCGCAAACTGCCGCATCGTCCACAGCCGGCCCCGGTACATCGTGGAATGGATCCCGCGCGTGAATGGATACTCTCCGGGGTTGCCGAGGTCGCGGTCGTAGTCGAATCCTGTGAGATCCTCCGGACCGTACAGCCGTTTCACCGGCAGGCCGGAGAGGGTGATGAATTGCTTCCGCCGTTCCTTGGGCTCTCCCGGGTCTGGCACAACCGTCTCCCCTATCGCTTTGTCTCGCGCTTGAGCGCCTCCGTCAACTTGGGAACGATCTCAAATAGGTCCCCGACCGCGCCGAGGTCTGCCATCTGCATCAACGGCGCGTTGGGATCCTTGTTGATGGCCACGATGTACTTCGATCCGGACATGCCGGCCAGGTGCTGCGGGGCCCCAGAGATGCCGCAGGCGATGTAGACCTGCGGGCTGACCGTCTTGCCGGTCTGGCCGATCTCGTAGTCGTGCGGCACCCACCCCGAGTCCACGGGAGGCCGGGAGGAACCGACGGCCGCACCGAGTTCTTTCGCCAGGGCCTCAAGCAGGACGAAGTTCTCCGGCCCCTTCATGCCTCGGCCGCCGGACACGATGACGTCGGCCTCGGTCAGCGGGATGGTCTCCCGCTCGATGGTGGTCGTCTCTCTCACTTTCGTGCGAATCCGTGAAGGATCCAGCGCGACCTTGACGGACCGGACGTCCGCGGTCCGTCCGGCATCTTCCTCCGGTACGGCGTACATGCCGGGGAGGACGACGGCGATCCTGGTCCCCGCCCCCGCGAACGAGACGGTCCCGATGGCTTTGCGGGTGTACATCGGCCGCGTCGCGGTCAGTTGCGCGTCGCGCAGGGTCAGACCGGTGCAATCGGTGACGATGCCCGCGGCCAGCCTCGCCGCGACCCGGGGCGCCAGATCCCTTCCCTGCGCCGTGGAACCGATCAGCACCACCACCCCCGGGTGGTCGCTCAGCGCGGAGGCAAGCGCCGTCGTGTATCCGTCGGTGGTGTAGTGCTCAAGGGCAGGATCCTCCGCAACATAGACGACGTCGGCCCCGTGGGCGGCCAGCGCCGGCGCCATGCCGGCGACTGCGGCGCCCGGGAGAAAGGCCGCGGTGTTCCCGCCCATGTCGGCGGCCAGGACCCGTGCGAGTCCCAGGAGTTCGAGGCTGATCTTCTTCGGCTGAGAGGCCGCATGCTCGATGAGGACCCAGACGTCGGTGCCCACTACAGGACCTTCGCGTCGTTTCTGAGAAAGGCCACGATCGCGGCGACGACGTCTTCAGCATCGCCGTCGACCGATCGCCCCGCCTGCCGCTGCGCGGGCGGATCCAGACGCTGCAGCCGGGTCAGGGCGGCGGTTGCTCCGACGTCCTGCGCATTCACACCCAGCTCTTCTACGGAGCGCACGCCGATCTCTTTGCGTTTGGCCTTCATGATCCCGGGGAGCGACGGATAGCGTGGCTCGTTGAGGCTGCGCTCCACCGTAAGCACCGCAGGCAGCGGGACCTCCAGGACCTCCATGCCCCCCTCCACCTCGCGGTGGACCGTCGCGACCTTCCCGGCCTCATCCATCTGCAGGACGGCGATGGCGGTTGCCTGAGGGAGATCCAGAAACTCGGCCAGCGCCGGCCCCACCACCGCGGCGTTGTCGTCGGTGCTCAGTTTCCCGCAGATCACCACGTCGTGCGGCAGCGGCCGGATCGCCGCAGCCAGCACGCGGGCGATGGACAGATGGTCGGCGCCGTCGAGGACCGGATCGGTGATGAGCAGCGCTTCGTCCGCTCCCATCGCCAGCCCGGTGCGCAGCGCTTCCTTCGCACGCTGAGGACCGACCGCGATCAACGTCACGGTTCCGCCGAACTGTTCCCGCAGCCGCAGCCCGGCCTCGGTGGCATGCTCATCGTAGTAGTTCATCACCAGATTGAGCCCGCTTTCGTCGATCCCCTGCCCTCCCGGTGTGATCCGGATCGGCGCCTCGGTATCGGGGACCTGTTTGATGCACACGACCACGTTCAATGGTTAGCTCCTCGGACTTCCAACACATTGCGCGCAATGACCAGCCGCTGTATCTCCGACGTCCCCTCGTAGATCTCCGTGATCTTCGCGTCCCGGAAGTAGCGTTCCACCGGGTAGTCGGAGATAAACCCGTAGCCGCCGTGGATCTGCACCGCCTTGTGCGCGGCCCACATCGCGGTTTCCGACGCGAAGAGCTTGGCCATCGACGCCTCCTTCGTGCACCGCGCGCCGCCCTGGCGGAGATGGGCGGCCCGGTAGGCCAGCAGCCGCGCGGCGTCGATCCGGGTGGCCATGTCCGACAGCATCCACTGGATCGCCTGGAATGTTCCAATGCGGCGGCCGAACTGGGTCCGGCTGAGCGCGTAGGCCAGCGATTCTTCCAACGCCGCACGGGCGATACCGATCGCCTGCGCGGCGATACCGATGCGGCCGACGTCGAGCGTGCCAAGCGCGATCCGCCCTCCCATCCCCGGCTCTCCCAGCAGGTTCTCTGCAGGCACGCGGCAGTCTTCGAGCACGATCTCGGTGGTCGACGAGCACTTGATGCCGAGCTTCTTCTCGATCTTGCCCACGGCGATGCCGGGCATGGACTTTTCGACAATGAACGCGGACAGGCCCCGCGCGCCCGGCGCGGTTCCGGTCCGCGCGTAGACGATGCACACGTCGGCCTCCGCCCCGTTGGTCACAAACAGCTTCGTGCCCCGCAGCACCCACTCGTCTCCGTCCGCTCGGGCGGACGTCTGCAGCGACATGGCATCCGAACCGGCCGCCGGCTCGGTGAGGCAGTAGCATCCGAGCGATTCCCCCGAGCACAACCGCGGGAGGTAACGGCGTTTCTGGTCTTCGGAACCGAAGCGCACGATCGGATCGCAGACCAGCGAGTTGTTGACCGTCACGATCGCCTGCACGCCGGCCGAGGCGCGGGCCAACTCTTCTTGGGCGACCACGTAGGCGACCAGGTCCATCCCGGCGCCGCCGTATTCCTCGGGCACGGTCATCCCCATCAGGCCCAGACCGGCGGCGGCGGCCACGATGTCGGCGGGATAGGCGGCGGTACGGTCGAGCTCTGCGGCGCGCGGAAGGATTTCTTTGGTGGCGAACTCGCGCGCGGTCGCCTGCACCAGGCGCTGTTCGTCGGTAAGCTGAAAATCCATCACGATTGATTTCCACCGGCCGCAGGCCTGTCCTGCCCCACCTGCGAATACATTCCCGGAGCTATTCATGAACGATCGTGTCGCCATCGTGGGCGTCGGGCTGACGCCCCTGCGGGTCCTGTCGCCCGATCAATCGTACCGGGAGATGACCTTTGCCGCCGCCACCCGGGCCTACCGCGACGCGGGGCGCTCCCATCGCGACGTCGACAGCTTCATCAGCGTGTGCGAGGACTTCCACGAAGGGACGAGTATCACCGACGAGTACGTCCCCGACCAGCTCGGGGCCGTGCTGCGACCGGTGCAGACGATCGCGGGCGATGGGATGCAGGGCATCGCCACGGCGCTGATGCTGATCCGGTCCGGCATCGCCGACGTGGTAGCCGTGGAGGCCCACGCCAAGTCGAGCAACATCCTGCGGCCCGACCAGGTGCTGGAAATGGGCCTGGACCCGGTCTACGAACGGCCGCTGGGAATCAACCCGCACTACGTCGCCGCCATGGAGATGCGCCGGTACCTGCATGACAGCGGGATGCCCGAAGCCGCGGTCGCCGAGGTCGTGGTGGCCAACCGCCGCCGTGCGTTGGACAACCCCATCGCCGCGTATGGAGCCGAATTCAGCGTCGCGGAAGTGCTGGCGTCGGCCCCGGTGTGCGAGCCGCTGCGCGAACTCGAGATCAGCGCGCACGCCGACGGCGCCGTCGTGCTGGTGCTGGCGTCGGAGGACCGCGCGGCGCACTCACCCAAACCGGTGTGGATCCGGGGAATCGGTTGGATCTCCGACAGTTCCCCGCTGGCGATGCGCGACTGGTCATCGGCAACCTATGCCTCCCTGGCGGCCGAGATGGCCTACCGCATGGCGCAGATCGCCCACCCGGCAGACGAGATCGCGTTCGCCGAGGTCGATGACACCTACGCCTACAAGCAGCTGCAGCATGTCGCCGCCGCGGGCCTGGCGACGCGGAGCGATCACGCGCG
>DASXUC010000164.1:0-2394 GCA_036505015.1 bacterium | reverse complement strand
TGACGATGGCATCCGCGCAGGCTTTTGGTCTCGAGCAGAGGGCAGCCGGCCGGCGTCTCCCGGAGTGGCTGAGCCGCCTGGCCGCCGTCGGGACCCTGCCGGGCGACCCCGACGACGTGCGGCTGCGCAAGGTCACGCTCACGTTTTCGGTGGGCATGATCACGCTGGCTGGATTCCTCTGGGGGACGATGTACGTTGCCCTCGGGCAGGACCGCTCGGCCCTGTTCCCCTACGCGTATTCAGTGTGCTCGCTGCTCAACATTGCCGCTCTCGCAATCTGGAAACGGTACGGCATCTTCCGCTTTCTGCAGATTTTTTTCATCCTATGGCTGCCCTATCTGCTGCAGTGGCACCTGGGGGGGTTCGTTGCCTCGGGCGCCGTGATGATCTGGGCGCTCCTGGCGCCGATCGGCGCCCTGCTGTTCGACAACCCTCGGGCGGCGATCACGTGGTTCATCGCGTATCTGGGGCTCGCCGTCTTCTCTGCGGCGATCGAGAGCTCCGTCGAGCCACTGGCGCCCCCGTTTCACCTCGCGGTCCGCGTCGGGTTCTTCGCGCTGAACCTCGGGACCGTCTCCACGGTGGTGTTCCTCCTGCTGCGCTATTTTGTGCGGGAGGTCGGGCAGGCGCAGGACCGATCGGAGCGGCTCCTCCTCAACATCCTGCCGCGGGCTATCGCGGACCGGTTGAAACATGATCCGGGGACGATCGCGGAGACGGTCCCAGAGGTGACGGTGCTGTTCGCGGACATCGTGAACTTCACGGGGTTCTCGGCGGAGCTCACGGCGAAGGAATTGGTCCGCCTCCTCAACGATGTCTTCTCCGCGTTCGACCGGTTGGCCGACGCGCACGGACTGGAGAAGATCAAGACGATCGGCGACGCGTACATGGCGGTCGCCGGCCTGCCGGGATCCACGCGCGCGCACGCGGAGGCCGCCGTGGAGATGGCGCTGGAATTGCATCCCACCCTCGATCAGATCTGCCGCGAACGCGGAACCGCGCGCTTGCAGCTGCGGATCGGGCTCAACACTGGGCCGGTCGTAGCGGGGGTGATCGGCCGCCGGAAATTCTCGTTTGACTTATGGGGAGATGCCGTGAATACGGCCAGCCGCATGGAATCCCACGGCCTGCCCGGACGCATCCAGGTGACCCAACGCACGTACGAATGCCTGCGGGCCGACTACGAGTTCGAGCCCCGGGGGCCGGTCGAGATCAAAGGAAAGGGACTGATGTCCACGTACCTCCTCGTCGGCCGGCGGAAGGCGTCAGCCACCGATGCTGCTCGATGACGTCATGCCCGTGTACCAGTTCCAGGTCGTCCGATCGACGTTGGTGCGGGCAGGGCCCGAGCCCATTTTTCGCGCGATCCGAGAGACGAAAGCCGCGGATATCCCCGTATTCATTCTCCTGTTTTGGCTGCGGGAACTACCCGGGCGGCTGGCCGGCCGGGGGAGGCGGTATTTCTCCGGCGGCCGGACGCTGTTTGAACAGGCGGTTGACGATCTCGGTTTCATCGTGCTGGCCGAGGAGACGGATCGGGAGGTCGTGCTCGGGGCGGTCGCGCAGTGGTGGACACTGTTTGGAGCGAGATTCTACCGCGTCAGGGACGCCGAGGAATTCTTGCGTGTCGACCCTGCCGGCTATGCCAAGGCGGCGGGTAATTTTCGTGTGGAAATGGACACCGCGGGCGGCTGGTCTACTTTGCGGCACGAGACCCGCATCTATGCGTCCGATCCGGCAACCCGCAAGAAGTTCGCGCTCTACTGGTGGTTCATCTACCCAGGTGTCGCGTTGATCCGGCGGATGTGGCTGCGATCGATCAAGCGCCGAGCCGAAGCGGGCGAGTTGTCATGAGCCGCGATCCCTGTTCAGATGGTTCTTCGTCTTCATCCTGGTGGCCGCGCTGCTGATCGGTCCATGAACGAACGGAGCGTTTGGGCCGGCGGCGCGGCCTACGAGCCGTATGTCGGACGGTGGAGCCGTCTCATCGCTCGGGAGTTTGTGCGGTGGCTGGCGGTTCCACCGGCGGCGCGATGGCTTGACGTGGGCTGCGGCACCGGCGCGCTGACTGAAACCATTCTTCGCGCTGCGGACCCTGCAGAGGTCAAGGGAGTCGATCCCTCCGCGGGCTTTCTGAAAGTCGCGCGTGAGCACGTCCGGGATCCGCGGGTTCGATTTGAGGTCGGCGACGCACGGCACCTGGCCCTGCCATCGAGCAGCTACGACGTCGTAGTGTCGGCCCTGGTGCTCAACTTCATCCCGGACCTGCCGGCCGGGATGGCCGAAATGGTGCGCGTCGTTCGCCCGGGCGGCATCGTTGCCGGGTACGTCTGGGACTACGCCGGGAAGATGGAACTGATGCGGTATTTCTGGGACGCGGCAGCGGCGCTCCGG
>DASXUC010000163.1:0-27083 GCA_036505015.1 bacterium | reverse complement strand
GGGCGTAGGTCGGGTGGAGGGCCCGTGCCTGACTGTCGGACTCATAAGGGGGGCGGGGGTGTCTGAGTGGGAGGATCCACACCGGGCGGAGGGGCCCACGAGGACACCCCCGCCCCCAGCATCTTCCGAGATCGGAGCGGTACGGACCTCCACCCGTCCTGCGAAGGGGTTGATGGTCAAACCGACCCACTACCCTCGTCGTCGGACCCTTGCCTGATCTGAACGGGGAATGGTATCATGATGCGCGGTTTCTCAGAGAGGATTTGGGCATGAAGACCGAGATGTCCCCGGCGACGGGGAACAGGCAGTGGTATCTGGTGGACGCGGATGGGATGGTGCTTGGGCGCCTGGCTACGCGTCTGGCGACCATCCTGCGCGGCAAGCACAAGCCGACCTTCACGCCCCACCTGGACACGGGTGACGGGGTGGTCGTCATCAATGCCTCAAAAGTGCGGGTCACGGGGCGGAAGGCCGATCGCGAAGTGGTCTACCGGCATTCTGGGTACCCTGGCGGCTTGAAGGAAACCGCGCTGGGGGACCTGCTGCGCACGCGGCCGGAGAAGGTCATCACCGACGCGGTGCGCGGCATGCTGCCCAAGAATTCGCTGGGGAGGAAAATGCTCCGGAAGCTTCGCGTCTACCGCGGGGCCGAGCATCGCCAGATGGCGCAGAAGCCCAAGTCGTTGGTCGTTGGTCGTTCATCGTTGGTCGATGAACCACGAACGACGATCGATGAACGTACGTGAGTGAGGGGGACGTGACGTGGCACAAGAGGTGACGCTGGGGACGGGCCGCCGCAAGGAAGCGGTAGCGCGGGTGCGCCTGCTGTCCGGAACCGGCCGCATGCTCATCAATGACAAGCCCATGGAAGAATACTTCACAACCCGGGCGCTTCAGGCCGTGATCCGGCAGCCCCTGGTGGTGGCGAACGCCGAGGGACGCTATGACGTGCTGGCCACCGTGATCGGCGGCGGGATTGTCGGCCAGGCCGGGGCGGTGCGCCACGGTATTGCCCGCGCCCTGGCCGCCGGTGAGGACACGTTTCGACCCGCGCTGCACAAGGCCGGCCTGCTGACCCGAGACCCTCGGATGAAGGAGCGCAAGAAGTACGGGCGCAAGCGCGCGCGCAAGGGGTTCCAGTACTCGAAACGTTAAAGACCCGTTGGTCGTTCGTCGTTGGTGGTTGATCGTGACGACCAACGACCATCGATCAACGACCAACGGTAGTTAGGTTACAAGGTCACCCACGGGAGAGGGTGCAGGAAGGTGGAGACCCGGTCCGGGTCTCTGCCTTCCTGTGTTTCGGAGGGACTAGAGGGCGGCGATGAGATCGCACAACCATCTCGTGACGGTAATTCTTGCGGCAGCGCTGATCGCGCTGCTCACGGCGGGTCTGTCGGCGCCCGCGCTGGCACAGGGGCGAACGCACATCGTTCAGCCCGGGGACAACCTCTACCGCATCTCGCTGAAGTACGGGGTCACCGTCGATGGTTTGATGCGGGCCAACGGATTGATCGATCCCCGCCAGCTTCGTGTCGGCCAGGTCCTGCTCATCCCCGGGCCGGTACCGGTGTCCCCCGCGGCTGTGCCCGGCGCGTACGTCGTGCAGCGGGGGGACACGCTGTTCAGCATCGCCCGCCGGTTCGGTGTTAGTGTCGGGGTCCTGATGGATGCCAACGGGCTTCGCACGGGGGCGATCTACGTCGGCCAGACGCTCCTGATTCCCCATACAGGGCCCCTGGCGGCCCCCGGCCCCGCCAACGTTCTTCCGCCCTCGCCGCGACAACCTGCGGCCACACCCGCGCTCGACCCGCAGAATCTTGTCGGGACGGACCTTCCCGCCCCGCGGCCCCTGCGCGTGCGGCGAGGTCCCCGATCGTACGAGACGACGCTGGCTCTTGTGGCGGCGGACACGCCGCTGCGGATCGTTGCCTACATCTCCAACTGGTTCAACGTGCTGATCCCAGGCGGGGACACGGGCTGGGTGCGCGAAGGCGACCTGGCCCCCTCCGGCCGTCCACCGGCTCTGCTGCCGGGTGTGATCGGCAGCGTGCAGGGGAGCAGTGTGGTCAACGAAGCTCTGCGCTACCTGGGAACGCGCTACGTGTGGGGCGGCACCTCAGGCGGCGGATTGGACTGCTCGGGATTTGTCTATGTGGTGTTCTCCGCCTACCTGCCGGGTCTCGCCCGGATGAGTTCATTCGACTATTTCAAACTGGGTCTGTCGGTCGGACGCGACGAGCTGCAGCCGGGTGATCTGGTGTTCTTTACCACGTACGCCCCTGGGCCGTCGCACGTCGGCATCTACCTCGGCGACGGGAGATTCATTCACGCCTCGTCCGGATCGCGCCGCGTGACGATCACCTCACTCAGCGAGTCCTACTATGCGGCGCGCTTTCTCGGCGGCCGGAGACTCACGAAACCCTAACTGCAGGGCCTAGGGCCTCGTAACTTATGAGCGAAGTGCTCTTCCAGGTGGCATCTGTCTTCATGGAGCAGACCAAGAGGTCCCAGCCCCCGGTCTCCAGGCCCCAGGCCCGCACGCGCGTCTTGATTCTCGGCGCCGGGGGACGGGACTTCCATAACTTCAATGTGCACTACCGCGACGACCCCCGTTATGAGGTCGTGGGGTTCACGGCGACCCAGATCCCGGATCTGGAAGGCCGCGTCTACCCCCCGCAGCTCGCGGGTCCGCACTACCCGTCGGGCATTCCCGTGTTTGCCGAGGAAGAACTCCCGGAGCTAGTCCGCGAACTCGGTGTGGCCGACGTCGTGTTTGCCTACAGCGACGTCTCCCACCTCCACGTCATGCACGTCGCGTCCGCGGCGCTGGCCGCAGGCGCGAATTTCGTGCTGCTGGGGCCCGACGCCACCATGATCGAGGCCGCGGTGCCGGTCGTCAGCATCTGCGCCGTGCGCACCGGCGCCGGCAAGAGCCAGACGACGCGGCGCATCGCGGAGATTCTCCGGCGCCGCGGACGCCGTGTCGCGGTGATCCGGCACCCGATGGCCTACGGCGATCTAGTCCGGCAGCGCGTGCAGCATTTTGCCCGCGTGGAGGACCTGGATGCCGCCGGTGTGACCATTGAGGAGCGCGAGGAGTATGAACCCCACCTGCAGCGCGGCTCGGTCGTGTTCGCGGGCGTGGATTACGAAGCGATCGTCCGCGCCGCGGAGTCCGAGGCGGACGTGCTGGTGTGGGACGGGGGCAACAACGATTTCCCCTTTCTGCGCAGCGGGCTCCGCATCGTCGTGGCCGACCCGCTGCGGGCCGGCCACGAACTGACCTACCATCCCGGCGAGACCAATCTCCGGATGGCCGACGTCGTGGTCATCAACAAGGTCGATACCGCCGGCTCGGACGCCGTGCAGCGGGTCCGCGCCAACGTGACCGCGGTCAATCCCAAGGCGCGCGTGGTGGAAGCCGCGTCCCCGGTGCGGGTGGACGAACCCGACCGGATTGCGGGCAGGCGGGTGCTGGTGGTGGAGGATGGACCCACCCTCACACACGGAGGCATGGCGTTCGGCGCCGGCGTGGCCGCCGCGCGGCAGTTCGGCGCGGCGGAGATTGTCGAGGCGCGGCAGTATGCCGTGGGGTCCCTGCGGGAAGTCTACCGGCAGTACCCACACCTCAGCACCGTGCTGCCGGCGATGGGATACAGCCCGGCCCAGATCCATGAGCTGGAAGAGACCATCAACGCGGCCGACTGTGACCTCGTCGTGATCGGCACACCCGTGGATCTTCGGCGCATCATGTCGATTCGGCGGCCGGCTGTGCGCGTGCAGTATGACCTGGAGGAACGCACCACACCCAACCTGGACGATATCGTGGGGGAGTGGCTTGCTCAAACCCGTGAACAGAGTCGGTCTCGTCGAGGTGATCGGTGTCTCTGAAGGGGCGCGACTTCCTTTCCATGGACAATTTGAGCGGCGAGGAATTATCGCACGTCCTCGCCTACGCGGCTGATCTGAAGGAGGCGGCGCACACCGGGCAGCACCCGGCGCACCTTGCCGGCAAGACGCTGGCCATGGTGTTTGAGAAACCCTCGCTCCGCACCCGGGTGACGTTTGAGGTCGGGATGTGGCAGCTGGGGGGACACGCCGTGTATCTGGGTCCCCAGGATATCCAGATGGGGACGCGCGAGAGCGTCGGCGACGTAGCCCGCAACCTCGAGCGGTGGGTCTCGGGCATCATGGCGCGCACCTTCGCGCACGGCACGCAGCAGGAGCTCGCGGCGGGGGCCGGGTGCCCGGTGATCAACGGGCTGTCCGATCTGGAGCATCCGTGTCAGGTGCTCGCCGACCTGCTCACGATGGTGGAGCACCGCGGACGGCTGGCCGGGCTGCCCGTCGCCTGGGTCGGAGACGGCAACAACGTCTGTCACTCGCTGCTGCTGGGGTGCGCCAAACTCGGATCCGACCTGCGTGTGGCGACCCCGCCGGGCTACGTTCCTCGCGCCGCGGTCGTCTCGCGCGCCACTGAGATTGCCCGGGCGACCGGCGCGCGCATCGCAGTCGGCACCGATCCGCTCGCGGCCGTGCGCGGGGCCGAGGTCATCTACACCGACGTCTGGACGAGCATGGGGCAGGAGGCCGAGGGGGAGGAACGCCGGCGCCTCTTCGCGCCCTTTCAGGTGAATGCCGCCCTGCTGGCAGCCGCCGGGGACGAGGCGGCCGTGATGCACTGCCTGCCCGCCCACCGCGGTGAGGAAATCACCGACGACGTGCTGGACGGCCCGCGCTCCATCGTGCTGGATCAGGCCGAAAATCGCCTGCACGCGCAGAAGGCACTGCTGGCGCTCCTGCTGTGAATGCGACGGGATACAATGGAAACGACACGCGACGTTGGTCGTTGGTGGTTAGCCGTCACGACCATCGACCAACGATCAACGACCAACGGTTGTTAGCAGATGCCGTTTGAAATCCGCATCCTCGACATTCTGGATATCCTCATTGTCGCGGTCCTCACCTATCAGTTGCTGATGCTCATCCGCGGCACGCGCGCGGAGCAGTTGGTCATCGGCCTCGTTGTGCTGTTCGTGGCCTACTGGGTGAGCCAGTTTCTGGGGCTGTACACGCTTCAGTACATCCTGGGGTACATCGGACTGGCCATCCCCATCGCGCTGCTCGTGCTTTTCCAGCCCGAGCTGCGCCGCATGCTGGAGCAGCTCGGCCGGGGAGGGGTGCTGGTCACCGGGTTCGCCCCGCATGGACTCGGCCGGGAGGAGATCATCCGGCTCGTCAACGACGTTGGCCGGGCATCGCGGATATTATCGATGCGCAAGATCGGAGCGCTGTTCGTGGTGGAGCGCCGCACCGGTCTGGCAGATTTCATCGAGACCGGCATCAAACTCGACGCGCTGGTTGCCGTCCAGCTGCTGATCAGCCTGTTCTTTCCAAACTCGCCGCTGCATGACGGGGCGGTCATCATCCGCGGGAACCGCGTAATGGCGGCCGGCTGCCTGCTGCCGCTCAGCGAGAATCCATCGCTCAGCCGCACGCTGGGCACCCGGCACCGGGCTGGGCTCGGGATCACCGAAGTCACGGACGCGGTCGCGGTGATCGTCTCTGAGGAGACCGGCGCGATCTCGCTGGCCATGGACGGTGAACTCGTGCGGGGGTTGTCAGAGGAGGAACTGAAGGGCGAGTTGCTGCGGCTGTTTGCCGGTCAGCCGGCCGCGCCCGCGATACGGTGGCGTTCATGGCGCGCGAACGCCGGGACACCTTCGACCCGGCCCGTCCGCTCGGGGCCGGACGGCGGGCGATGAGGCGCTTCTTCACTGAACGCAACCGGAACTTGATCCTCTCTCTGGTGATTGCCACGGTCCTCTGGGCGTACGTCGCCACGACCCGCAGTCCCCGCGTCGAGCGCTCCGCGAAGGCCGTGCCGGTCGTCCCCGCGATCGTGGGCGAACCGGCGTACGGCTATAGTCTGCTGGGCGTGCGGGTGATCCCTACGGCGGTGACGATTACCGGCGATCCACGGGTGCTGGAGCCGGTGCAGATGGTGACCACGGAGCCGGTCAACGTCGCGGAGACGCACGATTTCAGCAGAGACGTCGCGGTGCTTCCACCACCGGGGGTGACCTCAGGCGTGCGCGTGCACGTGTCGGTGCAGATCGTCCCCGCCGTGGCCGTCACCGTGCTGCGCGGCGTGCGGGTCCGCGTGCTTGACGCGCCGGCGGGCACCACGGTCGTGCTTGTGCCGGGTACCATCGAGGTGCACGTGCAGGGGCCGGTGCTGCTGGTGACGCGGCTGCGTGCGGAGCAATTCACCGCGACCGTCGAGGCCGGCGACCTTCCGATCGGGCAGCACCGGCTGCCGGTGAAGGTGACGGTGCCGGCCCAGGTGGAGCTGCTCGACGTGCACCCCGCCGAGATCCTCGTGACGATCCGGCGTGGAGGCTGAGGTGGCGGCGCGCCTGTTCGGCACGGATGGGGTCCGGGGCGTGGCCAACGTGGATCTAACCCCCGAGTTCATCCTCCGGCTGGGCCGCGCCACCGCGCGTGTGCTGGCGCCGCGCGGCGGCCGCTTCCTGATCGGCCGGGATACGCGCCTGTCCGGTCCGATGCTGGAGGCCGCCCTCACCGCCGCCTGGTGCGCGTCGGGCGCCTCGGTGCTGCGCGCCGGGGTCCTGCCGACGCCCGCCGTCGCCTATCTCACGCGTCACCTCGACGCGACCGCGGGGGTGGCGATCTCCGCATCGCACAACCCGATCCAGGACAACGGGCTCAAATTTTTCAGCGGCGACGGATTCAAGCTGACCGACGCCGATGAAGAGGCGGTCGAAGCCGAGTTCCTTCGCGCGCCGCCCGCGGAGTCCTCGGGGCGGGAGCCCGCCGGGGTGGAGGATCTCGCGGACGCCGTTGAGCAGTACGTGGAGTACGTCACCTCCCTGGCCGTCGCCCCGCTGGCCGGCCTGCGCGTGGTCGTAGACTGCGCCTACGGCGCCGCATGGCGCGCCGCCCCCAAACTCTGGCGGCACCTGGGCGCCACGGTGATTGCGATCAACGACGAGCCTGACGGCAGCCGGATCAATGTGGCCTGCGGCTCCACGCATCCCGAGGTGGTGCGCCGGGCCGTGCTCGACCATGCTGCCGATGTGGGGTTCGCGCACGACGGAGACGCGGACCGGGTCATCGCCGTGGACGAAACGGGCGGGATCGTCGACGGCGATGCGATCATGGGTTTGTGCGCGCTGCACCTGCACGCGCAGGGACACCTGGCAGGGGGGCGCGTGGTAGCGACCGTGATGTCCAACCTCGGGTTGGAACTGGCGCTGCGGCGGGCCGATATCGAGTTAGAGCGCACGGCGGTGGGCGATCGGTACGTGCTGGAACGGATGCGCGAACTCGGGGCCAACCTTGGCGGCGAGCAGAGCGGTCACGTCATCTTCCTCGATCACAGCACCACCGGCGACGGTTTGATTACCGCGGTGCAGGTGATCAACGTCATGCTCGAGACCGGCAGGCGGCTGTCGGAACTGGCGGCTGTGGTCGAACGGTTTCCCCAGGTGCTGCGAAATGTGAGCGTGCCGGACCGCACCCGGCTCGAGCGCGAACCCATCATCAAAGCCGCCGTCGATGCGGCCTCCCACAGGCTCGGGGAACGCGGCCGCGTGCTCGTCCGCCCGTCGGGCACGGAGCCGCTGGTGCGAGTCATGGTGGAAGCCCACGACGCCGCCACAGCCGACGCCGTGGCCGCCGAGTTGGTGCAAGTCGTGCAGCGCACTCTTGGCGGCGCATAGCGATCTCCCGTCAACCTGGCTGCTCGGAGTTCGCATTCACCTTGTCACGCTGGGTCAAGCGGTCGATCGTGTGCTGGAACTCATCCACTCTGGCGGCGTCCACCAGGTCGTGACCCTCAACGGCGCGATGCTGGCGCGGGCGTCGGGCGATCCAGGTCTCCGCGAAACCGTCAACAGCGCATCGCTGGCCACGGCCGACGGCGCGGGCGTGCTGCTCGCCGGCCGGATCCTGGGCGTACGGTTTCCCGAACGGGTCCCCGGGGTGGATCTGGTGGCGCATCTCTTTGCGAGGGGGGCGGACCGACCGCTGCGGGTTTTCTTGTTGGGGGCGCGCCCGGGTGTCGCAGCGGCAGCCGGGGCGGCGCTGGCCAAGCAGCATCGCAGCATAGCTGTGGTGGGTGCGGATCACGGGTATTTTGCGGCGGGTGCGGAGGCGGCGGTGGCGGACCGGATCCGACGGGCCAGCCCCGATGTGCTGCTCGTGGCAATGGGGTTCCCCAAACAGGAAGAGTGGATCGCCGCGCATCGCGACTCGCTCGGCGTGCCGGTGGCGATCGGGGTGGGGGGGACGTTTGACGTGCTGGCCGGTCTCTCGCGCCGCGCGCCGCGCTGGATGCAGCGCGCCGGGCTCGAGTGGGTCTACCGGCTGGTGCAAGAGCCCCACCGCTGGCGCACCGCGGCGACCATTCCGCTGGTGGTCTGGCTGGCGGTGAAGGAACGCATTGCCGGCCGCGCAGGAGCCGCTCGGTGAATCGGGAACGGGAAGATGGGAAAGTACTCTTGTATGGGAAGGAGGTGACGATAAGGACACATCGGTGCCTCAGCGCCTGGCCCCGAACGAAGCGGCCAATCAGACGGTACGGATTCGTTCAACGAATCTGGCCGCTTCGTTCGGGGTGACGAGGGAGGGGATCTCGGAGCCATCCCGGCGATTCGGAGTCGCTGGGGTCCTGGCTAATCGGCGGGTGACCCTGGGTCCGGTCCCGGACCCGCACCAGCTCCGGTGCTCGCCGGAGCAAAGATGGCCCACAAAACCCGGAGGCGACTCCGGCCCAAAAGGGCTGTCAGGGACGCGATTCAAGCGCAGGTGTCAGGTCTCGGATCTCAGGTGTCGGCGTAGCGGCACCTGGCATCTTTGATCTGACATCTGAAATCTGATCTGACACCTGAGACCTGACATCTGACACCTGGTCTCGCCTCCAAAAGGGGCGGAGGGCTTTCGCATGTGCGGCATCATGGGTTATGTCGGCCAACGGCAGGCTCTGCCCATTCTCCTGGACGGGCTGCGGCGGCTGGAATACCGCGGGTATGACTCGGCCGGCGTGGCGGTACTCGGCAACGGACACATCGAGGTTCGTAAGGCCGCCGGCAAGTTGTCGCGGCTCGAAGAGGTCACCATGAACAATGGATTGCTCGGCACGGTGGGGATCGGCCACACCCGCTGGGCCACGCATGGTCTACCGACAGATCAGAATGCGCATCCCCACACCGACTGCACGGGCACTGTCGTCGTCATCCACAACGGGATCATCGAGAACTTTCTGCCGCTGCGCGAGGCGCTGCAGGCGCGGGGGCACGTCTTCAAATCTGATACCGATACCGAGGTCCTCGCCCACTTGATTGAAGAGGAACTTGGGCTAATTCACGACTCACCCGTTCCGTTAGAGGACGCCGTCCGCCGCGCGCTGGCCCAGACCACGGGAGCCTACGCCATTGTCGTGATGTCCAGCGACCAGCCGGACCGCATCGTTGCCGTCAGGCAAGTCAGCCCCCTGATCGTTGGATTGGGTCAAGGGGAGACGATCCTGGCCTCGGACATTCCCGCCCTGCTCACGCACACGCGGGACGTCATGATCATCGAGGACGGCGAGATGGCGGTGATCACCGCGGCCGGCGCGTCGATCCAGACGATCGCCGGCGCCCAGCTGCACAAGCAACCGCTCCACGTCACCTGGGACGCCGCGATGGCCGAGAAGGCAGGCTACCCGCACTTCATGCTCAAGGAGATCCACGAACAACCGAGGGCGATCCAGGAAACGATGATGGGCCGGCTCGACGTGGAAGGCCTGGTGGAGCTCGACGGCGTCCAGTTTCCTCCGGCGTTCGTGGAAGGACTGCGCAAGGTGTGGGTCACGGCCTGCGGCACCGCCTACCATGCCGGGGTGGTGGGCCGCTGGCTCATCGAGCATCTGGCGCGCATCCCGGTTGAGCCCGAACTGGCCTCGGAACTGAGGTATGGGGAGCCGCTGATCGACGCGCAGAGTCTGTGCATCGCGATCAGCCAGTCCGGTGAGACCGCCGACACGCTGGCGGCGATGCGTGAGGCCGCCCGGCGCGGCGCGCGAATCCTCGCGGTGACCAATGTGGTCGGCAGCACGATCAGCCGCGAAGCCGACGACGTTCTCTACATCCGCGCCGGCCCGGAAATCGCCGTCGCCAGCAGCAAGGCGTATATTACGATGCTGGTTGCGCTGCAGATGCTGGCGCTCGATCTCGGCCTCCGCCGTGGAACCGTCTCTGCCCCGCAGGCGGCGGCGCTGATCCACGAGATGAAAACCCTGCCCGGAAAGGCCCAGGAAGTCTTGCGCCGTGAGGCCGAGGTCGTCGAGTTGGCCCAGCGGTTAGCGGGGGCCGAACACGCATTCTTCATCGGCCGCGGACTGGATTTTGCCGTGGCGATGGAGGGGTCGCTGAAGCTGAAAGAGATCTCCTACGTCCACTCCGAAGCACTCGCCGCCGGCGAGCTGAAGCACGGCACGCTGGCTCTGATCACGCACGGCACGCCCGTCTTTGCCCTCGCCACGCAGCGCCACGTCTACGAGAAGACGCTGTCCAACATCCAGGAGGTCAACGCCCGCGGCGGCGAGGTCATCGCCGTCGCCTACGACAGCGATACCGAGATTGCGAAGCACGCCGCTACTGTGCTGCGGATACCCGACACGCTGGACCTCCTGGCACCGGTGCTGACGATCATTCCGCTGCAGCTGTTCGCGTACTACGTGGCGCGCGAGCGGGGGAACGACATCGATCAGCCCAGGAATCTGGCGAAGAGCGTGACGGTTGAATAATTGAGGGAACGGGGGAACGAGGAAGCGACGTTCGGATCAGACAGGGGAACTCGCCTGTTACGGTCTAACTAGTTCACTTGATCCCTCGTTCCCTTGTTCCCGACTTTCCGAAGGAGCGTCCCGTGATCGATGAGGAGCTGCTGAAGATCCTGGCCTGCCCCCTCGACAAGGCCCCCGTCGAGCTGCACGGGGACCGCATCGTCTGCACGCAGTGCAGCCGGCGATACCCGATCCGCGACGGGATTCCCGTGATGCTCATCGACCAGGCGGAACTGCCCGGAGGAGAGCGATCCTAGCATCTAGACTCGCATTTGCGGGGTGTAAGGGATTGTGGGTCAAGGGCATCGGGTCCGACATCGTCGAGGTCTCGCGCATCGAGCACGCGGTGGCGCGATGGGGGGAGACGTTCATCGCGCGTGTGTTCACCGCCGCGGAAGACGAGCGGTCCCGCCACCCGCGGGTGCGGAGCATGCGCCTGGCGGCACGGTTTGCGGCCAAGGAAGCCGTGATGAAGGCGCTGGGATTGGGGTGGCGCGCGATGGCGTGGCATGAGATCGAGGTGGTCAACGACCCCCTCGGCAAGCCCACCGTCGTGCTGCGGGGCGGCGCCCTGGCCGCGGCGCACGACCACGGCATCTCCGGCGTCATCATCTCGCTGTCCCATACACACGAACTCGCGTTTGCGAGCGCGCTGGCCCTTGGTGAGACCAAGTGACGTTGGTGGTTGGTCGTTAGTCGTTGGTCGTAACAGCAGTACAGACCAACCACCAACCACCAACGACCAACGGCAGTTAGGGGGGTCTGGCACATGAAGGGATTGGTCTTGAGTGCTGAGTGGGATCCGCGTCCCGGCTATCCCGTCACACCGAACGAGCGGGAGACCCGCAAGGCCGTCACGGGCAGCAGCGTGTGGCGCCGGCCGCGGGTGTCGGTCACCCAGGTCGCAGAGCCGGGCCTCGGCTCGAAGGACGTCTTGATCCGTCCCCGGGCATGCGGGGTGTGCGGGTCGGACGTGCACTTCTATGAGACCGATGGGGACGGGTACATGCTCTACCCGGGCCTGACGCGCTTCCCGGTCGTGATCGGCCACGAGTTCTCCGGAGAAATTGTCGAGGTCGGCCGCGAGGTCAGCGGACTGCGGATCGGCGACATGGTGACCTGCGAGGAAATGATCTGGTGCGGTGAGTGCACGCCGTGCCGGAACAGTTTCCCCAACCAGTGCGAGCGGCTGGAGGAAATCGGCTTTACCATCGACGGCGCGCAGGCCGATCTCATTGCGATCGGCGCGAAGTACTGCTGGAGGATCAACGCGCTGGCCGAACGCTACGGCAGCACGGACGCTGCGTACGAGGCCGGCGCGCTGTGTGAACCCACGAGTGTGGCCTACAACGCCATGTTTACCCGCGCCGAAGGCTTCAAGCCGGGAGGGCACGTGGCGGTCTTCGGCACCGGTCCGATCGGGTTCGCGGCCATCGCCCTCGCCCGGGCGGCCGGCGCCGCGAAAATCATCGCGTTCGAAGTCGCGCCGCTGCGGCAGCAGCTGGCAAGACGCGTCGGCGCCGATGTCGTGCTGAATCCGGTGGAGTTGAGCTCCCAGGGCACGTCGCCGCACGAAGCGATTCTCGAGCTGACCGACGGTGAGGGGGCCGCGATGCACGTCGAGGCGGCGGGGGCACCGTCGCGGACGATTCCGGAGATCGAGGCGTCACTGGCCATCGGCGGCAAACTGGTGATGATCGGCCGGGCCGCCGAGCGGGCGCCGGTGTACCTCGAGCACTTCCAGACCCACGCCGCCCAGATCTACGGCGCTCAGGGACACTCCGGGTACGGCAATTTTCCCAACGTGATCAGGCTGATGGCCGCGGGCCGCATCGACCTCACGCCCATCGTCACCAGCAGGTTCGCCCTCGACGCAGGGGTGGAAGCTATTCAGAAAGCTACGCGGCGCGAAGACGGCAAGATCATGATCCGGTCTTGATGAAGGCGTCTACCCCGTCTACCCCGTCCGCCCCGTCTGCCCAGTCCACGACTTCAGCGCCCCGTAGCAATCAAACGGGGAAGACTGGGAAGACGGGGAAGACTGGGTAGACGATGTTCGAGCTCAGTCCATGCCTCGACTCGCTCTTCCCCACGCATTCGGATGCTGCGGCGCTGCGCACCTTGGCGGAGCTGGGTTTCACGCGTTTCGAGTTCTGGGACTGGCGCACACACGATCTCAAGGCACTCTCCGCCGCCCGGGTGGAGTTCGGGCTGCGGCCGGTCGTGTTCGGCGGGAACACCTTTACTGAACCCCTGCTGGCCGAGCAGACGCGCCCGGCGGCGCTGGCCCAGCTGCGCCGATCGTTCGGCGTCGCGAAGCGTCTGGGCGTAGGCGCGCTCGTCGTGCACGTCGGCTATGCCGGCGATCATTCCCGCGAGCAGCAATGGCAGGCCGCCGTGGACAGTCTGCGCGCGGCAGGGCGGATGGCGGCGGAGGCGGAGATCGTCCTGTTGGTGGAGCCGCTCAACTCCGCGATTGACCACCCGGGCTACTTCCTCGACTCCCTGCCGGCAGCGCGGCGGCTGCTCGAGGACGTCGACCTTCCAGGCGTGCGCCTGTTGCTGGACATCTATCACATGTGGCTGATGCACGCCGACCTGCTGGCGCTGTTGCCGCAGACGCTGCCGATTGTCGGTCACATCCATGTGGCCGATGTTCCCGGCAGGCACGAGCCTGGGACCGGAACGATTCCCTGGCCGGCCGTCGTCCGGCTGCTCGGCGAGAGCGGGTACTCGGGATCGATCGGCGTGGAATGTTGGGCGTCCGGCACCGTGACCGAGGCACTGGCGGCGACCAGCCGGATCTTTCACTAGTGCGATCGTGAAGACTGTATTGCTCGGGTTGAACGGGGCGACGACCGGCGCGGCGGGCTTGCAGACCGATCTGGCCGCCGCGGCTGCGGCGGGCTATGCCGCCATTGAGCTGCGGGACACCAAACTCGAAGCGTACCTGGGGGCGGGAGGGTCCCTGGCCGGGATCCGTGCACAGTGCCTGGATTCTCGACTGGCCGTGGCCAGCCTCAATGCCCTGGAGGACTCCACGCTCGCCGCGGGCGCGGCCCGGCAGGCCGTGTTCGCGCGGTGGCGGCAATTGTGCGCGTGGGCGGCGGGACTGGCATGCCCGGTCGTGGTGGCGGTGCCGAGTTTCCTCTCCGGACAGGACCCGCACACTGTGCGGGAACAGACGGCTGACGCGCTTCGCCGGATGGCTGCCGCCGCGCACGAGTCCGGCGTGCGCCTCGGCTTTGAGTTCCTCGGGTTCCCGACCTGCTCGGTCCGCACGCTGGAGGCGGCCCTCGACGTCATCGACACGGCGGGCGATCCGGCGATCGGGGTGGTGATCGACGCCTTTCACTTCTTTGCCGGCGGCTCCACCTGGCAGATGCTGGAGGAGCTTGATCCGGCCCGGCTGCTCCTCGTCCACCTCGACGATGCCGAAAACCTTCCCTTCGACCGTCTCACCGATGCCCACCGCCTGCTGCCCGGCGACGGGATCTTTCCTCTGCGGGAGTTCGTCCGGCGGCTGCAGGCATTGGGGTACGCAGGCGTGTTCTCTCTTGAACTCTTCCGCCCCGAGTACTGGACGTGGGATCCTTTTGAGCTTGCCGGCATCGGGCGGCGCAAGATGGAGGCGTTGTTCGTACATCAGTGATCCGGCTCGCTGTTCACGATTCACGACACCGAGGGAGCGAAATGGCGGTGAGAGTGGGGATCTTGGGCGCCGGGTTCATCGGCCGTGTGCACGCGCTGAGTCTTCACAGGGATGGCCGGGTGCAACTCGTCGGTATCGCCGACACGATCCGCCCGGCCGCCGAGAAGTTGTCCGCGGAGGTCGGGACCCGCCCGCTGCCGGATCTTACCGCGCTGCTCGACGCCGGGATCGACGCGATCTACGTCACGACCCCGAACACGACCCACGTCGAACCGGTCCTCACGGCCCTCGCCGCAGGCGTCCACGTTTTCTCCGAGAAGCCGATGGCCACGTCGCTGGCCGACGCCCGCCGGATTCGCACCGCCGCCGGCGGCCCCGCCATCTACCAGCTGGGGTTCAACCGGCGGTTCGCGAACGTGTACCAGTTTGCCAGACGGGTGATCGATGCGGGGCGGATCCGGCCGCTGGTCGCGCAGATGAAACATAATCGCGGGGAGCTGAAACAGCCCCCCTGGACGGCCGATCCGGCTGTCACCGGCGGCTACCTCTATGAGACCCCCATCCACCTCTTTGACATGGCGCGGTTCCTGTTCGGGGACGTCGCTGAGATCCAGGGGTGGGCCGTGCAGAACGTGTATGAGGAACCGGATGGGTTCACGATGCTGCTGCGCACATCGGGAGGGCTGATCACCTCGTTCACGAGCGTGGCGCACACCAGCTGGCTGTTTCCCTACGAGCGCGTCGAGATCTACGGCGAACACGCGTCTGTCGTCACCGAGGAGCTCGAACGGGCGTGGTTCAGTTCCGGGATGCGCGAGCAGGTTGAAGCGGTCGACTGCTTCCAGATGCCGTTCGAACAGAAGTGGGGCTATGCGCTCGAAGATCGCATGTTTGTCGACGCGGTGCTGGGCGAGCGGCCACCAGCGGTGACCGCCGACGATGGGTACAAGGCGACCGAACTCGTCGAGGCGTGCTACCAGGCCGTACGCGAGAACCGGGTGGTCACGCTGCCGCTGCCGGAACCAGATTCGTGAATTGTGAATCGTGATTCGTGAATCGAACTGGCTTCGCTATTCACCATTCACGATTCACTGATCACACGTGGAGCATGGACCAGATAGCGTATCGGTTATTGGTCGCCGACATCGACGGCACTCTGATTACCTCCACGCGCGAGATTCCCGATGGGGTGCACGCGGCAGTCCGCGCGGCCCAGGCCAGCGGTGTGCGCGTCTGCCTGGCCACGGGGCGGATCTGGCCGTCCGCGGAGCCGTACGTGCGTGGATTGGGCGCCGACCCGCCCGCCATCCTGGCCAACGGCGGTATCGTGTACGATTTCCGCACCGATACGGTGCTCCGTCAGGTGCCGCTCGCCTACGAGCAGGCGCGCGCAGTGCTGGAAGTGCTCCGCGCCCATCCGGGCGTGCAGCCTCACCTCTACGTGCACAATCGCGTCTACGTGGGCCATGTGAATGCGCACACCGAGTATTACCGGCGGAAGGACCGGCTCGTTGTGGAAGAGGTCGGCGATCTGCTTGCATTTCTGCCGCCGGATCCCACGAAGATCCTGATCATCGGTGCACGCCACGATCTCGTCGAGGCAGCCGCCGCCATCGCCCGGTTGCCCTATCCGATGAACGTCGTCTTCTCCGAGCAGACATACCTGGAGGTGTTGCCCACGGGAAGCTCGAAAGGCGCGGCGCTGGAGTTTGTCGCTCAACTGCTCGGGATCGCCCGGGATAAGATCATCGCCGTCGGCGACAACCTGAACGATCAGGAGATGGTGCGGTTTGCCGGTCTCGGCGTGGCCATGGGCAACGCGGCACCCGAGCTGCAGGCGCAGGCGGACTATGTCACAAAGACCAACGACGAGGAGGGGCTGGCGGAAGTGATCGAGCGGTTTATCTTGCGGGGCGACCCGGTTGGCCCCCACACGGGAGGGACAGGGCATGCGTAAGATCGGCGCAATGGTGTGCTGCGTCGTCATGGCCGTGACGCTGCTGAGCGGCGCGGTCGGGGCGCAGGCGAACAAGGTGGTGATCTACTCCGCGCTGGATGCGACGGTGACCAGCGAGGTGCTGAAGGCCTTCGAGCGCGCCACGGGGCTGCGCACCGAGGCCCTCACGCTGGCCGCGGCGGGCACGCTGGCGACCAGGATCCGCGCGGAGAGGGGCAATCCGCAGGCGGATATTTTTCTCGGGGGATCCGCCGACTTTCATGCGCCGCTGGCGAAGGAAGGGCTGCTGGACGCCTACCGCTCGCCGGCCCTCGCAGAGGCCCGGCTGGCTCCCGAATTCTACGATCCCCAGGGATTCTGGTACGGCTGGTACATCGGGGCCCTGGCGATCATGTTCAACCGCGACCGGTTCGCCCCGCTGACCGCGCGCGGCGTGCGGCCCCCGGCCAGTTGGGACGACCTGCTCAACGCGAATTTTCGCGGGCAGCTGGTCCTGCCGAGCCCCATCACCACCGGCGGCGGGTTCATCTTCATGGCCACGCAGATCTTCCGTCTGGGCAATGAGGACCGCGCGTTTGCGTGGCTGAAGCAGCTGGCCGACAACGCGACGTTCACGCCGACGGCGCCCGCGGGCATCACGCTGGTGTCGCGCGGCGAAGCGACGGTGGGGATGAATTGGGGGCATGACATCCGGTCGATGGCCGTGAACCAGGGATTCCCGGTCGATCTCGTCTTTCCGGCCGACACGGCCACCGAGATCGGGGCCGCCTCGATCATCAAGGGCGGGCCGAACCGGGAAGGCGCGCGGCGCTTCATCGATTTCATCCTGACCAAGACGCCGCAGGACATCAACGGCAAGTATGGGCTGCGCTATCCGACCCGGACCGACGTCCCGGCCCCGCTGGGCATGCCGGCGCTCTCGTCGCTGAAATTCGTCAAATACGACCGGCAGTGGGCAATCGACAACATGCAGCGGCTGCGGGAGCGGTGGCAGCGCGAGATTGGCAAGTAACGGTCGAAGTCGGGATTGAGGATTAGGGATCGGGGATTGGCCGAGCAAAGCGGCGCCCCCGATTTCCTAATCCCTCATCCCAAATCCCTGATCCTGTAGTTTCAACAAGAGATGGCCGCTTCCACAGTCCAGCCCTCCCGCGCACGGCTCCGCATCGGTGACCCCGGCCTGCTGGCTGCGTTTCTGCTCGTGGCGGGGTCCCTGCTCGTGTTCGTCTTCTACCCGGCGTTTCGCGTCATCACCTATCCAGCGCTGGCAGACTACCTGGCGATCCCCGAGCATGCCAGGTGGATTGCCGCGCTGCGCAACAGTCTGCTGATGATGGTGCTGTCCACCGCCACGGCCACACTGGTGGGTTTCATTTACGCGTATGCGACCAGCCGCGAGGATCTCCCCGGCCGGCGGCTCTTTCAGCTGCTCTCCCTGCTGCCGCTGTTTGCGCCCCCGTTCATGGTCGCCTTCGCGTACATTCTGATGTTCGGACGGCAGGGCTTGATCACACATTCGCTGCTGGGACTGGATGTGAACATCTTCGGCTGGCAGGGATTGTGGCTGGTGCAGACGGTCGCATTCTTTCCGTACGCGGTGCTGATCATCGGCCAGGTGCTCGACGCGATCAATCCGACGCTCGAACACGCCGCCCGCGACCTTGGGGCGCTCGACGGCCGGGTGTTCTGGACGATTACGGTCCCGCTGGCCTTTCCCGGCATCGCCGCGGCCGCGCTGCTGGTGGCGATCACGGTGCTTGCGGACTTCGGCAACGCGGTGCTGATCGCCGGCAATTTCCCGCTGCTGGCCACGGAGGCGTGGTTCCGGATCGAGGGCCTCGGCGACCTCAGCGGGGCCGCGGTGGTCGTCAGCATGCTGATCGTGCCGACGATCGCGTTGTTCGTGCTCGAGCGCGTCTGGGTGAGCCGACGTTTGTATACTGCGATCACCGGGCGCGGGTCCCGCGTCCCACGGCCTGCTACACCGGCAGCGTTCAAATGGTTCCTGCTTGGATGCTGCATCGTGGTGGCGGTCTTCATTCTGCTCGTGTACGTGGGAGTGCTGGCGGGCGCCTTCGCCCGCACCTGGGGATACGACTGGACCTTCACCTTCGACCACTGGAAGCTGGCCCTCGCCCAGGGCGGCGAGCATCTGGTCAACAGCGTCAAGGTCGGCGCCGGCAGCGCCCTGCTCACCAGCGCGATCGCCCTGCTGGCGGCCTTTGTCACGTCCCGCCGGCAGTACGGGGTCGAGCGGATTCTCGACTTCCTCGCCGTGCTGCCCGCGGCTTTGCCGGGGGTGTTCATCGGGGTGGGGTACCTGCTGGCGTTCAATGCCCGGCCGTTCGTGCTGGGCGGCACGCCGTGGATCCTGATCCTCGCGTTGACGTTCTGGCACATCCCGTTCGGCTACCAGGCCGCCGTGGCGGGATTGAAGCAGATCGATCGGTCGATCGAAGAAGCCGCCGCTGACCTCGGCGCGAGCGGGCTGCGCATCTTGCGCGATGTCTATCTCCCGCTGCTGCGCGGGCCGTTCGTGGCGTCGTTTGTGACGTCGTTCATTCGCGCGGTGACCAATTTGAGCATCGTGGTGTTCCTCGTCACGCCCCGCAACCTCGTGGCGACGTATTCGATCCTGTCCATGATCGGCGGGGGTTTCTGGGGGGCCGCGGCGGCGCTGACCACGGCGCTGCTTGTCGTCACGCTGGTTGCGGTGACGGCCGCGCGGGTGGCGATCACCCGGGGACTGCGGGGCCTGCCGCTGGGCTGACGATGGCCGACGTTCGCCTGAGCCACATCACGAAACAGTTCGGCGCCACCCTGGCGGTCGACGACGTCTCCCTCGAGGTCGCCGACGGGAGCTTCACCACGCTGCTGGGGCCCAGCGGATGCGGCAAGACCACGACGCTGCGCATGATCGCCGGTTTCTATCGCCCCGACCGGGGAGAGATCCTCATCGGCGGAGATCGGGTCAATGACCTGCCGCCCTACCGGCGGCCGACGGCGATGGTGTTCCAGGAGTACGCGCTGTTTCCACACATGACCGTGTTCGAGAACGTCGCCTACGGGCTGCGCATGCGCGGTGTCCAGGCGTCGGAGACCCGCCGGCGCGTCGGCGACGCGCTCGATCTCGTCGGGCTCGTCGGGGTGACGGACACGTTTCCGTCGCGGCTGTCGGGGGGCCAGCAGCAGCGTGTGGCCCTGGCCCGCGCGCTGGTGGTACAGCCCCAGGTACTGCTGCTCGACGAGCCGCTGTCGAACCTCGACGCCAAACTGCGGGTGCGGGTCCGCACCGAGATTCGCCTGCTGCAGCAGCGGCTGGGGATCACGGCGGTCTACGTGACGCACGATCAGGAGGAGGCGCTCGCCGTCTCGGACCGCGTCGCGGTGATGAACCATGGGCGCATCCAGCAGGTGGCGTCGCCGCTGGAGATCTATCACCGGCCCCAGAATCGCTTCGTGGCGGATTTCGTCGGCCTGGCGAACTTCGTGGAGGCGGAGGCGGCCGGAGAGGGCCGCGTCCGCATGGGACGCCATCTGCTGACCGTATCCGAGCCTGTGGCGGGGCCGGTCACGTTGGTCTTGCGGCCCGAGGCGGTGTTGCTGCGGAGCCAGCCCCCCGCCGGCGCCAGCAACGTGCTCGCCGGTCACATCGCCGCGATGAGTTTCCTGGGAACCCTGGCGCGGTACTGGGTCGACGTCGACGGCATGCGGTGGATCGTCGACGTGCCGTCGCCGGGGGCGGACGTACTCAGCGGAGAAGTGTATTTGGAGATTCCGCCGGAACGAATTCACATTCTGAAAGCAGAGGCGTCTGCCCCGTCTTCCCCGTCTCCACCGTCATAATTCGTTGCTGGATCGGTCTTTGAGGTGGTTAAGACTGGGAAGACAGGGAAGACTGGGAAGACTGGGAAGACGTAGTTCGTTACTTGCGAATTTCACGGAGGAGAAGCGAAATGCCGAAATGGGAACTGCCTCCGCAAGGGGGCCACATGGACAAGCGCACCGGCGTGTACCTGCAGACGATGACGCAGCGCGACATCGAGGACCGCCTGCGCACCAACGACGTCCTGATCGTCCCGCTGGGGGCGACGGAGGCGCATGGACCCAACGCGCCGATCGGGGAAGACATCTTTCTGGTCAGCCGGATGGCCGAAGCGGTCGCCGAGCGGACGGGCTGCACGGTCTCGGCGCCCCTGTGGTGGGGATCGCACCCCTATCACCACCTGGGCATGCCCGGGACGGTCCCGATTCCCGAGGATGTCTTCACCGCGTTCCTCCGATCGATGATCGCCGGCTTTTGGAACATGGGCTTCCGCAAGCAGATCTTGCTCAACGGTCACGGCCAGGAGTACGTCATCCCCACGGCCATCCATCAGTTTGGAAAGCGCTACCGCGTCCCCGCGCTCATCATCAACCTGAACTGGTACCATGCGGTGCCGGGTGCCTTCAAGCTGAAGGCCGACGGCGGACCGTACGAGACGCCGTTCATTCATGCCGACGAGGTCGAGACCAGCTGGTGCCTGGCGCTGTTTCCGGAATTGATGAAGCAGGAATGGGCCGTCGACAACACCCCGTTCGGCTTTCTGCCTGAAGGGCACGTCGACAAGGCGGGCAACCTGCTGCGCCGGCCGATCAACTGGTACGGGCACATCGGCGCGGGGCCGATCGAGGTGAAGGCGTACATCGAGGGTGTCGTCGGCAAACCCTCGCTGGCGACCGCGGAGAAGGCGCTGCCCGGGGTCGAAGATCTGCTGGATTACATCGAGAAGCTGGTCACCGACGTGCTGAAGGCGTTTCCGCCCGGACAGCTGCCGCCGATCGATCTGGTCACCGAGCGCGACAAGGACGAACTCGACGCGGTGCTCAAGGGACCCGCCCATGGAGGCAAGAGCATCTACTCTCTGGGATGGCCGCCTTGAGAGGCCAAACTGCCGATCGTGGTTCATGGATCGTCGTTCATGGATATTCATGAGGAGTCTCCTCCGCAGGTCTTCGACGAACGATGAACGACGAACGATGAACGACCATCGGCCGTGAAGCTCGCTCTCGTCGTGTCGGTGGAGGAAACCGAATTCGGCGCCGTAGCCCTCCGTGGTTCGTGGGAAGAGGGGATCCGCATGGCCGGCGCGCTTGGCTACGACGGGGTCGAGCTCGCGGTGAGGGACCCGTCCGCCGTCGATGTCGGCCGGCTCCAGACCGGCCTGGCCGATGCCGGACTGGAAGTTGCCGCCGTGGGGACCGGCCAGGCGTATCTGCGGGACGGGTTGAGTCTCAGCAGTCCTGACGCAGGCATCCGGGCGCGGGCCATCGAACGAGTGGGCAGCCACCTTGAGCTTGCCGTTCGCCTCCGCGCGCCCGTGATCATCGGCCTGCTGCGCGGCCGGATCGAAGACGGCGCCGAGGAGACCGACCGGCGGTTCATGCGCAGCCTGCGGCAGGTTCTGCCGGTGGCAGAGAGAAGTGAGGGCCGCATCCTGATCGAGGCGATCAACCGGTACGAGACGAACTACCTGGTCACGGTGGATGAGGCGCTGGCGCTCATCGACCGGGTCGGATCGGACCGGCTGGCCGTGCTGGCCGATACGTTTCACATGAATATCGAGGAGGCGTCGCCCCTCGACGCGCTGCGGCGCTGCGGGAAGCGGCTCGGCCACATCCACGTCGCCGACAGCAACCGCCGCGCGCCGGGGTGGGGGCACCTGGATTTTTCAGACATCATTGCGGTGTTGAAGGAGATTGGGTACGGTGGCTACCTCTCGGCGGAGATCTTTCCCGAACCCGATCCCGAATCCGCGGCCCGGCAGACGATCTCCCACCTGAGGGCGATAGTCGATCGTAGTTTCGATTCACGATTCACGAATCACGATTCACGATGATCAAGGAGGGGATGGCATGAAGAGGATGGCACTGCTGCTCGTTCTGGCGCTCGTTCTGGCAACGTTGAGCGTCGCCTCGGCCGCGCCTGGCGCTAGGGTGACGGTGTTGTGCAGTCCCAACCCGGCCTGGTGCGATGCCGTTAAAGCGGAATTCCCCAAGGCCACCGGCATACAAGTGGACTTCGTGCGTCTAAGCTCGGGCGAAGCGCTGGCCCGCCTGCGGGCCGAACGGCAGAACCCGTCATTCGACGTCTGGTTCGGCGGGACCGGCGATCCGCACATCGTGGCGAACGAAGAGGGCCTCACCGAGTTCGTGCGGCCGGACGCCTGGAATGATATCCGCACGGAACTCCGCGAGGCGGTGACCGGGCCGAAGGGACCGTATTACATCCCGCTGTATGCGGGGATCCTCGGGTGGGGGTACAATGACCGCCTGCTGAAGCAAAAGAATCTGCCGACCCCGCGGGTCTGGACCGATCTGGCCGATGCGCACTACCGGGGGCTGGTGGCGTATCCGAACCCGAATACGTCGGGAACGGGCTACACGATGCTCGCCACGCTGGTGCAGCTCTTCGGGGAGCGCGCCGCGTTTGATCTGCTCAAGCGCATCCACCGCAACGTAACCGAGTACACGCGCAGCGGGGCCGCGCCGGGCCAGCTGGCCGGCCGCGGCGAGATCGCCATCGGCATCACGTTCATCCATGATGCGGTGGACCAGGTGCTGCAGGGATTCCCGATCGTCTACAACGCGCCGTCCGACGGTACCGGCTATGAGATCGGCGGGTTGAGCCTGGTGAAGGCCACGCCCAATCGGGCGAACGCGATGGCGTTTATCAACTGGGCGCTGACCCCGGCCGCGCAGTCACTCGCCGCGTCGCAGGGGCAGTCGTACCAGATTCCCTCGAACTCCAAGACGCCGGTGCCCCGGGTAGCCCCGCGCTTCCAGGACTTCAAAGTGATCAAGTACGACTTCGCCAAGTTCGGCAGCGCGGCGGTGCGGGACGCGCTTGTGAAGAAATGGACCGACGAGGTGTTTCCGCTGCCCAAGTAGGAGCATGGCACTCGCGCTTCCGGTCGCGCGGTCCGCGCCGAACGCCACGCTGATCACGTGGGGCGGCGTGACCATGCTGGGCTCCCTGCTGTTCCCCTGGGCCCGCATGGGACGGGATCTCTTCGTCTTTGCGCCGGGTTCGAGCGGATTCCAGCTGATCCGTGAATCTCCACTCATCGCCGCCATCGCGCTGGCCGCCGGGCTCGGCCTGCTGACCGGCGCCCTGCCGCGCCCGCTTCCGGAACGGGGGCGCATCGCCGTGGGACTGGGGGCGGCCGGTGCGGCCATGACCCTGCTGTACCTCTACATCGCCGGCGCACCGTTTGGTCCCGCGGCCGTCGCGGCCATGTTTGGCTTCCTCGCACTGCTGGGGAGCGGACTGGCGCTGTCGGGGCTCCTGCGCACCGATGCCTTTCTAGCCACCTGCATTCTGTGGATCGCCGCGTTCGTGATCGGGTTCATCCTCTACCCGTTGTGGACGGTTCTGCAGGCGAGTGTGGTGGTGAAAGGCTCCCTCACGCTCAGCGCGGTGAGTTCGACCCTGCGGTCGCCCGCCTTTTTCTTGTTGGATAACCCAGGAACCCCGCGCAACGAGACGGCCATCGCCGCTGCGGTCGGGATCGGTGCGGCGGTCATCAGCGGTGTGATCGCCCTGCTGCTGCGCAAGAGGCGCTCCGTCCTGCGTACCGCGGTCGGCGCGGGCGTCCTGGCGTGGGTGCTCGCCGTCCTCTACCTGGCGTTTGGGGCCCTGCGCAACAGCGTGCTGCTGGCGATCGTCGTGGGCGGGGTCTCGACGGCGCTGGGATTTGTCTTCGCGCTGCTGGGACAGCGGTCGCGCTTGCGCACGCGGAGGCTGCTGGGCCCGTTTTCGATTCTGCCGATCATCACGCCGCCGTTCGTGCTTGGTCTGGCGCTGATCTACATGTTCGGCCGGCGGGGGTTTGTGACCAACGGGCTGCTCGGGTTGTCCACGGGCATCTTCTTCGGTCCCCTGGGCGTGGCGGTTGCGCAGATTCTCGCCTATGCCCCGATCGCCTACCTCGTCCTGGAGGGGGTCGTGCAGGCCATGGACGCCGCGATGGAAGAGGCGGCCGAGACGCTGGGCGCGTCCCGGTGGCACGTCCTGCGGACGATCATCTGGCCGCTGGCGCGGCCCGGCATCGCCAATGCCTTTCTGCTGGTGGCGATCGAGAGTCTGGCGGACTTCGGGAATCCGATCATCGTCGGCGGCGGCGTCCCATTCCTGGCCACCGAGGTGTTCTTCGCCATCATCGGGCGGTTCAATCCCAGCGAAGCCGCGGTGTACGGTGTGGTGCTGCTGATGATGACGCTGTCGATCTTCCTGATCCAGCGCTATTGGATCGGGCGCCGGTCGTACGTCACCGTCACCGGCAAACCGTCCGGGGGGCTGCCCCGTCCGCTGCCGCCGTCGTTGGACTACACGGTCTCCGGAATCTTCCTCGTCTGGGTGGCGCTGATCGCCTCGCTCTACGGCGCGGTGTTCATCGGCAGCATCACGCAGTTGTGGGGATTTGACTACACCCTGACCCTGCAGCACATCCGGGCCCTGTCACCCACCGGATGGCAGGTGTTCTGGACCAGCGCGCGGCTGTCCGCGATTGCGGCGATCCCTTCGACACTGCTCGGCTTTTTGATCGCCTATCTGGTCAGCCGCGTGGAGTTCCCCGGCCGGGGCGCGCTGGAGTTCGGTTCGATGCTGTCGTTTGCGGTGCCCGGGACCGTGATGGGCATCGGCTACATCCTGGCGTTCAATCAGGGTGCGCTGCTGTTGACCGGGACCGAGCTCATTCTCATTCTGGCATTTGTGTTCCGCAACATGCCGGTGGGGATCCGGTCAGGGATCGCCGCCATCCACCAGATCGACAGGTCTTTGGAGGAAGCGAGCACCATGCTTCGCGCGAACTCCCCGACGACGCTGCGCCGGATCGTGATGCCGCTCATCCGCGGCGCGTTGCTGTCGGGGCTCGTCTTCGCCTTCGTACGTGCGATGACGGCCGTGAGCCAGGTCATCTTCCTGATCTCACCGGGGCACAACCTGGCCACGACGCAGATTCTCTCCTACGTGGAGTACGGCAGCCTCGGGCGGGGCGCAGCCCTTGCCTCGCTGCTGACGATCTTCATGGTTGCCGTCGTGCTGCTGCTGTATGCGGTCAACCGGCGCCTCGACACCCGTGCCGCCGTCGTTGCGAGACCGTGACCTGGTGACTGGAGACTCGTGATTCGTGACTCGCAAGGAACTCCGGCGGTTCCCGTCCGATTAGAGCGCGTCACGAAACGCTTCGGGGCGTTTGTGGCCGTGGATGATCTCACCCTGGAGATCCCCGCGGGCAGACTGGTCACCCTGCTCGGACCGTCGGGATGCGGGAAGACGACCACGCTGCGCATGATTGCGGGGCTGGAACACCCCAGCGCCGGCCTGGTGTGGATCGGCGACGAAGACGTCACGCCGCTGCCGGCGAGCACGCGCAGTGTGACGATGGTGTTCCAGTCATATGCGTTGTTCCCGCACCTCACCGTGTTCGAGAACGTGGCCTACGGACCGCGCATCGCCCGGTTGCCGCCCGCGGAGATCGCCGGCCAGGTCGCCGACGTCCTCGCGCTGGTGGGACTTCCGCAGGTCGGTCCGCGCTACCCCGCGCAGCTGTCCGGAGGGCAGCAGCAGCGTGTAGCCTTGGCCCGCGCCCTGGTCATGAAGCCTAAGGTGCTGCTGTTCGACGAGCCGCTGTCGAACCTCGATGCCAAACTGCGCAAGCGCGTGCGCGCCGAGATCAGAGACCTGCAGCGTCGCCTGGGCATCACGACGATCTACGTGACGCACGACCAGTCGGAAGCCCTCGCGCTGTCCGATGTCATCGTGGTCATGAACCAGGGCCACATTGAGCAGATCGGTTCTCCGTCCGACCTCTACCGGCGGCCGGCGACCCGCTTCGTCGCCGACTTCATCGGCGAGGCCAACCTGCTGCCGGGACGGTACGAAAACGGGCAGGTCAGCGTTGGGCCCTACACGTTCACCCTGGCGCAGGACGGCGCACCTGCGGGTCAGGTCGCGGTGATGGCGCGGCCGGAGACGATCGACGTCCACACCGACGGCGAAGGCCTGCCCGGCGTGATCCGGTCGGCGTTCTTCATGGGCACGGTCACGGAGTATCTCATCGACACCGCCTCCGGCGAGGTCCTCGTCGCCGAGCCGCTCTCTCCGCGCGGGCCGCTGTCGATCGGGCAGGCGGTGCGGCTGCGCTTTCGTCCGTCCGGCCTGTACCTGCTGCCCGGTGAGCCGGCGCCATCCGGAGAAACGGTCTGATGCCCCTGCGCTACGCGCTCGGGACATTCGAATTCCATCCGGGCGAGTTCTTCCCGCGCGAACTGTTCGATCGCATCACCGAGACCCGCGTGACGCGTCCGGAGATCGTGGCCGAGGAGGCGCAGGCGCGCCAGCGCCGGTCCGCGCTGACCCTCGACGGCCGGCTGGCCATTCTCGCCGCCGACCATCCCGCGCGCATGGTGGTCGGCGTGGGCGACGACCCGGTGGCGATGGGGAACCGCTGGCACCTGCTGGCCCGCATTCTCCGCGTGATCACCGCCGAAGAGTTTGACGGGTTGATGACCACCCCCGACATCTTGGAAGACCTGCTCATCGTCAACCGCCTGGATCGGGAGCTCGGCGGTCC
>DASXUC010000162.1:0-48421 GCA_036505015.1 bacterium | reverse complement strand
GGGCGTAGGTCGGGTGGAGGGCCCGTGCCTGACTGTCGGACTCATAAGGGGGGCGGGGGTGTCTGAGTGGGAGGATCCACACCGGGCGGAGGGGCCCACGAGGACACCCCCGCCCCCAGCATCTTCCGAGATCGGAGCGGTGCGGCCCTCCACCCGTCCGGGGAAGGAGTTGATGGTCAAACCGACCCACCCGTTTCCCCGTTACCTTGCCGCCGCAATGCGGGCGGCTCTATAATTGCGATGGACCAGCGTGCCGGGCTGGCGGAATTGGCAGACGCGTACGCTTGAGGGGCGTATGGGTTTCCCGTGGGGGTTCAAATCCCTCGCCCGGCACCAAGAAGTCCGCGATATTCGCGCAGTTTGCGAATTTCGCGGACTTCTTGGTGAAAAACAGAATTGAACCCCGACGGGAGTCTGGGGCTTCAGTCTTCCGAGGCTGAGGAGGTGCCGGCGGCCTCCATTCGTACGGCTGACACGATCTCCTCGGCGGTGAGCGCTTTGTCCAGGAGCATGAACCCGGCGCGCATGATCTTGCCGGCGTCGAGGGTATCCGCGTAGGCGCTGATAATGAAAATCTTGACGGTGGGGACCTTCCGCTGGATCTCGGTGGCTGCCGTGACGCCGTCCAGGAGAGGCATCGAGAAGTCCATGAGGACGACGTCGGGTTTGAGTAGCTCGGCTTGCTGGACGGCTTCCAGGCCGTCTGCCGCCTCACCCACGATTTCAAAATCTTGCTCACGAGCGAGCAGCCGCCGCATCGCCGAGCGATAGGCCGCCTGATCGTCTACGATCAGCACCCGGATCATCACCTGTAGATTTAGTTGAATTCTACGAAACTCCTTCGGAAACTGGCCCTCCCGGCATTTTGCGGCGCGGGAAACAGGGCAACTCCCAGCTCGTTCTCCGCCCGCCGCAGTCTGAAGGGATGAACCGACTCCTCAAGAATCCACGTGCCGATGATTGCGCGCGTGGTGGCAATCGCGGTGGTCGTTGTTCTCATCGTGACGGGCTGCGCGCCCCGGCAGGCGGCTAGCCCCCCAGCCGTTCCGCCGGCGCCCAGTCCGCCCCAACCGGCCCCACCGGCGCCATCCCCGTCCCCCGCGCCGCCCCCATCCGGATCGTCTGATCAGGCGACGACCGTCGACCATGCGATCGACAGCGCCGCTGCCGCTGCCGACGCGCTGCCGCGCGATTCCTTTGACCCCCACGCCGTTCTGCGCCAGGTGGGCACCGATCCGACGGCCCTCTTCACCTGGGTCCGCGACTCGACCCGCTTCGTGCCGTATCGAGGCAGTCTCCGCGGCACGGTCGGTGTGTTGATGGATCGGATGGGCAACAGCCTCGACCGCGCACTGCTACTTGGCGAGCTCTACCGGCTGGCGGGCATCTCCACCCGCCTGGCCCATGCCACCCTCGGGGCGGAGCAGGTCAACACGGTGCTCGCGACGGTACGCCTGCCCAAAATGTCGGTGGGCTCTCCATCGCGCGACGTCCTGCTCGCCGACGCCGAGCAGCGTGCGAAGTCCGCCGGTCTCGATGCCCGGCAGGCCCGCGACCAACTGCAGGCGACCTGGGATCGCACGCACACCATGGCGATGGAGGCCAGAGGGCGAAGCCGTACGCAGGCGGAAAAACTGGCCCGGATTGTCGGATCGGCCGTTGCCGCGGGTCCGTCTCTCGCGCCGGATGCGGCCGATCACTGGTGGCTGCAGTGGAGTCGAGACGGGCAGTGGGTGGATGCCGATCCGACGCTGCCCGATGCCAGCGTTGGGGCGGCCATGACGGCGCCCGCGGAAACGATGACGGTCGAGGACCTGCCCCCCGCCGTCTTTCATCAGCTCACGATCCGGGTGATCATCGAGCAGGCGACCGAGAACTCCTCTGCCGAGCACGTCGTCCTGACACGCACGCTGAGAGCGGCTGCGCACCTGGGTCAGCGCATCACCCTGGTACACGCGCCGCTGCAGTGGCCGTCTGATGTCTTTGCCGGAAGCGACCCGGCGGCCGGCCTGCGACCCGCGTTGGTCGGCGTCCGCGAGTGGCTGCCCATCCTGCAGGTCGGCGACTCCCCAGCTTACGATGAGGCCTTTTCCATTCTGGGCGATGCCGGTACGCCGATCCTGGGGCCCGCCGCGGCACCCGGAGGTCTGTTCGGGGCGGCCACGCGGGAGCTGACCACGGTGACGACTGGAAAGACTCCCGATGGACGGCTGACCGCCGAGTGGATCGAGTACGAGCTACGTGCGCCGGGCGCTCCCCCCAGCGTTACCCGACGCGAAATCTTCGATCTCCTCGGGCCCGCCGCCAGACGCCAGCACGGCAGAATCCCCGCGTGGGGTGAAGCGCAGAAGGTCGCGGTGGGTCTCACCTTGCTCGGTGAGACCGAGATCCTGCCGATCGTCGGCGATGTCTCATCGGAATTTGCGACCTCGCTGGCAGCGCAGGAGATCGCGGCTCAGCGGGCGATATTGAGACAGCTGGCCGGCGCGAGTGATTCAGCCGCACTCGGCACGCTGCCGACACCCACGGCCGCCCCCCGGACGCCGGGTCTGTATCCGCTGGCGGTGGCGCGGCGGGTGTGGAGCCCGGTGCGCGATGATGTCTACATCGACGCGGTGAATATCTTTTCGGCGCACACGAGCTACGTCCTCAGTGGGCAGGGGGAACTCAGCGCACGGACCCGGTTCGACCTCGTCGCAACCGGGATCGGCGTCCGGCCCGGGGCCGACGCGTTCCGGACTCGGCTGGAGCAGGGAGTGGCCGACACCAACATCGAGGCCTGGTTCGCGCGTGGTCCGCTGCCCGCGGCGACGGAGAACACAGCCGACCTGTTTGCGGCGGCCACAGACCAGCAGATCGACTGGATCCTCGTGCGCAGCGCGGCCGATCCCACGTGGCGGTCGGTGACGTTGCCCGCCGACGCCCGCGCGCGCATCGAAGCGGCGCTGGCTGACGGCGCGGTCGTGGTCGTGCCCCGCCGCGCCGTAACGCTGAATGGCCGGCCTTCCGTGGCCTGGTGGCGCATCGATCCCCGCAGCGGTCAGACGCTGGGCATCGACGCGGCCGGAGGCGGCGGAGCCGCGAGCGAGGGAGCCATCTTGATCCGCAACATGAGTCTCCTCGCCACCGGCGTGAGTGTGTTCTTCTGCACGCTGGCCTTCGGCCGCGTCAGCAAGATCTCGTACGCCGCCGGACTGGCTATCTGCCTGCTCACGTGGGGAGCCGTCGGAACCTCGGTGGCGTTTGCGGGCGCCCTCCGTGCGCTGGCGGCGATCATTCTGCACATCATCAACGTCCTGTACCTGGATCGCGTAATCAGATCGGCGGCACCTGACTGATCGGGGGATCTGGCCGCACTGGGGGGCTAGGTGGCTACAGGGCGAGGAGGGTTCTGAAGCGAGCGCTCACGCCGCGGAGGGTTTCGGCCAGTCGCAGCCAGATTTGCGGAGCCGTGCGCGGACGATGGACCGGCGGCCGGCGGGCGCCGACATCCAGCCCGTCAAGCAGCCGAATCTGCGACTGCAGGGTGCTGTGCTCCCGTTCCCAGCGACTATCGAAGGCCATGATGACGAGGGTTTCCCCACGCCGCTGCCTCCTCAAACATCCAAGCAAAGATTAACTATCACTCCTTCCCCGGACCGCTGGGACTGTTTTTCCCACCCGCGGCAGGAAGGAGAAGCCGGCGGGCGCCGGGCGGCGCCCTCAGCGGCCGAACAAACCTACGAGGCCGACAACGATCAGATAGAACGCCACGATGTAGTTCAGCAGCCGGGGCATGATGAGGATGAGGATGCCCGCCACCAGTGCGATCAGCGGTGAAAGCGTCGTCATGGAAATCGTCACGGGGTCTTCGCCTCCTTGAGCAGCTCGTCCAGGATTTTCCCCTCGCCCGCCGATGGCTAAACCGGCCGGTCCCGGCTACGCCCGGCAGGTGATTACAGAAATGTAAGCGCCTGGGGGGAGTAGGATATTTACGATGAGGGCAGGCATCACAGAGGCTGGTCGATCCGGTCCGAGGTACATCGAATGAGATCCATCCGGAGATGCGCAGCTGTTGCCGCGGCCCTGCTGGTGTTGGGCGCCCTTGCCCCCAGCGGGATCGGAGCGCCCACAGCCATCAACGTGTCCCACAACGCCGGTATCTCCCGGCTTCCGTCCATTAGCGTCCAAGGCCTCATCGTGAGAATCTTGTGGGAGGACACCACTCCTGGAAACTCCGATATCTTCCGGGCGACATCGACCGACGGCGGCAGTACCTTCGGCGCACCGGTGAACCTCTCGGCGACGGCGGCGAATTCCACCTGCTACGACTGGACCTCCAGCGGGCGTGCCGAGTTCGTGGCGTGGACCGATGCGGTGTCGGTCTCGAATAGCGAGATTATGCTGCGCCGGTCTCTCGACGGCGGAGGGACCTTTCTGCCGGCGGTCAATCTCTCCGCGAACGCCGGGCAATCCCTGTGTCCCGCGATTGAGGTGGCCGGGGGCGGCCTCGTCTATGTCGTGTGGACGGACAACACCTCTGGGAACGACGAGATTCTGCTCCGCCGGTCCGTCGATGGCGGGGCCACGTGGACGTCGGCGCAGAACCTGTCGGCGACCGGCTCCCCCTCCGCCAACCCCAAGCTCGCCGCCTTCGGCCCCAATCTCTACGTGATGTGGGAAGAAGGCACCGCGCCCAGCCGGGAAGTCTATCTGCGGCGGTCCACCAATGGGGGTGTCACGTTTGGCCCTGCGGTCAACGTCTCGGCCAGCGCGGGAGACTCCTTCCGCCCCCGTTTTACGGTGACGGGGCCCGTGGTCTATGCGACCTATCGTGACGAAACGCCCGGGAACGCGGACATTTTTCTGCGGACGTCCACCAACGGCGGCGTGACCTTTGGCTCCGCCGCCAATCTCTCCGCCGATGGCGGCCGGTCGACATCTCAGCGCATCTTCGTCTCGGGGACGTTCATTCTCGTCGTCTGGCTGGACAACACGACCGGCAACGACGATGTGTATCTGCGCCGCTCCACCGACGGCGGTGCAACCTGGGAGGCGACGAAGAACCTGGCCGCCAACGCCGGCGACACAGATTCCCTGGACCGTTCGCTGGGCGGCACGGCCTTGCACGTGATCTGGGATGACAGCACACCCGGTAACTTTGACATCTTCTACCGCCGGTCGACCAATGTGGGCGCCTCCTTTGCCGCCGTGCTGAACCTGTCGGGCAACTCGGGGGCCTCGTTGAATCCGCAGGTCGTGACCTCATTCCGGGATCTCTATGTGGCCTGGGATGACACCACGCCGGGAAACCGCGAGATCTTGTTCCTCCACTCGGCCAACGCGGGGGCGACGTTCGGGTTGCCTGCCGCCGGCGACGGCGGAACGATGGCGGCCGACAAGGGTCCGGCCACGGTGGAGTGGTGCGTGGATCGCCGCCTGTCCTCAAGCCAGCAATCCTTCGGCATGCCGATCGGGCCCTGCCGGTAAGACGCCAGGGCATTCCGCACGCGGGGGGAATTCCCACATTGGCATGCCATCGGCCACGCTCCTGATTGTCGAGGACGAGCCTCGGATCGTCAGTTTCTTGGAGGAAGGGCTGCGCGCGGAAGGCTTCCGCACCATCGCGGCGCTGGATGGCGAGGCAGGTCTGGCCCGCGCCGCCGATCCCGATGTGGCCGCGGTGATCCTCGACATCAGGCTGCCGAAAGTGGATGGGTTCGCCGTCCTGGCGGCGATCCGCCGGGCGCGCCCGGACCTCCCGGTCCTGATGCTCACGGCCCGAAGCGATCTGCCGTCGAGGGTTGGTGGGCTCGAGGCGGGCGCAGACGACTATCTCACCAAGCCGTTTGCGTTCGAAGAGCTGCTGGCGCGGCTCCGGGGGCTTCTCCGGCGGGCGCAGGTCACCGTCCTGATCGCCGGGGGCCTGCGGCTGGATCTGCGGGCGCGCACGGTGCAGACCGCCCGGCGCGCGGTCGAGCTGACGTCACGCGAGTGCGCCCTCCTGGAATATCTGATGCGCCGCCCGAACGCGATCGTCCCCAGAGCCGAACTGCTGCGCGAGGTGTGGCAGTTTGAGTTTGATCCCGGCAGTACCGTGCTGGAGACGACCGTGACCCGCCTGCGGCAGAAACTCGCGCGCGCGGGAGCCGCCGTCCCCATCGACAACGTGCGCGGCGAAGGCTACCGGTTCATCGCCTGAGACTCCCGTGCGCCCGTCGATCGCCTCACGGCTGTTCCTGTCCTTCCTGATCACGTTCCTGGCGCTGGTCGTGCTGGCCGGCCTGGCGTTGTACGGCTTCGCCCAACAGCGCGGCGCCATGCAGTTCGTCATCAACCATCACGTGCAGGAGATTTCGCTGTTCGACGACATCCGGCTGCAGATCACTGATGCCGTGCACCAGGACCGCGACTACGTCCTCACGGGCGACACGGACTTCGACGACGCGTTTGACGCCGACATCGAGGAGATCATCCGGCTGTTGGTCGTGCATGCCGCAATGCACCGGCGTGATCTCCTCACCCCCGCAGAGGAGCGGGGGACCAACGACCTGCGCCGCGCAGTGACCGAGTTCAAGACGGTTCAGGATCAGGTGGGCGAGCTGTTTGCCGCGAACCGGCAGGCCGAGGCCCGGAGACTCTCAGAACAGCGTGGCCAGCTGGCCGCCGCCGGCGCGCTGGAGGCGATCCAGAATCTCGTGAGCTTGGAACGGCGCGAAGCGTCCGAACACATCGCCCAGGCCGCGGCAGCCGCCGAGCGCAGTTACCAGCTGATGGTGATCACGGGCTTGGCGGCCGCGCTGGTGATCGGCGCCGTCATGATCAGCGTGACGCGTTCGGTGACGTCACCGGTGCAGCGCCTGGTGGATACGATGCGCCAGGTCGACCGCGGGACCCTCCGGATGCGCACGGGGCTGGACGGCAAAGACGAAATTGGCGAGCTGGCCCGGCATTTCGATCACATGGTGGCGCGCCTGGAGCGGACATTTGCGGAGCAGGGGAGGTTCCTGGCGGACATCTCACATGAACTGCGGACCCCGATCACCATCATTCGCGGCCATCTTGAAATCCTCGCCCGCGGCACCCGGACACCTGACCAGGTCACGCGCGCGCTCACGGTCAGTCTCGACGAACTGGACCGGATGGGACGGCTGGTTGACGACTTCCTGTTGCTGGCCCGCGCGACGCGCCCGGATTTCCTGGCCCCCACGCAGGTCGGGCTGCGCGAGTTCCTCATCACGGTGTTCCACAAGGCGACCGCGATCGCGCCACGGGACTGGCGTCTGGGGTCGCTGGCAGATGTCACCCTCGTTGCCGATCCGGACCGCCTCACCGAAGCCGTCCTCAACCTGCTCCGCAATGCGGCCGACCACACCGCCGTGAATCAGCGCGTCGAGCTCTCGAGCCGCCTGGAGGATGGGATGGTGGAAATTGCCGTCGCCGACGCAGGCGAAGGGGTCAGTCCCGGCGATCTTCCCCATCTCTTTGAGCGCTTCTACCGGGGAGCGTCTCCACGCGCGTCGGGCGGGTCAGGTCTGGGGCTGAGTATCGTGCATGCGGTGGTCATCGCGCACGGCGGCACCGTGGGGGCCCACAGCACGCCCGGGGCCGGCAGTACATTTTCCATCCGGCTGCCTCTGACCGGAACCGCTGTGCCTCCGGTTGCGTTGGAACGGAGCGAACGTCCGTGAAACGCCACAGAGTCCTCCTCCTCACACTGATCGCGGCCGCTGTGACTCTCGCCGGCGCGCCGGCGGCCGGCCAGCCCATCCGGTTGATCCGGGTCGTGCTCGAGGAGTACCGCATCACCCCTGCGGCGATCACGGTGAAATCGGGCGAGCGCATCCGGCTGGAAGTCCAAAACGGCGGCACCGTCACGCACGAGTTTCGATCCGCGATCTTCCGGGGCATCGAGGTCACCGTGCGCACGCAGGGCTTTGATGTACTCACCGAGCGCTTCGAAGTGCTGTCCGTCCGGCCGACCTGGATCGCGACGCTGGAGTTCACGCGGCGCACGCCCGGAGAGTATCAGTTCTGGTGTGGCGCAATCACGCCCGACGGAAAACGACACATCGATCTCGGGATGGTCGGCAAATTCGTCGTGGTTCCATAGTTCTTTCCAGGTTCTCCCGTTTACAGCATTGTAAAGAGCCGGCGCGTCTCCGTCGGGTAGGATACGGATGAGTATGGGAGGGTGGACCCATGGGAATCTCTGACGACGTGCCATCCGATCTGCTGGCCGGAGCGAAATGGGGCTCGGCCACGGTCCTGGTGCCGCCGGCAGTCGTGACCGGCGTGGCCGCCGATGACGCGTCGCCGGAGGTCGGCGACGTTGTCCTGGCCGAGGTCACCAAGATCGGCGCGCACATCCGGCTGGAAGGCAGGGAAGGACAGCGCCAGGCCTTGTATCCCGGGGACCACATCGTCGGCGTGCTCGGACACCGCTACGCTCCTGATCAGTTTGAAGGCTATGTAGGCACCGACGGCGACCGATTTCATCTCCTCAGCGTTGCCGGTGTCGTCGGGTTGGTGCGCAGCCGGCACAGCGACATCGGTGCACCGACGCGGCTGCAGATGCTGGGCTATCTGCGCGACCTCCACGGCCAGCGGCTGAACACGCGGCGGTTTGCCCTGCGGGCCCCGGCCGCCCTCCCGCAGGCCCAGGTTCCCACGGTCGTCGTGGTCGGCACGATGATGAACGCCGGGAAGACTACGACCGCGACCTCAATTATTCACGGGGCCGCCCGCCGTGGGATCGTTGTGGCGGCGGCCAAGGTAACCGGCACCGCGAGCGGCAAGGACATCTCGTTGATGCGCGACGCCGGCGCCCGTCGCGCGCTCGACTTTACAGTTTGCGGCTGGCCTTCCACGTATATGTGCAGTGCGGAGGAGTTGGAGGATCTGTTTCTGACGCTCTACGCGTCGCTGCTGCGGGTCGAGCCTCGCCTGATTGTCCTCGAACTCGCCGACGGCATCATCCAGCGGGAGACAGGGCTCCTGCTGCGCTCCCCCCTGTTCCGATCCTACCTGACGGCCGTCGTGCTGGCCGCCGGAGATGCGATGGGAGCGGAGGCCGCCGCCGGCCGGCTCCGCGCCATGGGGCTGCCCGTGGTCGCCGTGTCCGGGCGGGCTTCGATGAGTCCGCTGCTGATCGCGGAAACCGAATCAGTGGCGGGGGTCCCCTGCCTGACGCGCCAGCAGCTCGAAGGTGGAGCCGCGCTGGAGTGGCTCCCCGAGGCGATCGGCGCGCGGTGACTGCCAGGCTGGCCCGTATTTTCGCGGATCTTCGCCCGCACCGCCGCTATGCGGGGTGGGTGATCGCCTGCACGCTGTTCTACGCCTCGGCCCGCATCGTTCCGCCGCTGCTCGCGCGCGTCCTGCTCGATCGGACGCTGGCCGGTCGCGCCGCGTACTTTCTCGGGGTCAAACTGTCCGTCCCCGCCGCCGTCATGGCGGTCCCCATCCTCCTCCTCACCCTGGCCGCGGCGCTCGCCCTGGCGCAGTACCTGATGCGTTTGTGGTCGGGCGTGCTCGGCCAGCGCCTGGTCGGCGATCTGCAGGTACGCCTGCTGGAACATCTCCTGCGCGTGCCCGCCCCCTTGCTGGAGCGGCGGATCCTCGGCACGCAGCTGCTGCGGTTCAACGGCGACATGAGCGCGGTAAAGCGCTTCGTCGCGCGCTCGCTGCCGGAGTTGGTGCGGGACGTCACGGCGGTTCTGGTCATCTGCGTGGTGCTGATCAGCCTCCACATGCCGCTGGCGCTGGTTGTTGCGGGGGTGATCCTGGCGTACCTGGTACTCGTGCTGACCTTCTGGCGCCAATTGGATCGGGCCAGTCGCGCCGTGCGCTCGGCGCGCAGCCGCATCTCCGGGATTGCGTTCGATCGGCTGACGGTTGCCTCGCAGGTCAAGCTCACCCGTCAGGAGCGTAGGGAGACCAGACGCTTCCGTAAGGTGCAGCGGCACGTGCTGAGTGTCTCGCGCCGTCAGGCAGGCATCTCCGGTTGGGTCAGCGGCGCGTCGGAATTGGCGGTCGGTATCATGGTGGCCCTGTCGCTCGGGTTCGGCGCGCGGGCAGTACTGTCAAACACCATGTCCCGCGGGGAAATGGTCGCCTTCTACGGTCTGGTGCTCATGCTCATTTCGCCGCTGCGGGCGGTGAGCCGCACGGTGGAATCGCTGGCGGTGGGCCAGGTCGCGTTCGATCGTCTGTACCGAATGTTGGACGCGCCCGAAGAACACGATCCTCCCAATGCGGTGTCGCTGAGGGTCGAACGCGGCGAGATCCGGCTGGCCGGTGTACAGGTGGGAGACACGGTGTTTCCCGATCTCATCGTTCCGCCCGGGGTCTCGGTGCTCACCGGGCATCCGGGCAGCGGCATCTCGCTGGTGGGACAGTTGCTGGTGCGCCTCCAATATCCGACGACCGGAACCGTGCACATCGACGGCACCGATGTGGGCGTGGTCGGGTTCCGCAGCCTGCGCAAACGTGTCTGCTACATTCCCGCGATGGCGCCACTGCTGAAAGGATCCGTCCGCTTGAATCTCACGGCCGGCCTTCACCTCGACGGCGCCGACGGCATCCTGGCCGCCCTCCACGCAGTGGGGGGACATTGGGCCACGCCTGAGACGCTGCAGAGTCCCGCGGGAAGCGCCGGCCGTCGTCTGTCCCCCCTGCAGCGCTGGCAGATCCTCTGCGCTCGGGCCTGTCTCGGTCGGCCCGCCATCGTCGTGTTGGACGGCCCGCCGGTGCAGGGGGACGCCCTCAACACGGCAATCCGCGGTCTTCGTGCGGCGGGAGTGCGGTCGGTGATCGTGCTCAGCGAGCACGATCTTCCGGCGCTGCATGCCGACCGCTCGATTTCCCTTGCGGCTCCCGAGGTGGTGCATGCTTGAACTCGCGCCCGCGCCCCAGGTGATCTGGGGGCCCGGCCACTACCGGCTGGCCGTGGTCACGGTCGAGTTTCCCGACGCCAGGGAGAAACCGGCGGCATCCTGGATGCCTCGGATCATCCACGAGGCAGACGCGTACTTCCGTGAGGTCAGCGGCGGCGTGGTGCGATGGCTGCCGGCGGCTGACCCCCCGACCCGGATCCGCCTGCGCCGTCCGTCGGCGGGGTGGCGGCTGGAGCGGCGGTCGCTGGCCGATCGGGTGCGATTCTGGAAGCGCGTGATGAAGCGCACGCAGCTGCGGCATGCGGACGCAGTGCTGGTCGTCGTGCCCCGCGCGGCGTTCATGCGCGGCTGCTTTGCGGTCGGCCCGCGGTGGAACAGCCCGCGCCTCGATCATGCTCTGCGGCCGCTGGATATCGGCACGCCCCGCGGCGCCGTCGTCAAGACCTCGACGCCGTGGGGAACGGTGATGCACGAATTGGGCCATGTGCTGGGTTTGCCTGATCTCTACGACTACGAGTTTGCCCGCGATCTCCAGCATTGGTCCGTGCGGGCTTCGCGGTATGTCGGATCGTGGGACCTGATGGGTCGCACCCCCGCCGACGCGACGAGCTTCCGGCCGCATCCGATGGCCTGGACGAAGACGCTGGCCGGCTGGATCACCCCGGTGGCCTGGACGGCGCGGCGGGATCACTATGAGGTCGGCCCAGGCCCGACCGCCGGCGCCGTACGAGTGGACATCGCGCCCGGGCGGGCGCTGTTCGTGGAGGGGCGATTGCAGAAGGGCTTCGATGCGGGGCTTCCGTCCGATGGCGTCCTGATCTCGGTCGCGGACGAGCATCTGAGCGAAGGGCGCGGCCCGCTCCAACTGCTAAAGCCGGATCGCCCCCGTTCGTCTGGAGGAATCCACCGCCGGGTGGCGCCCCTGGCCGGCGCCGCATTCCAGCCGCAGGAGGAGTGTTCATACGGCGACATCTCGGTGCGCGTGCTCTCACGCACGCCGCAGGGGTTCGGCGTCAGCATCGCCCGCCGGTAATCCATCCCCCACTTCATCTGGTCCGCTGCAGGGTCGGCCGGCCCTACGTGCCAATTCGACTACCCGATGCCGCGAAGACTCTGTTGTGGCATTTGCTCTGAGCGGGACGACGGGGCTGACAGATTAGTTTCGCCTATGCGAGCGACGCGGCCAAGCAGCAATTTCTCAATGCGCTGTTTGCGTTTTTGCGATAGAGGCGGATGCGGTCCAGGCAAGAAGCTGGACGCCCGCCCCGAATCGGTCGATTGAGCCCATTGAGCGAACACGATCTCGACTTTGCGGGCATCGGCGAACTCCACCGGCTGCTGCGCGCCGGCACGGTGACGTCCGTCGAACTCACCCGCCGTGTGCTCGACCGGCTGGCTGCTCAGGGACCGCGGTACAACGCGCTGGCCGAGCTGACCTCCGAGCTGGCGCTGGCGCAGGCTCGATCGGCCGACCTGCGGCTCAGACGCGGCCGGGCCGCATCCGCGCTCACCGGCATTCCATACGGGGCCAAGGATCTGCTCGCCACGAAGGGGATTCCGACGCGGTGGGGCGCGCCGCCATTTCGAGACCAGGTCTTCGACTACGATGCGACTGTGGTGGCACGACTGCGCGACGCCGGCGCGGTGCTGGTGGGCAAACTCGCCATGGTCGAGCTGGCCGGCGGGGGAGGGTATCACTACGCATCCGCCTCCCTGCACGGACCGGGGCTCAACCCCTGGGACCTGAACCGCTGGTCGGGCGGGTCGTCGTCGGGATCGGGCAGCGCGGTGGCCGCGGGGCTGGTGCCTTTTGCGCTGGGCTCAGAAACCTGGGGCAGCATCATGACGCCGGCGAGCTTCTGCGGCGTCACCGGGCTGCGCCCGACGGCGGGACGGGTCAGCCGGTCCGGCGCGATGGACCTGGCCTGGAGCATGGACAAGATCGGGCCGATGGCCCGCAGCGCCCAGGATTGCGGATGGATCCTGCAGCCCATCGCCGGCCATGATCCGGCTGATGCATCGACCGTCCACCGCACGTTTGTCTTTCAGCCGTGGATCCGGCGCCGCACGTTTCGGCTGGGCGTCCTGCCGCTCGACTACGCGGACACGCCCGGCGGGGCTGAGACCGAGCAGGCCTTCCGCGAGGCCCTGCGCGTGCTGCGCAGCACGGGCATGAAGGTCGCGTCCGCTCGATGGCCAGACTACCCCTTGGCGGACATCGCGCGCACGGTCCTCGGAGGGGAGATCGCCGCCGCGCACGAGGTGTTTATCAAGAGCGACTACCTCGACGACCTCGTCGACGCCGGTCAGAAAGAGGGCCTCCGAGGGTATCTTACGTTGACGGCCGCGGAGTTCGCGCGGGCGTCCGCACAGCGGGCCGCAGCGGCGCAGGCGGTCTACGGCTTGTTTGAGCGGTTCGATGCGCTGGTCGCGCCCACGCTGATCGGCGAAGCGGTGACCCTGGACACGATGCTGAGCGGCCGTCTTGCCGGACGGCGCGGGACGAGCGTGCTGGGCGCGGTGGCCGGCGTGCCGGCGCTGTCGGTCCCGATGGGCCGCGGGGCGGCCGGCCTGCCGCTGGGGCTGTCGATCACTGGAAATTTGTTCGAAGAAAACACGGTCCTGCAGCTTGGCATGCGGTACCAGCGGGAGACGGACTGGCACCGCGCCAGGCCGCCGGTGGGAACCTAAGCCGCTCCGACGCCCAGTTCCAGGCGGATGGCAGCGATGATCTCTTCCGCCGGCCGGTCCTTCAGGAACAGCCCGTGCAGCCCGTTCTTGATGATCGTCTGTGAGTCCAGCGCCGCGGCATATGCGGTGACGATGAAGATCTTCATGCGAGGGAATTCCTGCTTGATCGACACGGCCGCCGTGAACCCGTCGATACCTGGCATCCGGAAATCCATCAGCACGACCTCGGGGTCCAGCGCCCGCGCCTGGGCGATCGCCTGCTCGCCGTTTTCCGCCTCGCCGACCACCGTAAAATCCTCATGCCGGGACAGCAGCCGGGTCATCAGTCCCCGGAAGACCGCGTTATCGTCAACGATCAGGATGCGGATCACGGTTGGACACCACTCTAGCATGGGAAATACCCGACAACAACGGGTCACGGGGGGATTCGCCTTGAAAGCCATCGCACTGGTCGGGGTCGTGCTCATCTCCATCGGTCTGATCGCGTTGATTCTGGGCGGCATCCCCTACACGGCGAGGCAGACGGAGGTCCAATTCGGTCCCCTGGAGATTTCGGCGCGTGAACGCCGGACGCTGGTCTCGCCGCTCGCCGGGGGCGTGGCGGTGGCCGGAGGGCTGATCCTGGTCGTGCTGGGATCCCGCAGACGGTAGCACGGCGGGCTTACCCGGGGCCGGGGTCGCACGGACGCTAGGCGCGCGAGGCCTCACGTCCCACGCGGTACCCGAGCATCCGCTCTGCGGTCTCCAGCCCGCCCTGCAGATACCCCACGGTGATGAGCCGGCTGAGGTCGACGCCGATCGTGACCAGGGTTTGCGCGACTTCCGGTGAGAGGGCCCGTCAGGATCACCGTGGCGCCCATGAGCTTCGACGCATCGGCGGTCTGCAGCATGGTGGTCCCCTGACTGGGGCTCCCCCCGAAGGGCGCGGGCGGCTACGCCCCAGTCGACCACCGCATTGCCTGGTTCGGTGTCCGTCATCCTGCCCATTTTTTCATGGTGACAGTGGTGCCCTTGCCGATCTCCGAGAAGATGTCGAACTCGTCCATTAGGCGCCTGGCGCCTGGTAGGCCGAGCCCGAGACCCTTGCCCGTGGAGTAGCCGTCTCGCATCACCAACGTCACGTCTGGAATGCCGGGACCGTCGTCGCGGGCGATGACCACGATGCCCCTGCGTGTTCCATGCTGGGCGGCGCGGAGCACAATCTCGCCGCGCTTCGCATATTCCAGGATGTTGCGCGCCACTTCCGAGATTGCGGTCGCGATCAGGGTCAGCTCACTTCCCGAGAAACCGAGCCGTTCGGCCAGATCGCGTCCACGCTGCCGGGCGGTCACGACGTCAACGTCCGATGCGATGGCAATGACGTTGTCATCCGCCATCGCCGGCGCCTCCGTCCACCCGATGCGCCAGCTGCGCCAGGCCATCTTCCAGATCCAGCGCCGTGGTCACGCCGTGGAGGGTCAATCCCAGCTGCACCATGCTGAAGGCCACTGCGGGCTGGATGCCGACGATCACGCATTCCGCACCACGCAGGTGAACGGTTTGGGCAATACTCCGCAGCGTGCGCGCCGCGAATGAGTCGATCACATCCAGGGCAGTGACATCGACGATTACTCCCTGAGTACGATGCGTTCCGATGCGCTGCGCCAGCTCATCTCGCAGCTGCAGTAGGTCCGCATCCGTCAGAGCGGACTGGACGGATGCGATTAGGAACGGGCCTTGTTTGAGAATCGGCGCTCTCATCGTCGTACCTCGACCTCGCCCGGAGCGATCCCGATGCGGACTGCTGACGCTGCACGAAACTTCTATCAAATTTCACCTGGCCGGGGTCAGACGCGGCATGCGCCTAGCCCACACCGCGCTTTGTAACATTTGTTTCATGAGTAGATGAAGGGATACGTCCACGCCGTCCGAATACGCGCTGCGATGCCCTCGGCTATCGGGTCAATGTCGGCTGCGAGCTGCTGTGATGTTTGAAAAGACGTGTCCGCGCTGCGGGCACTCGAGCTACTCCTCTGCAGCGGATCGGTACTGGATCTGCCCGGAGTGCGGATTAGATCTCACGGTGCTCGAGGGTCGCCCTGCCAAGCCCATTGGCGCCACTGCCGGCTCCAGAACGGCCGCCGCGCTTTTGAAAGATCTGGGGGTCGGCTCGCCGCGAAAACGGCTGCGTCTTGTAGATGTGGTGTGGCAGTCGGTCGTCGATGGTGAACCCCATGCCGCGGTCCGACTGCGCAATGCTGGCGACGCCGACCATGAGGGCGTGGCGCAGGCCACAACACCGCAAGAACCGGTTGAGCGGATGGTTGCTGAAGCGACGCTGCGGGCCATCCAGAGCTACGTTTCGGCGCTGGGTATCGACCTTCATTTGTCGGTCGAAGCAATCGAGATCGTAGACCACTCCACAGGACCGCTGGTGACGGTCGCCATTGGGCTTGGCGAACAGGCCTCCCGGATGGAGTTCGTTGGGGCGGCATTGGACGGCGGCGCTCCGCACTTCGCTGCGGCGCGGGCGGTGCTGCACGGGCTCAATCGTTATCTTGAGCGGTTCCTCGGATTGCCTCGGGGCCTGCGTACCGCTTCCACCTAGCCGCCCGTCGACCAAGCTTCCACAACCAGCCTCGCGACGAGCGGGGCAAATGGCAGTGATCGGTGCCTGTGGTTGGCGCTTCAAAGACGGCCACCCGGTTGAGTTAGGCAGCCGGGAAGGTTGCTCTCACGCGTGTGCCGCGACCCACCGATGACTCGACGACCAGCTGCCCGCCGGCGGCGGCGACCCGTTCCTTCAACTCGGCGAGGCCGCTCGCCCCGCGTTCCATGACCACTTGCGGGCTGAAGCCGGCACCGCGATCCTCGACCTGAATGACCAGCATCCCCCCGGAGATCGAGACCCGGACCTCGGCCGCGCGCGTACCGGAGTGGCGGGCGATATTCTCGAGGGCCTCCTGGACGACATGGTAGGCGGCGGCTTCCACCGCCGGGTCATGACGAGTATCGGCACCGTCATGCGCGAATGTGACCTTGAGCTGTGCCTGTGTCCCGTAGGTATCGATCAGCCATTGCACCGTCGGGATCAATCCCTGCTGCTCCAGCACCCTCGGCCATAGGGTCAACGAGACCTCCCGCACCCGCCGCGCGAGGTCCTCGATTTTCGCCTGGATGTCACCAAGGTCGCTTCGAGCTGCCGGCGACGCCGCTGGGCCGACCCGTTCCACAGCGGCTTTCAGCTCGGCCAGCTTCGCGCCGATGTCCTGCTGCAGTGCATCCGACAGCCGCCGGCGTGCCACATCCTGGCGCTCCACCAGGCGGCGGGACGTGCTCTGCGCGCGCTCGCTGCTGCCCCGCAACTCTTCAATCAGGCGGGCCTGCTCAAGCGCCGCGGCGACCTGCCCCGCGAAGATGGTGAGGGCGGGCACGTCGCGCTCCTGCAGGGTCGGTCCCCACACGGAAATGAAGCCGATCGCGCGACCTTCGACCTCCAGGGGGGCATAGATCGCCGGCGTGCCCGGAGGCAGGTTGACGGCCCGCATTACCTGGGCGATGACGGGACCGGGCAGCCACGGGATGGTCAGCGCCGCCACAGCAGCGCCGTCCGGTACCCACCCCGCCTCGCCACGGTCAATCATTGCGGCAAACAGGGGGAACCGCTCGCGCGGAATCGGGAAATCCCGCATCCGCACCCCGGACAGTTTCTCCGCGACCTGCACCGCGGTCGGCGTGACTGACATGAAGCGCACGAAGATCTGGTCGGTCCCCCCGCGCAATGTAGCCACGACGCAGGTCATTTCCAGCGCCCGCAGCTCGGCGCCCAGCGTTTCAAAGACCGCGTCGGGGTCGGCTCGTACCCCCAGGTGCGCCGCGACCCGCGCCAGGGCCGTGATCAGCGCATTGGTGCGCTGAAGTTCCAGTTCGCGGCTCCGCAGCGCCACTTCCGCATCCCGGCGGCTGCTGATGTCACGCACTACTTTGACAAACCCGCGCAGCCCCCCGTTCCGGTCGCGCAGGGCGGTGAGCACGGTGTTGGCCCAGAAGCGCGATCCATCCTTGCGCAGGCGCCAGCCCTCGTCCTCGAACTTCCCCATGGCCGCGGCCGCTTCCAATGCCCGCTCCGGCTTCAACCAGGCGACATCCTCCGAGGTATAGAACCGTGACATGGGCGCTCCGATGATTTCCTCGGCCGTATACCCCTTGATCCGCTCGGCCCCCTGGTTCCAGCTCATCACCCGCCCCTCAGGATCTACCATGAAGATCGCGTAGTCCTCGACGCCGGCGATCATCAGCCGCAGCCGCTCTTCGCTGTCCCGCAGCGCCGCTTCCGCGCGGGTCTGCTCGGTGATGTCGCGGATGAAACCGACGAACACCGGCGGGCCGTCGGTGGCGAGCCGGCTGATCAGCAGTTCCACCGGGAATTCACTGCCGTCGGCGCGCATCGCCGGAAACTGCACCGTCCGGTCGAGCAGGGTGATCTCGCCGGTGGTCATGTGACGGGTGAATCCCTGTTGGTGCCGGTGCCGCAGCCGCGGCGGGATGATCCGGTCCACCATCGGCTGTCCGATCACGTCCACCCGCGAGTAGCCGAACAGCCGTTCCGCGGCCCGGTTGAACTGGACGATCCGGCCGAGATGGTCCATCAGGATCACCGCATCCGGCTCGGCTTCCAGCATCGCCGTCGCCAGAGGCGCCGACAGCCGGTGCGCACCTTCCTGCACGATCTGCTCCGCCCGCTGACGCTGCAGGGATGCGGCCATCTCATCCAGGGAGCGGGCGAGCAGCCCCAGATCTTCCGGCTCGGCGGTAAGCCCTGAGCGCACGGTGAGGTCGCCGCGGCGCAGGCGGTCGGCGGCGGCGGCCAGCGTGTGGATCGCCGCGGCGATGTGCAGGCGGCTGCGGATCTGCCACGCCGCGATCAGCACCGCGGCTGCGCCGACCAGGATGAGGAGCGTACGCAGGAAGGCGGGGTCGGTGCTGACGATTGCGCCCGGCGGCGGGTTCGCCTCCGGCCGCTGCAGCACGAGCGAGCTGTACACGATCGCGCCGGTCGCAAACGTGGCGATGATGAGCAGGAGCGCGATCAGTTGCGGGCTGAGGCGGCGCGGCACTAGAGCGGTTCGGGACCGTGTTCCCGCGGCATGTTGATCTAGAGTCGAAGCATTCTTCGTGCCAGCCGCAGACGCATCCTCCGGGCCTCGCGGCAGGAAATCTCCGGCGCCGGCGCCCAATCCAACTGGTGAGCCTCATGCCCCGCCTTCGCCATCTCGTTCCCAACATCGGGGTTCTGCCGGTCGGTCCCCACAATGCCATCACCGATGTGGTCGGCGTCCGCGTCGGGCACGCGTCCATCCGCGGCGGCGCGCTGCGCACGGGAGTCACGGCGGTGCTGCCGACGGCCCAGAACCTGTTCGTGCACAAAGTCACCGCGGCGGCGGCCGTGCTGAACGGGTACGGCAAGTCGATCGGCCTGATGCAGATCGAGGAACTCGGCACACTGGAGACCCCGATCCTCATCACCAGCACGCTCAATGTGCCCCGCGCCGCCGATGCGCTGCTGACCTGCGTGATGGAAGCCAACCCTGACGTGGGGGTCAGCGAGACGGTCAATCCCGTCGTGCTGGAGTGCTTCGACGGCTATCTCAGCGACGCCCGGATCCGCCCGGTCGGGGAGCGCGAAGTCCGCGCGGCGCTGCAGACGGCAGCGGGCGGTCCGGTCGAGGAAGGGTGCGTGGGTGCAGGGGTCGGGATGCGATGTCAGGGGTTCAAATCCGGCATCGGTACCGCCTCGCGGATGACCGAGGACGGTGTCCGCATCGGGGTCCTCGTCGTGCCAAACTTCGGCATGCCCGGGGATTTGGTCGTCTGCGGGGCGCCGGTTGGCCGCGAACTGCCGGCGGCGGTGATGCCCCCGCAGGCCGCGGTGCCGGGCATTGGGGAGCAGGCCGGTGAGGAGGGGCGCGGATCGTGCGTGTTTGTTGTCGCCACCGATGCGCCGCTGAGCGCGGTTGATCTTCGTCGGACCGCCTGGCGGTGCTTTCTGGGCATGGCGCGCACCGGCGGGATCAGCGGCTGGACCAGCGGCGATCTCGCCGTGGCCTTCTCGACCAATCCGGCTCAGCAGCGCGTGGACCGCTCGACCATGAACCAGATCTTCCGGGCCACGGTGGAAGCGGCCGAAGAGGCGATTCTCAACGCCCTGTTCATGGCGGAGTCCACAGAGGGCAGGGAGGGGCATTGGATTCCGGCGCTCCCCCTCGACGACGTCCGCCGGATCCTCCGCCGGCACGGGGTCGCAGTGCGGTGATCCGGCGCGTCGCTGCCACGCTCCTCGGGCTCGCGGCGGTGGCTGCCCTTCCGGTCGCGGCGGCCGGCCCTGCCCTCACGGTCACACCGGCCGTCATCCGCCAGGGCGGGACGGCGGAGGTCGTCGTGACCGGCGTGATGGCGGCGTGGGTCCGGATACGCTTCGCCGGACGCGTCTGGCCGCTGCGTAGGGCCGGCGGCGTCTGGCGTGGGTTCGTTGGCACCGATCCGCTGACCGCACCCGGGGTGCGGAGACTCGTCGTCGAGGCCCCGGTCGCGTCGGGAATGCCGCAGCCGGCGGTGGCGGCGGTGCGTGTGCTTCGCGTCGCGTTCCCGACACGGCGGATCACCCTGGCCCCTGACCGGCGGGGGCTGCTGGATCCCCGGTTGGCGCAGGAGGAGGGTCGGATAGTGGCCGCGGCGCTGCGGGTGCTGCGTCCGGACCCCTTATGGCGCGCGCCGTTCCGGCTCCCGGTTCGAGGGATCGTGGCGTCCCCCTACGGCGTCATTAGTGTCTACCAGGGCCAGATGCGCGGATTTCATCATGGGGTTGACCTGGCCGCGCCAATGGGTACACCTGTGTATGCCGCCAACGATGGGATCGTCGCTCTGGCGGAGAAGTTACCCCTGTCGGGCAACGCAGTGCTGATCGATCACGGCATGGGCATCGTCACATCGTACCTGCACCAGTCCGCGCTGCTGGTCCGCCGGGGGCAGCGGGTGTCGCGCGGGCAGCGGATCGGGCGGGTGGGGAGTACCGGTCTGTCGACCGGACCCCACCTGCATTGGGGAATGCGCATCTACGGGGTGCATGTCGATCCGATGCCGTGGATTACGAGGAGCGCGCCATGAGGGTGACGCCCCCCAACCGGTGGCGGCTGACCACCAGCCTCACGCTGACGGTGGCGATCCTGTTCCTTGCCATCATGGGGTTCACGTACTTGACCTATCGCGACCTCTCGGTGGAGCGGGAGAATGCCGAGGTCGATAACGCTGTCGACATCTCCCGCACGGTCGCCGCGCAGATCGACGGGTTCGTCCAGGACATCGAAGGGACGACGCTCGCCGCCGCCCTCGCACTGGGGAACGAGCCGGGGCTGTCCCATCAGCGCACGGAGCCTTACCTGAAGGCGATACGCGACAACTACACTACGCTCCGCGCGCTCTTCCTCACGGATCTGCAGGGCAAGGTGATCGCCTCGGCATCCGGCGAAGGCATCGGTCTCGATCTCTCCAGCCGACCGTACATGCAGCGGTTGCGGGCGGGGGCGGTTGCCGTGTGGAGCCACGGCATCAAGGGGCTGGCCAGCGGCCGCACGACGGTCGCCTTTGGCAGGCAGGTCGTCGACGCGGCCGGGCGGGTGCGCGCGTACCTGGTCGCGGCCTTCTATCCGCCAAGCCTCATGGCGAAACTGCGCTCGACGCTGCCCGGCGATGCGAACATCAGCCTGCTGGACGACGAGGGCAACATCCTCTACACGACCCATTTTGCGGAGGGCCGCACCGTCCCGGATCTCACGAAGAACCTCGCCGTGGCCGCAGCGCGGCGGGGCCGGCCCGTCAGTCTCCGCGGTGATGCCGCGCCCTTTGCCAGCGGCGACCAGTTCGGGGCGCTGGTCCCGGTCACCCGGCCGCACTGGGTGGTCGTTATCACCCGGCCGCTGGAGCCGCTGCAGAGGGGGTTGCGCGAACCGGTGCTGCAGCAGGTGGTGGGGATCTCCGCAGTGATGCTGGTGGCGTTGACCCTGTTCGTGCTGATCGCGCAATGGCTGATCCACCCGCTGGACAACCTGGCCAAGACTGCCGCCGCCATCGCGCGCGGGGAGGCCCCGAGGGTCCCGCCGCCGAGCGGCCCGGCCGAGGTCGCCCAGTTGGGCGCGAGTGTCGCGGTGATGGCGGAGGCGGTGCGGGAACGCGAACAGCGGTTGGAGTTCATCAACGAGGCCAGCCGGCAGCTGGCCAGTACGCTCGACTTCGAGACGGTGCTGAAGAACGTGGCGCATCTCGCCGTCGGCCGTTTCGCCGACTGGTGCGCCATCGACATCGTGGACGATGACGGCCGGGTCCGCCGGTTGTCCACGGCGCACATCGAGCCCGAGAAGATTGCCGCTGCCGAAGCACTCGCCCAGAGGTATCCGACCGACCCCACCGCGCCGCGCGGAGTGCATCACGTCATCCGGTCCGGGGGGTCCGAGCTCTACGAAGAACTGACCGATGACATGATCAGGCAGGCCGCGCGGGATCCTGAACACCTGCGGCTGATTCAGACGCTGGGACTGCGCTCTGCGATGATCGTCCCCCTCGTCACCGCTGGGCGCACGATCGGGGCGATCACGTTTGCCACCGCCGAATCCCGCCGGCGGTTCGGGGCGAAGGATCTGGAGCTGGCGGAAGCGCTGGCCCGCCGGACCGCGACGGCGATCGACAACGCGCGCATGTACAGCCGCGAGCGCGGCATCGCAGAAACGCTGCAGCGCAGCCTCCTGCCGCAGCGCCTGCCGGCAATTCCCGGCATTGCTGCCGCGGCCCGCTACCTGCCGGGGACGACCGAAGCCGTTGGTGGGGACTGGTACGACATGTTCGTGCTTCCCGGCGGGAAAGTCGGGCTGGTCATGGGCGACGTGGCCGGTCGCGGGGTGCAAGTGGCGTCGCTGATGGGCCAGCTACGCAACTCCCTGCGCGCGTATGCGGTCGATGGGTACCCGCCCGCGGAGGTGGTGGCGCGGCTGAACGATCTCATCGAGCCCGGCAACATGGCGACGCTGGTCTACCTCGTGCTGGACCCCGTGACCTGGACCCTGACGTTCAGCAACGCCGGACATCTGCCGCCGCTGATCGCCGGCGCCGACGGCCGCACCCGGTTTCTCGAGGGCGGGACGCTGCCGTTGGGCAACTCGATGGTCACCCTGCGGCATGAGGAGCTCACACGCCTCGAACCCGGCTCGACCATCGTCCTGTACACTGACGGACTGGTCGAAGTGCGCGGCGAGCCGATCGATGCCGGCCTGGCGCGGCTGAACACCGCCTTGCGCGATGAGCGCGAGGAGGATCTCGACGCCACGCTGGACCGCATCCTCACCACGGTGCCGGCCCAGGCCCTGCACGACGACGTGGCGCTGCTGGCCGTGCGCGTGGCGGAGATGGACGTGCAGCACGTGACCCTGCGCCTGCCGGCTTTGCCGTCGTCGCTGTCCATGCTGCGGCAGGCCGTCCGACGCTGGCTGGCCGGCATGGGCGCCGGGGAGGTCGATGCCCACGAGATCGTCGTGGCCTGCAGCGAGGCGGCGTCGAACGTGATCGAACACGCCTATGGTCTGTCCGCCGGTATGTTTGAATTGTCCGCCGATCGGCGCGGCGGCGAGGTCATGATCCACCTCCGGGACTGGGGCCGGTGGCGGGATCAGCGCGGGGATAACCGCGGGCGCGGGCTGGCGATGATCCGTGCGTTGATGGACGACGTGGACGTCACCCATGGCGATGACGGCACCCGGATCGAGATGCGGCGGCGGCTGCGCGCGGCGGTGCGGGAGTAGCCGATGGCGACCCCGGTGTCTATCGACATCTCGCAGCTCGACGGCATTCCCGTGGCGCACGTGTCTGGAGAAGTCGATCTGTCGAACATCGCAGACGTGCGCGCGGCCATCGCGGGCGCGATCACCAACGCGTCGCGGGCGCTCGTGGTGGATCTGTCCGGCACTACCTACATGGACAGCCGGGGGGTGCACCTGCTGTTCGAGCTCGCCGAGCGCCTGGCGCGCAGCCAGCAGCAGTTCGCCGTCGTGGTGCCCCCGGAGGCCCCTATCCGCAGGCTGCTGCTGATCACGCACCTGGACCAGGCGGCGGCGATCCACGAGACGGTCGGTGACGCCATCTCCCGGCTCGGCTGATGGGCGGGGCGCTACGGCGCGAGCGGCTCCGGAGACGTGTTCCGGAACTCGTTGGCGAACTCGACGATCTTCCCCGCGTCGACGTGATCGAGTTCCATCAGCCGTCCCCATGCCGCGACCGCAATCCGGCTGTCGTTTTTCGGCCGCAGGGTGACGATCGTTTTGCGCGGCAGCTGGGGCATCAGCGCCCGCAGCTGATCGATCGTCGCGGTGTCCTTTGGGTCCTTGTACGAGATCCAGATGCCGCCGTGCTCGAGGTTGTGCACGAGGACCTCGTCGGCGATCACTTCGGTGTAGAATCCCCACGGCGCCGGTGCGGCGACATGCTGCCCCGAGGTGGGTGGGTTGGAGTTGTAGGGTTCGTGCGGGCTCGTGATACTCGGGATGTGGGGGACGTTGAGCAGCGTCGGGATCGCTTCACCGAGCTTCGGCCGCGTGGCGCTCCAGACCCACAGCCCGATCACGACGGCGAGGGCGGCCGCGCCGCCGACCACGTAGAGCTGCCGGCGCCGCTGGCCCTGCCGCCGGCGCGCCTCTTCCTCCGCCCGCCGCGCCATCCGTGCCTGCCGGCGCTGGTCCTTCTTCAGCTGTTCAGCTTTCTTCACCGTCGACCCCCAGTGAACCGTGAATAGTGAACCGTGACTCGTGAATCGAACGTCAGCTCACATCTGGGCCTGGTGGCGATTCACGAGTCACGGTTCACGGTTCACGAACAGCAGGCGGGAACCTCCCATCCGAAACGGGAACTGTCGGAGCAGGAGACGTCCGCATGATTGTCCACAGCATCATCAAGCCCAGCGCCTATTTCGATTCCGTCACGCTGATGCTGGTGCAGCGTGACATCCGCGTCCTGCCCGGGGTCGCCGAGGCGGGCGTCGTGATGGGGACGGATGCCAACAAGGAGCTGTTGCGCGACGCGGGGTTGGTGGGCGACGAGATCGACGCCGCCCGGGGCGACGATCTGGTCCTCAGCGTCCGCGCCGAAACGGAGGGGGACGCGGTCGCGGCTCTGTCGCGTGCCGAGGAGCTGCTCGCGCGCCGGCCGCAGGCGATGGGAGGGACGGCGTTCCGGCCGCGCACCGTGGGATCGGCGGCCCGACAGCTGTCCGGCGCCAATCTGGCGTTGGTCTCGGTCCCCGGCCGCTTCGCCGCCGGGGTGGCGCGCGAGGCGCTGCAGGCCGGACTGCACGTGATGCTGTTCAGCGACAACGTCGCACTGGAAGATGAGCGCGACCTCAAGGCGATGGCGGCCGTGCGCGGTCTGCTGGTGATGGGTCCGGACTGCGGGACGGCGATCATCGGGGGGGCGGGGTTGGGATTTGCCAACCGCGTCCGGCACGGATCGATCGGCGTGGTCGCCGCCGCGGGGACCGGGATGCAGGTGGTGACGTCGCTGATCCACCAGGGCGGGGCGGGGATATCTCAGGCGCTGGGGACCGGCAGCCGGGACGTCAGCAGTGCCATCGCCGGCGTGACCGCGCTCCAGGCGCTGGCCGCGCTCGGCGCCGATCCTGGAACGCACGTGATTGTACTGATCACCAAGCCTCCGGCTCCGGAGGTCGGCGCGGCGCTGCTCGCCGCGGCCCAGCGCACCGGCAAGCCGATTGTCGTCGACTTCCTCGGCGCCGGCGTCGCCGCGCACGGGTCTGTTCATCCTGCTTCGACGCTCGACGAGGCGGCGAGGATCGCCGTGCGCCTGGCGACCGGCACTGACCCCAGCTGGGGGGAGATGCGGGCGCTGCCCGCGCAGGAGGCGGCACGGCTGGCTCCGTCCCAACGCTACGTGCGCGGACTGTACAGCGGCGGAACCCTCGGCTACGAAGCGCTTGTGCTGCTCGAACCATACGTGGGGCCGGTCCGCTCGAACACCCCCCTGACACCAACCTCCGCGCTGTCCTCTCCGCTGCACAGTGAGGGGCATAGCGTCGTCGACATGGGCGCCGACGAATTCACGTCCGGCCGGCTGCATCCGATGATTGACTCCGACCTGCGAATCCAGCGGCTGCGACGCGAAGCCGGCGACCCCGAGACCGCCGTGATCCTGCTGGACGTCGTACTCGGGTACGGGGCGAACCCGGATCCCTCCCGGGAGCTTGCGCCCGCCATCGCATGGACCCGGCGGAGCGCCGGGGCGCAGGGGCGGTGGCTCCCGGTGATTGTGACCGTGTGCGGGACGGATGAGGACCCCCAGAACTATCAGGCGCAGGTGGATGCACTAGCCGAGGCCGGCGCGATCGTGTCCCCCACCCACAGTGGCGCGGTCCGACTCGCCGGGCTCATCGCCGAAGCGGTGGGCAGTCGCGGCGCGCCGCGCGCGCCGGCCGTGCTCGCTCCCGCCGCCGGCGTCGCAGCGCCCGACGTGTCGCGGATCAGCAACACGCTGCTGGCCGGCGCCCCACGGGTGGTCAATGTCGGCCTTGGGCTGTTCGAAGAGAGTCTCGTCGCTCAAGGGGTGGATGTGCTGTCCGTCGACTGGCAGCCGCCGGCAGGCGGGAAGCAGAAGTATATTGATTTGCTGAACAAGTTGAATGCCTGACCCCCCGGGACTAGGGGACTAGGGGATTAGGGGATTAGAGGATGAACATCGATGAAGCAAATCGCGAGGCGACCGACCGCGTGCTCAGGAGTACGCCTGTTCTGGTCGGCGTGGCGCCCGCCGGCGAGGTCATCCCGGGCCTGCGCCGCAATCTGATCTTGCACGCCGGACCGCCCATCGAGTGGGCGCGGATGTCCGGCCCCCTCCGCGGGGCGGTGATCGGCGGATTGATCTTCGAAGGGCTGGCCCGCGACGAGCGCTCGGCCGTAGGAATGCTCGAGGCAGGCGAGATCGAGTTTGCTCCCTGTCACCACCACCAGACCGTCGGCCCGATGGCCGGCGTGACGACCGCATCGATGCCCGTATACGTCATTGAAAACCGCACATTCGGCAATCGCGCGTTTTCCAACCTCAACGAAGGGTACGGCAAGGTGCTGCGCTACGGCGCGTACAGCGAAGAGGTCCTCACCCGATTGCGCTGGCTGCGCGACGTGTTCGGGCCGCTGGCGGCCCGGGCGCTGGAGCACCTGGGTGGGCTGGATATGAAGACGATGATCGCCCAGCAGCTCCAGATGGGCGACGAGGGGCACAACCGCAATCGCGCCGGGTCGGCGCTGTTTGCGCGGCTGCTCGCTCCGCACCTGGCCCGCGTCGGGAACGGCGAGGCCCTCGCCGCATCGTTGGGCTATCTTGCCGACAACGACCTGGCGATCCTGAATCCCGTGATGGCCGCGTGCAAGGCGACGATGGATGCCGCGCACGGGATCCCGGGGAGCACGCTCGTGACGTGCATGGCCCGCAACGGCACCGATTTCGGCATCCGGGTCAGCGGGCTGGCCGATGCGTGGTTTGTCGCGCCGGCGGACGTTCCCGTGGGGCTGTTCTTCCCCGGCTTCTCTCAGGCCGATGCCAACCCGGATATCGGAGACAGCACGATTACTGAAACCGCCGGCATCGGGGGATTTGCGATGGCCGCCGCCCCGGCGATCGTGAAATTCGTAGGTGGGACGCCACAGATGGCGGTGGACGCCACCCTGGAGATGTATGAAATCACCGTGACGGAAAATCCGGCCTTCGGCATCCCGCAGCTGGACTTTCGGGGCACCCCCACAGGGATTGACATCCGCAAAGTGGTGGCAACCGGCATCACGCCCCGCGTGAACACGGGGATCGCCCACCGCCTGCCGGGGATCGGCCAGATTGGGGCGGGGTTGGTGCGCCCCCCGATGGCATGTTTCGAGCAGGCGCTGGAGGCTTTCGCGGATCGTTATCTGTAACGGCTGACGTTTGCGCTTATGCAGGCTCGACGGCGGGAGCAAACCGGCGCAGCCGCTGCATCAGTACAGCCGCAGCCAGCAGCGCGAATCCCAGCACGTCGGTCAGCAATCCCGGATCGATCAGCAGGAGGCTCGCCGCAAAGAGTACGGCCCGTTCGGGCCAGGTCGCCGGTTTCAGCAGGTACCCCACGACCGCCGCCGCCAGGCACAGCGTCCCCAGCGTAGCGGTGAGCAGGCTCAATCCCACCTCCGGGGCGGATCCCTGCAGCAGCAGCTGCGGACCAAACACGAACATGTACGGCACGAGGAATCCCGCCGCAGCGAACTTCATGGCGTGAAACCCGGTCTCCCACATCGACGCGCGGGCCAGGCTGGCCGCGGCATAGACCGCTAGCGCCACCGGCGGCGTGATGGCCGACAGACAGGCGAAATAGAACAGGAACATGTGCGCGCTCAGCGGCGCCACGCCGAGCTGGATGATCGCCGGCGCCAGCGTGCTGGCGATGATCGCATAATCCGCCGTCGTCGGCAGACCCGTGCCCAGCACGAGGGCGACGATCATCGAAGCGAAGAGCAGCGCGACGAGATTGCCCTGGGTCAGGGCCACCAGCGCCAGGGCGATCTTGCCCCCCAGGCCGGTGAGGCTGAGGATGCCGACGATCATCCCGGCGGCCGCGGTGGTGGTCGCAATCTCGATCGAGCGGATCGACCCCTCGTACATCGCGTCGAGGATCTTCAGCAGGCCCAGCCGGGTCTCCGCACGCAGCAGCGACACGCCGACCGTGACGACCAGCGCCCACAGCGCCGCCCGGAACGGCGAGAGGTCCACGATCATGATCAGGTAGAGCAGGACTACCAGCGGCGCGAGCAGGTAGCCGCTGCGCAGCAGCGTCGCGCCCAGGCGCGGCAGCTGCTCTTTGGGCAGCCCGCGAAGTCCGGCGCGGGCCGAGTAAAGGTCGATCATCCAGAACGCGGACACGTAGTAGAGCAGCGCGGGGCCGATCGCAGCGACGGCGACTTTGCCGTAGGGGATCCCCAGGATGTCGGCCATCAGGAACGCGGCCGCGCCCATCACCGGCGGCACGATCTGCCCGCCGGTGCTGGTGGTGGCCTCGATCGCCCCGGCGACCGGCGCGCTGAAGCCTACCGACTTCATCAGGGGGATGTTGATGACGCCATCCACCATCACGTTGGCGGCGGACGAGCCCGACGCAGTGCCGAACAGCGCGGAGGTGACGATCGAGACCTTCGCCGGGCCGCCGCGCCGCCGCCCGGCGACCGACAGGCCAAGGTTCACGATGAACCGCCCGATCCCCGACCCTTCCAAAAACGCGCCCAGCAGCACGAACAAATACACGTAGCGGGCGGAGGTGGCGATCGGCGTGCTGTAGATGCCGTTCTCGCCGAACTGGAACGAAATCACGCGGCTGAACTCGTAGTTGTTCCCGTGCAGCAGCCCCGGCAGGTACTCCCGCACGAACGGGTAGAGCATCACCAGGCCGACCATGATCGGCAGGGCCCAGCCGCTGATCCGGCGCACGGACTCGATGACCACCAGGATCAGCAGCAGCCCGAACACCAGATCCAGCGTCGTGGGCACCACACCGGCACGTCTGGTCAGGCCCTCGAAATCCACGAACTGGTAGACGACCACGGCGGTGGTGATGACGATGAGCAGCCAGTCCCACCACGTTGGCCGTGCCGTCGCTCCCCTCCGCCGCCCGGGAACCAGCAGAAAGGCCAGCACGGTCGCAAACAGCAGGTGCATCGCGTAGAACTTCTGCGGATCGGTCGGATAGAAGCCCAGGATGACGATGTGATAGATCGCCATCGCGATCCCGACCAGCCGGATGAGGTAGAAGAAGCCCCCCTGGAGCGGCCGCAGGCGCAGCTCCTGGGTGCTTCCTAATTGGTCGGAGGAGACTTCGAGTTTCTCCACCGCGGTCTCAGCGCGGCGGCAGTTGGGAATCCTTCAGTTTGATCTTCTGCTCCGTGTAGTAGCGCACCGCGCCGGGGTGCAGCGGCATGTCGATGTAGAAGATGTTCACCGGCAGCGTCTCGGCGCCGGCCGGGTGCACCGTGGCCAGCAGGTCGACGTTGGCGAACATGGTCTTGACCATCTCGTACACGAAGTCATCCGGGGCGTCCTTGTGCACGATCGCCGCATTCCACATCGCCACGGTCGTGATGACGGTGTCCTGCCCCCGGTAGACCCCGGCCCGGATCGCCGCGCGTGAGACGTACGGGAAGCGGGCCACGAGCGCCTCGCTCTGTTGCGGCGTAAATCCCAGGACACGGATCGGTCGTGTCGCCGACAACTCCACCCACGCCGGGACCGGCAGGCCGATCACCTGGAAGGCGCCGTCGATCTGCCCGTCGCGCAGCGCGTTGGCGCCTTCGGCGATCGCGCCGAAGACGATCCGGCGCGGCTTGATGCTGAACAGCTCGAACACCCGCGGCCAGAAGAACTCCGCCGTGCCCCCGCGCGGGCCCAGGTGCACGACCTTGTCGTTGAGGTCGGCGATGGAGCGGATGGTGCTGTCGGCGCGGACCACCCAGTGCACGTAGGACGTATACATGGGAAACGCGCCGCGCAGGTCGGTGTAGCGATGGTCCGCCCAGCCGATTCCGCGGAGCGCTTCGTACAGGGGACCCATCGTGGCGAGACCGAGCTCGATCTTCTTGGCCGACAGCAATAGGATGTTCTGCTCCGGCCCGCCGGTCACTTCCACGCTGGACGGGACCCCCAGCTTCTCCTGGATCACCTTGGCGTAGCCGCCCGCGATCACGTAGTACACTCCGCCGATGCTGGCGGAGCCGATCGCCACCGACCGCGGCCAGCCGGCCCGCTGCTGCGCGTCCGTGGCCAGCGCCACGACGGCAAGCACCAGGACCACCAGCGACGGGATCATCCGCTTCGTGCGCATGGGCGCCTCCTTGTGTCGATCTTCACGACCGAAGTGATGTTCGCTGGGCGCCAAACCGACTCCTGGAATGCGGAAAGGAGGCCCTGGAGGCGCGTCGTAGTGAAGAGACGACCCATCCCCTGCGGAGGAGGAGCGTGTCTATGCGCCATCTGCGCACCCTCGTTGTGGCAGTGCTCGCCGGCGCGCTGGCCTTCGGTCTGGTGTCCGCCCCTACGATCGCCCAAGCGCCCCGGCGCGGCGGCACCCTGGTGTTCATCGTGAACGCCGAGCCGCCGTCGTTCGACGCGCACCGCGAGACCACGTTTGCCGTGATCCATCCGATCCGGCCGCACTACAACCTGCTGGTGAAGTTCGACCCGCTGAACTATCCCAAGGTCGTGCCCGATCTGGCGGAGAGTTGGAGTGTCTCAGCCGACGGCCTGGCCTGGACGTTCAAAATCCGGCGCGGAGTGCGGTTCCACGACGGCAGCCTGCTTACGTCACGCGACATCAAGGCGTCGTACGAGAAGATCATCTTTCCGAAAGGCGACGTCGTCAGCGCCCGCCAGGCCGCGTACGAAGTGGTGGATCGGATCGACGCGCCGGACGCCAACACCATTGTGTTCAGGCTGAAGTGGAGGTCGCCGTCATTCCTGCAGAATGTCGCGTCGCCCTGGAACTGGATCTATAAGGCCGACATCATTGAGAAAGATCCGCACTGGTACGAGCGCAACGTGATGGGCACCGGGCCGTTCAAGTTCGTGGAGTACGTCCGCGGTTCGCACTGGGTAGGTGTCCGCAATGAGAACTACTGGGTGAAGGACCGGCCCTACCTCGACGGATACCGGGCGTTGTTCATCACCAACGCCGCCGCGGCCGTGAACGCGGTCAAGAGCGGGCAGGCCGTGGTGGAGTTCCGAGGCTTCTCGCCGACGCAGCGGGACGACATCGTGAACACGCTGGGCACGCGGGTGGTGGCCGAGGAAAGTGGGTGGCTGTGCAACAACACCGTTGTATTCAATGTGAAGCGCAAGCCGTTCGACGATGCGCGGTTCCGCAAGGCCCTCTCGCTGGCCATTGACCGATGGGGTGGGTCCCAGGCGCTGTCTCAGATTGCGTTCGTTGGTCCTGTCGGCGGGGTGACGCGTCCGGATGGACCGTTCAAAACTCCACGGGACGAGCTCGAGAAGCTGATCGGGTACGGCCGCGACATCAACGCCGCCCGCGCGCAGGCCCGTCAGTTGCTGACAGAGGCCGGGGTCCCCGAGGGATTCGAGTTCAACCTGCTCAACCGCAACATCCAGATGCCCTACTCGTTCGTGGGCGTATTCCTCATCGACCAGTGGCGACAGATCGGGCTCCGCGTAAACCACGTCGTCAAAGAGACCGGACCGTACCTGGCCGACGAGCGGGCGGGCAACTTCGATGCGGCGGTGGACTTCAACTGCGACTTCTACGACGATCCCGACCTGCAGCTGGTGAAGTTCCTCTCCGCGGACAAGAGCCCGTTGAACTACGGCGGGTATAATGACCCGGTGCTGGACCGGCTCTACACCGAGCAAAGCCGCTCCACCAACGCGGCCCACCGTATGGTGCTGGTGCGGCAGTTCGAGCGGCGGCTGCTCAACGACCGCGTTTGGCAGATCTACGTGTTGTGGTGGAAGCGCATTATTCCGTACTGGGCCCGCGTCCACGGGTACAAGGTCGGTCCCTCGCATTACCTGGAGGATATCCAGGACGTGTGGCTCGGCGAGTGATCTCGTTCGGGACGGTATCCGCCGGGGATCGCCGCGCGGTCCCCGGCGCCGCCGTCTCTTCCCGCGTCTGACGTGACCCGATTCGCCGTCCGCCGCCTGCTGCTGATGATCCCGACGCTGCTCGCCGTGGCGGTGATCATCTTCGTGCTGATCCGCATCGTCCCCGGCGACATCGTCTCCCTGCGGCTCGTCAGCGGCGGCTCCTTCGTCACGCCCAGCGTGATCGAAGCCGAGCGGACCCGGCTGGGGTTGAACAAACCCGTCTGGGAGCAGCTGTCCGGGTGGCTGGTGGGCATCCTGCGATTCGACCTGGGGACGTCGATGTGGACCGGGCAGCCCATCGCCCAGGAGATCGCCCTGCGGTTTCAGCTCAGCATCCAGCTGGCGATCATGGCCACGCTGATCGCCGTCGCCATCGCCCTGCCGCTGGGCATCATCGCCGCGGTGCGGCGGGGGTCCTGGGTCGACTACGGCGTGCAGGTCGTCAGCGTCGCCGGCCTGGCGACGCCCTCGTTCTGGCTGGGGATTCTGATGATCCTGGTCCTGCTGTCGGTGTTTCACTGGCTGCCGCCGCTGACGTTTACGCCGCTGTGGGTGGATCCGCGCGCAAACCTGCTGCAGTTGATCTGGCCGGCGCTCGCGGTGGGGTACCGCTACTCCGCGGTCACGACCCGGATGACCCGGTCGGCCATGCTGGAGGTGCTGCGCGAGGATTACGTGCGGACCGCCTGGGCGAAAGGGCTCGCCGCCCGCGCGGTCATCGTGGGCCACGTCCTGCGCAATGCGCTCCTCCCCGTGGTCACCGTAATCGGCCTGGAGTTCGCCTTTCTCATCGGCGGCCTGGTCGTCACCGAGCAGGTGTTCAATCTCAACGGCATCGGCAAACTCTTCGTCGATGCCATCAGCCATCGTGATTACACCCTGATCCAGGGCCTGCTGCTGCTGGTCGCCGTCGCGTACATCATCGTGAACTTCCTGATCGAGCTGCTCTATGCGTGGCTCGATCCGCGGCTGAGTTACGGGTAGATGACTCAAGACCTCCTCACCGCGCCCACGCCCGGACTGACCCGGCCGCGGCCGCGCGCCTCCTGGCTGGTCCGCTTCGTGCGCCGGCAGCCGGTCGGGACGGTGGGGGCGCTGGTGATCGCGGCCATCGCCATCGCTGGCATCCTGGCGCCGTGGATCGCGCCGTACGATCCGGTGGCCAACGACTTCAGCGCCATGCTTACGGCACCGCATCCCGGTCACTGGCTCGGTACCGATGCCTTCGGCCGGGACGTGCTCAGCCGGCTGATCTACGGCGCGCGCACCGCGCTGCTGGTGGGGTTTGCCGCGTCCCTCGCCGGGGCCACGCTGGGAGCGGTGGTCGGTGTGATCGCCGCCCATTTTGGAGGCGCAACGGATCTGGCCATCCAGCGCGTGGCCGATATTCTGATCTCATTCCCGATCATCATCCTGGCGATGGCGATCGTGGCGATTCTGGGGTCCGGCACGGTCAACCTCATCCTGGCCATCGCCCTCTCGTTCGTGCCGCGGATCGAACTGGTGATCCGGGCGAGTTCGCTCTCGATCCGCCGCACGACATATGTGGAGGCCGCACGGGCGGTCGGCGCCGGGCCCTGGCGGATCATCTTTCGCCATATGGTGCCCAACGTCGTGGCGCCGTACCTGGTGATGGTGACCGCGTTTCTCGGGCAGGCCATCCTGCTGGAGGCATCGCTCAGTTTTCTGGGGCTGGGGGTCAACGAACCCACCGCGGCCTGGGGGCTGATGCTCAGCGGCGCGGCCGTCGACTTTGTGCAGCGCGCGCCGTGGATGGCCATTTTCCCCGGGCTGGCGATCACGGTCACCGTGCTGGCGTTCAACGTGCTGGGCGACTCGCTGCGGGACGCGCTGGACCCCCGCCTGCGGACATAGCACCAGAGGGCTGAGGCGCGTGGGGATCGACGTACAGGCGGTGCTGGAGCGAATTGAGGCGCTGGGGGCCATTGGGCGGACAGACGGCGGGATCACCAGGCTGGCCTTTTCCCCGCCGGACCGCGAAGCTCGGGCGCTGCTCATCCGTTGGATGCATGATCTCGATCTGTCTGTGCACGTGGACGCTGCCGGGAACATCTTCGGTACATGGGGCGACCTGGCGACGCCCCCGATCCTGATCGGATCGCACATCGATTCGGTGCCCGACGCCGGCAAGTATGATGGCTGCCTGGGGGTCGCGGCAGCCTTGGAGGTTGTGGCGGCCTGCAAGAGTGAAGGGCTGGACCCACGGATCCCCGTGCAAGTGGTGTCCTTCCAGATGGAGGAGTCAAGCCGTTTCGGCCAGGGGATGTTCGGCAGCAGGGTCTTTGTGGGTCGACTGCGGGCGGCCGACACATCGGGATGGCATGATCAGAGCGGACACACGCTGCGTGAATGCTTGGCGGAGAGTGGACTCGACCCGGCACAGTTGGATGCGGCCCGGTGTCGTCAGGTACCGCGGGCCTATGTCGAGTTGCACATCGAACAGGGCACGCTGTTACGGGATGCTGGGGCGGCGGTAGGAATCGTCACGGGGATCGCGGCCCCCTTGCGGATCCGCGTGACGGTTATCGGAGAGGCCGCTCATTCCGGAGCCGCCTTGCCTGAACAGCGCAAGGACGCGCTCATGGCGGCTGGTCGGATCCTGAGCCAGGTGGAAGATCTTGTCGAACGCGAACGAGCATGGGGAACCGTCGCCACGATCGGATTCTTCCGCGTCTCACCCAATGTCATGAATGTGGTCCCGGGTGAAGTGGAGATGGGCGTGGACGTGCGCGGGGTCAACGCGGGAAGCCGCCAGCGGCTGGCGCGGGCAATCCTCCAGGTGGCGGGGAAAGTCTCCGCGGCGAGGAAGCTGGACATCCGTGTCTCCATGGTCGGCGAGGAGGCTCCTGTTGTACTCCACGACGGAATGGTGGAGCTCTTGGAATCGGCGGCCGCGGCGGAGCGCATCAGCCACCGGCGGATTGTCAGCCTGGCCGGACACGATGCCATGCAGCTGGCGGCCATGGCTCCAACGGGGATGCTGCTCACGCGCAACGTGAGCGGCACCAGTCATTCTGCGAAGGAATGGGTGTCTCCTGATGATGTCGAAGCGGGCTGCAACGTGTTCTATGCCGCAATTCGAACACTGCTCCATGCGGCGGCCGTCGAGCATGTTTGAGCCGCCGGCGCCGACCCCCGGCGGCTGACCGATTCTCGTGGCGGACCCTGTCGACGCCACCATCATGACCGCCGTCGATGTAAAGAGGGCGCTGCACCGCATTGCCCATCACATCACCGACCACAACAGCGGGGCTGAGGAGCTCGTCTTGGTCGGTATCCGGACCCGGGGCGTGCCCCTGGCCCGGCGACTGGCTTCGCTCATCGCCGGATTCGAGAATGCGGTCATTCCCGTCGGAGAGCTCGACATCGCGCTGTATCGGGACGACCTGACGCTACGTCGGGATGTCCCCCGGATCCACCGGACCGATATCCCGGTAGACATTACGAACCAAATCGTGGTGCTCGTCGACGACGTGTTGTCTACTGGACGCACGGTTCGATCTGCATTGGATGCGCTCGTAGACCTCGGACGGCCGGCACAGATTCAACTCGCCGTGCTCGTTGATCGCGGACACCGGGAATTGCCTGTCCGGGCGGACTACGTGGGGCGAAAGGTCTCCGCGGATGCGCGATACAAAGTCCAGGTGCGTCTCGCGGAAGTGGACGGCGAAGACCAGGTCACGCTGATCGCGTCGTAGGGCGATGCGGGTCGATCTGCTGATCAAGAACGGGACGATCGTCTCTCCCCGCTCCAGCCGGCATGGACACATCCTGATCCAGCAGGGCATGGTCCTGGACGTGGTATTCCGCGATGACTTGCCGGAGGCGCGCGAGGTCATCGACGCGACGGACCTGCACGTCCTGCCAGGGTTGATCGATCCTCACGTTCACTTTCGTTCTCCCGGCCTCGAATACAAAGAGGACTGGGATAGCGGCTCACGGGCGGCCGTGGCCGGGGGGATCACCACCATTATCGACAACCCCAACGTCATCCCGCCGACCGCGACCGTGCCGGCGCTGGAGCGCAAGCTGGAACGGGCCCGCGGAGCCGCCTACTGCGACTATGCCGTGCTCGGGGTCATTACGGAGGGAAATGCCGAAGAAATCGTGCCGCTCGCCGGCGCCGGGGTGATCGGCTACAAGGTGTTCATGGGGGAGACGGTGGGCAACATCCCCGCCCCATCTGAAGGTTCACTCGTTGACGCGTGGAGGATGGTGCGGGAGACCGGATTGCGCTGCGCGGTGCATGCGGAAGACAACGCCATCCTCCTCAAGGCGCGCGCACGGCTCGAGCGCGAGGGTCGTACCGATCCGCTGGCACACCTGGAGTCGCGTCCGGCCGCGGCCGAGGCGACGGCAGTCCGGCGTGCCATCGCACTGGCGCGTCGGGTTGGGAGCAGGTTGATGATCTACCACTTGAGCTCCAGGGAAGGATTGGACGAAGTACGGCGCGGCAAGGCGATGGGCGTGGACGTCCGCTGTGAAACGTGCCCACACTACTTACTCCTGGACGGACACGACATGGTACGGCTGCGCTTGGGCAGCGTGATGAAAATCAACCCGCCGGTACGCGCCCGCGAGCACGGCGAGGCGCTGTGGAGCGGAGTGCTGGACGGTACGATCGACGCCATGGGGAGCGACCACTCTCCCCACACGCCGGAGGAGAAGAGGGCAGGCGACCCGATGGGGAACATCTGGCAGGCACTCTCCGGCTGGCCTGGGGTCGAGACGAGCGTGCCGCTGATGCTGACGGCGGTGAATGCCGGTCGCCTGACGCTTTCCCAATATGTTCAACTGCAGTCCGAAGGGCCGGCGCGCGCGTGGAGCATGTGGCCGCGGAAGGGGAACCTGGAGCGCGGCGCCGATGCGGACATCACGATTGTGGACCTGCGCAAAACCGGCGTGATCGCAGCGGACCGCCTGCATAGCCGGAGCAAGGTTACCCCGTTTCACGGGTGGCCGGTCACCGGGATGCCGGTCTACACGATCGTCCGGGGTGGGGTGGTGATGGAGCACGGTGAGATCCGCGGGTTGCCGCGGGGGACGCTTATTACCCCTATCGTCTAGCCCACCATCAGGGCTTCCTGCTATTTTCTCCAAGACCAGCCACCGGGCATCTGGGAAACGTCATGGGAGGAATCGGCGACAGGCAGGGCGAAGCAACCGTCTTTCCTTTCGGGACGCGCGCGCTCGATCTAACTTGTATACATGGGACACCCGACGACGAGCCGAGTCATCGAGGACATGCCGGCGGACCGCTTGCAGCAAGAGAGGTTTATGGTGGTCGCCCTGCAAGAGGCCCGCGAGGGACTGGAGGAGGGGGAGCGCCCCTTCGGATCGGTCGTCGTCCACCGCGGCGAGATTGTGGGCCGGGGTCGGAACCGCGCCGTATCGCGGCGCGATCCCGTCCTGCACGCCGAGATCGTGGCCATCCGCCAAGCCGCGCAGCGCCTGGGCCTCGCGGAGTTTGGTGACGCCACGCTGTACACGACCTGCGAACCCTGCCCGATGTGCTGTGGGGCCGTCTTCTTCGCCGGGATACGCCGCGTCGTCGTGGGCGTCCGGTTCGCCACCCTGGATCGATTCTCCACCCGCATCTACCACTATCGTCACTACACCGCGGAAATGCTCCAGGAAATGATCGGCTGGCCTCTGGAGATCATCGACGGAATCCTGGGACCAGAGTGCGAGGCGATATTTCGTGATTGGGAGATCGTTGGTACGCAGCCCGGCAGGTAAGAGCCAAATCCGATGGGAGGGGTCACGATGCGGGTGAAATTCACGTCGATGCTTCTGGCGCTGGCGTTGATCACGATCCTGTTCTTCGGGTCCAGTTTTGTGCAGGCTCAGGGCCCCGAAAAACTCCGTGTGGCAATGATCCTGGCGGTTCCGGTTGGAGACGCGGGCTGGGGGCTGTCCCATTTGATCGGATTGAAATACCTCGAGGCCCGGGTGCCCAACGTGGAAGTCGCGTACTCGGAGTCCGTGCCCGAAACGGCAGAGGCGGAGCGCGTGCTCACGGACTACGCCCGGCGGGGCTACCGGATGCTGATCGCCGGCAGCTTTGGCTACATGGACTCCACCCTCGCGGTGGCGCAGCGGTTCCCGAACGTGGTGATCATCAACTGCTGCCAATTCAGGCTGGCGCCCAACGTCGCTACCTACTACGTGAAGGACTACGAAGCCGGCTACCTGACCGGGATCATTGCCGGCAAGATGACGAAGAGCAACATCATCGGATATGTCGCCCACATGCCGGTGCCCAACGTGATCCTCAACGTGAACGCCTTCGCCATGGGCGTGCGCTCGGTCAACCCCGTGGCCAAGATCCACCTCGTCTGGACCCAGTCCTGGTACGACCCGGCGAAGGAGCGGGAAGGGGCCGAGAGCGTCATGGATGTGGGCGCGGACGTGGTGGCGGAGGATACCGACTCGCCGGCACCGGTGCAGGCCGCCGAACGGCGCGGAAAGTACTCGATCGGGATCTACTCGGACATGTCCGCGTTCGGCCCGCGGGGGAACCTTACGTCCGCCGTGTGGAACTGGGGACCGATTTTTGTCGATGTGGCGCTGAAAATCCGTAACGGCACCTTCAAGAGCATGAACTATTTGTGGGGACTGAAAGAAGGCGGCGTCACGCTGGCGCCGCTGGGGCGTCCGGTTCCGGCCGACGTCCGCCAGCTGGTCGCGGACCGCAAGCAGGCGCTGATCGATGGGACGTGGTTCATCTTCAGGGGCCCGATCCGGGACCAGTCGGGTGCGGTGCGGGTACCGGCGGGAAAGGTCCTCAGCCACCAGGAGGCCTGGAGCCTGGGATTCCTCGTCGAGGGGATCGTTGGCACGCTTCCCCGGTAGGCCGGCACCGTCGGCCGCCGGAGAGTGACTCGCATGTACTATGACCTGACAGACTCGGAGCGGCTCGAGCTGGAAGAGACGATTGGCAAGGGGGTCTGCCCTGCTATCCCGCAGGAGGTGTGGGATGAGCGCATCGCCAGTTGCCGCCGGCTGATGGCGGAACGGGGCCTGGATGCGCTGCTCGTGTATGCGGGCGGGCAGGTCCTCACGGGCCGGGACTGGGCCCGCTACTTTGCCAACTACAAGGAACCGCTGTGGAACGCCGAGTCGTTCATCTTCATCCCCCTGTCGGGGGAACTGTGTTTCATCGTCAACTATCCGCATATGGTGCCGCTGCTCCAGCACTCCTCCCCGATCCGTGACGTACGGGCGTATGCGCACCTCGGCAGCTTCGACCGCTATGCGGAGATGGTGCCGATTCTCCGTGACGTCGTGCGGGAGCGGGGAATGGCGGCGGGACGGATCGGGCTGGGGCGGCATGGCATGCAGGGCGACTTCCTCCCCAGCGTGCTGGACCAAAGCCTCGCCCGGGCGCTGGACGGCGCCGCCGTTGAGGATGCCTCGACCCTGCTGTGGGATCTCACCGCGGTGAAGACCGACTACGACGTGGAGATGATCAGGCGATCCAATGCGATCCTGTGCGATGGCGTCGAGGCCATCTACAAAGCCCTTGGTGAGGGGCGGAAGGAGCACGAGTACTACGCCGCCTTCTGGGAGGCGGTCTGCGATCGAGGCGCCGAGGTCGACGAGATGGCCGCCTGTCACGTGGACTCCCAGTCGGCCCCGGGGTCGGAGATCCCGAACAAGCCCTTCTCGGTGACGCTGCGCCGGATGCACAAGGGCGACGTGCTGATGATCGACCCCGGAGTCACGTACCGCGGCTATGTCAGCGACATCGCCCGCACGGCGGTGATCGGCCCGCCGTCGGCCGATCTGCGGAGGATGTTCGACGCGACCGTGGCGGGGAATTCCGCGATGGTAGAAATCCTGAAGCCGGGGGTCACCGTCTCCGCGCTCTCGGAAACATACTTCAAGACGATCGAGCGGCACGGGTTCCGGCGCGCACAATCCCACGTCCTGCAGGGACACGGTATCGGTTTTATGAAAAACGAGCCCCCGCTGATTTCCCAATGGGCGCCGAACCTAGTGATCCGGAAGGGGATGACGATCTCGGTAGAAACGGCGCTGATGCAACCCGGGCTCACCCGGGCGCGGGTGGAGGACACCTACCTGGTGACCGATGGCGCGGCGCTTAAACTGACGCCCGCTCCGCACGACCTGTACGTCGCCTGAGCGGGCTCGCGGCCGTGGATCTGGTCATCCGCCGGGCAAAACTCCGGAACCGTGAGCGCGTCGTCGACATCGGCGTGCAGGGTCGTCGCATCGCCGCAATCGCCGAGCGCCTGGAGGCCCGGGGCGACCGCGAGATTGAGGCGGCCGGCCGGCTGGTCGCGCCTTCCTTCGTCGATCCCCACATGCATCTGGACAAGGCTTTTACCAGTGAGCGGGCGCCGAGCAACGTATCCGGCACGGTCGGGGAAGCCGTGCGGATCTTGCGGGCGCTGAAGGGCAGCTACACGATCGAGGACATCGTCCGCCGCGCCAGCCGGACCATCGAGCTGGCGGTGAGCCACGGCACGACATACATCCGGACCCACGTCGATGTCGACGGGGCCGTCCGGCTGCTCGGCGTCGAAGCCTTGCTGCTGGTGCGCGACCGGTACGCAGGCATTGTTGACCTGCAGATCGTCGCATATCCGCAGGAAGGCATCAACGACGAGACGGCTCCGCTGCTCAGAGAAGCTGTAGCGATGGGCGCCGACCTCGTGGGCGGCGGGCCGGAGATCGGCCTCCACGATTGGCCGTATGACCGGCACATCGACACCGTCTTCGAGATTGCCGCCGCGCATGGAGCCGACGTCGATCTCCATCTCGATCTCTCGCACGACCCGGCATCGCGCGCGTTCGAATACTTTGCCCGGCGGGCCATCGCCGCCGGCTACCAGGGGCGGACCACGGCCAGCCACGCCGCGATGCTCGAGTCCTGCAACGAGTACTACGCGCACCGGCTGATCGAGCTGCTGCGGGAAGCAGAGATGCACGTGATCACCTGTCCAACGCTGAACCTGCTCGTGCACGGCCGGCTGGACCGGGGCATCGTGCGTCGGGGGCTGACCAGGGTCAGAGATCTCCACGCGGCCGGGATTAACGTGGCGTATGGGTCCGACAACATCATGGATCCCTTTAACCCGACGCTGGGACGGGCGGATCCGCTCGAAATTGGCCTGGTGGGCGCCTTGGCGATCCAGTGGAGCCTGCCGGCGGAGTTGGACCTGCTGTTCGACATGGCTACCGAGAACGGCGCCCGCATCATGGGGATCGCCGACTACGGCATTCACGAAGGAGCACCTGCCGATCTCAACGTGTTGGACTGTGCTGACGTCGCGCAGGCATTCCGCGACGATGCGCGGCCGCGCTTCGTGATCAAAGGCGGCCGCGTGCTCGTCGAACGCGAGCACCGCGTCGATGTGGTTCTGACGTGAGCCCGGACGGGCCTCCGCTGATCTCGCTGCGCGGGATCACGAAACGATTTCCCGGCATCGTCGCCAACCAGTCGGTCGACTTCGACGTCCTGCCCGGCGAAGTCCACTCGCTGCTGGGAGAAAACGGCGCCGGGAAGAGCACGCTGATGAACGTGCTGATGGGCATCTACCGGCCGGACGCCGGCACCGTCGCGATCGACGGGCAGGAGGTGCCGATCCGCTCGCCCCGCGACGCCATCACGCACGGTATCGGAATGGTACACCAACACTTCCGCCTGGTCTCGAATCTGACCGTCGCGGAGAACGTGGCCTTGGGGATGCAGTCCAGCCTATCCACGTTCAACGCGCGCGCCGCGGCCGCGGTGGTGAATGACCTGGGCCGGCGCTACGGTCTGGAGGTCGACCCGGCGGCCTATGTCTGGCAACTGTCGGTGGGCGAGCAGCAGCGCGTGGAGATCGTCAAAGCTCTCAGCCGGCATGCACGCGCGCTGATCCTCGACGAGCCGACCTCGGTCCTGACCCCCCAAGAGGCCCAGGCGTTGTTTCAGACCCTGCGCCGGATGCTCGAGGCCGGACACAGCGTGATTTTCATCTCGCATAAACTGGACGAGGTCCTCGAGGTCTCCGATCGCATCTCCGTGATGCGGCACGGACAGATGATCGGCACGGTCAACACATCGCAGACCGACCAGCATCAGCTGGCCCGGATGATGATCGGGAGGGAACTTCCCGCAGAAGGGTTCGACCGGTCGCCGGAGTTCGGCCGCCCGCTGATGGAGGTCGAGGGGCTGCGTGTGCCCGGGGACCGCGGGGTCCTCGCCGTGCGGGACGTGTCGTTCTCCGTGCGGGCCGGGGAATGCCTGGGCGTCGCCGGCATTGCCGGCAACGGGCAGGAGGAACTGGCCGATGCGCTGTGCGGGCTCCGCCGGCCCGCCGCGGGCCGCATCCGCGTCAAAGGGATCGATCTCACCGCTGCGCCCCCCCTGCGATTTATCGATGCGGGTCTGAGCTATGTGCCCGCCGACCGCTCTGGGGTCGCGTCCGTGGGCGCCCTCTCGGTGGCCCAGAACCTGATCCTGAAGTCGTTCCGCGACCGCCGCTTCGGCGCATCGCTGTTTCTCGATCCACACGCGATCGCGCAGCACGCCGACGAGTTGATTGCCGAGTACGGCATCCAGGTCAGCGGCCCTCGGGTCCCGCTGCGCACGCTGTCGGGCGGCAACCTGCAGAAGACCATTCTGGCCAGGGAAATGTCGTTCGCCCCGGACCTGCTCGTGGTGGTATCGCCGACGCGCGGCTTGGACGTGGGCGCCACGTCGTTCGTGCGGCAGGCGTTGCAGGCGCACAAACTGCGCGGCGCCGCGATCGTACTCGTCTCTGAGGACCTCGAGGAGCTCTTCGAGTTGTCCGACCGCATCGCCGTCCTGTTTCGGGGGGAAGTGATAGGATCACAGGCCTCCGGCGAGTACGACGTCGGCGGCCTGGGCCTGATGATGGCGGGCGTCAGGCCGGAGCGGCCTCGGACCGACGCCGCGGCCGTGAGGACAGTATGATCGCGCCTCGCCTGGAGCTGCGCACAACCCCTTCGCGCGCGCTGGCGTTCCTCGTGCCTGTGCTGTCCGTTGTTTCCGCCTTTGTGGTTGCCGGCCTCGTGCTCTACGCCGCCGGCGCCAATCCGCTCCACGCGTACGTGCAGATGATGCTCGGGGCGTTCGGCAGTGTCCACAATGTCGCGGAGGTGCTGGTGAAGGCCACCCCGCTGATGCTCACGGGTCTGGGGGTGATGGTGGCCTTCCGGGTGGGCTTCTGGAATATCGGCGCGGAGGGCCAGCTCTACATGGGGGCGTTCGCGGCAACGCTGGCGGTGCTGCAGGGCTGGGAGTTGCCCGGGGTGGGATTTCTGCCAACGATGGCACTGGCGGCGGCGGCGGCCGGCGGGCTCTGGGCGCTGCTTCCCGCGGTCCTCAAGCTCCGGCTGCACACGAACGAGATCCTGACCACGCTGCTGTTGAACTACGTCGCCATCCTGTTCGTCGCCTACTTCCTCTACGGCCCCTGGAAAGATCCGCTGACGTTGAACTTCCCGATGACCAAGCGGTTCCCCGATGCGGCTCAGCTCCCGCGGTTCTTCGATACGCGGCTGCACTGGGGGTTCGTGCTGGCGGTCGTCCTGGCCGTCTGCTTCTACATCCTGATCGAACGAACCCGCTGGGGCTTTGCGATCACGGTCGTCGGGGAAAATCCCCGCGCCGCGGCGTACGCCGGTATCGACGTGCTGCGCACCGTGCTCATCGCGGCGGTGATCAGCGGCGGGCTGGCCGGGCTGGCTGGCATGGTCGAGGTGGCCGGCATCCAACTCCGGCTCGTGCACGGCATCTCGCCGCCGAACGCGCCGTACGGGTACACCGCGATCATCGTAGCCTGGCTGGCGCGGCGGCGCCCGCTGGGTGTGGTCGTCGTTGCCGCCCTGCTGGGAGCGCTGTATGTGGGGGGCGAGGCGCTGCAGATCGGGATGAAGGTGCCCACGGCCATCGTCCTGGTCGTGCAGGCGATGATCCTGCTGTTCATCCTCGGCGGACAGGTGCTGTCGCGGTACCGTGTCGTGCTGCGCCGGGAGGAGCGTGCCGATGTCACTGTTTGACCTGATCGGCCCGATTCTCCATGCCGCGGTCCGCTCGGGCACCCCGCTGCTGCTGGCGGCTACGGGCGAGGTGTTCGCGGAGCGCGCCGGCATCCTCAACCTCGGCATCGAGGGGATGATGCTGGTCGGTGCGTTGGCGGGGTTTCTCTCCAGCTATCTGATCTCCAACATTGCCGTGGCGCTGCTCGCGGCCGTGGTGTTTGGCGGTCTCGCGGCGTTCATCCACGCGTACCTGACGGTGACGCTGCGCAGCGATCAGGTCGTCAGCGGCCTGGCTATCACGCTGCTCGGGGTCGGTCTGACGTCGTTCCTTGGCCGCGGCGTCATCGGTCAGGTGGCGGGGGGGATCGAGATCTACCGCGTGCCGGGACTCTCCGACATTCCCGTCCTCGGCCGGATCCTCTTCCAACAAGACGCCCTGGTCTACGCGTCCTACGCGATCATTCCCCTGGCGTGGGCGGTGTTGTACCGAACCCATCTTGGCCTGAACATTCGCGCGGTAGGAGAGAACCCCGAGGCGGCGGACGCCCTGGGTGTGAACGTCGCGCTGGTGAAGTACGGCTGCGTGATCCTCGGCGGGGCGCTCGCGGGGCTGGCCGGCGCTTACCTCTCGCTGGCCTACACTACGATGTGGGTCGATCAGATGTCCGCCGGACGCGGCTGGATCGCCCTGGCGCTCGTGGTGTTCTCCGGCTGGAATCCGCTCATGGTCGCCGCCGGCGCGTATTTGTTCGGCGGGATGGAAGCGCTGCAGCTACGCATGCAGGCGGTGGGGACCGGCATCTCCGTGCACTTCCTGACGATGACCCCGTACCTGGTGACGATTCTGTTTCTCGTCAATGCCAGTCAGCGCCGGAGGAAATCCCGTCCCCCCGCGTCGCTGGGGGTCCCGTATTTCAGGGAAGAGCGCAGGTCATGAGCCGGGCGGAAGAGATGGATGCCGTCAGTCACATCACGTTTCTCGCGGATCCCGACAGCTTCAAAGAACACGACCGGGGGTTGGTCTCGATCGATCCGCTGGCCTTCGTCGACAACGTGCCGTACCGTCAGCGCCTGTCCGAAGCCCGCGAGCGGACGAAGCTGCGCGAGGCCGTGGTCATCGGGGAGGGCCGGATGGAAGGGCTGCCGGTGATCCTGATCGCGTTCGAGTTCGGCTTCATCGGCGGCACGATGGGCTCGGTGGCCGGCGAAAAGGTGGCCAAGGCATTCGACCTCGCCATCCGCAGGCGGCTGCCTGTCGTCAGCTATACCGCCAGCGGCGGCGCGCGCCTGCAGGAGGGCATGCTGTCCCTCATGCAGATGGCGAAGACCGCCGAAGCCCGCGCCCGGCACGACAAAGCGGGCCTCGCCTACGTCTCGATCCTCGGCCATCCGACGTTCGGCGGCGTGGCGGCCTCGTTTGCCGCGCTCGGCGACGTGCTGGTCGCCGCCCCCGGATCGCAGATCGGTTTTGTGGGGCCCAGGGTCATTGAGACCATGCAGAATACCGTCTTGCCCGCGGACTCCCACCGCGCGGAAACCCTGCTGCAGGCCGGACTGCTCGATCTGGTGGTGCCGCTGGATCAGATGCGGCACGACGTGGCGTATCTGATCCGCCATCTCTCCCCGGAGGTTCCCAACCGCACGCCGCTGCCCAAGCTCCGCCGGTCCGCCCGCTACCGGATCCGGCGGGGGCGCGCGCCGCGGGCGCCGCTGTCGGCATGGGATGAGGTGACACTGGCCCGCCGGACGGACCGGCCCACCACGCGCGTGTACATCGAGTACCTCGTCCGCGGCTTCGTCGAACTGCACGGCGACCGTCAATCCGGCGACGATCCGGCGATCGTCGCCGGGCTCGGGGAGCTGGGCGGGCACACGGTGATGATCATTGGGCAGGAGCGCGGCCGGACGCCGGAAGAACAGGCGAAGTGCCGCAAGGGCTCGGCAATGCCGGAAGGGTATCGCAAGGCCCTGCGGCTGATGAATCTCGCCGCGAAGTTCCACCTGCCGGTGTTGACATTCATCGACACCCCTGGCGCGGCGTCAGGATACGATGCCGAGAGCAAGGGCGTATGGCTGGCGCTGGCGCAAAACTTGGCGGCAATGGCGATGTTGCCCACGCCGACCGTCGCGGTCCTGATCGGAGAAGGAGGCAGCGGGGGGGCTCTGGCCCTGGGGGTGGCGGACCGCGTGCTGATGCTGGAGCACGCCTTCTACTCCGTGATCTCCCCCGAAGCCGCCGCGGCAATCCTGCACCGCGACACCACGCGGGCCACCGACGTGGCCAGCGCGTTAAAGTCCACCGCCGGCGATCTGCGGGCGATGGGGATCATCGACGCCATCGTCCCGGAACCCGGCGCGGGTGCACATACCGATCCCCCCGCCATGGCCGAGATGCTCCGCCACCACATCCTTGGGGCGCTGCGCGACCTGCGGCGCCTGCGGCCCCCAAAGCTCCTGCGCGAACGATGGAAGCGCTACCGCCACGTGGGGAGACACAGCAAGTACTGGCGGGAGGTCGTGCGCGGTGAGATGCACGACATCCTTGGGCGGCTCGAGGCGATGGTGGAACGCAGGCACGCGCGAACGGTCGATGACGCGCCCGCGGCGGAGGGTACCGAGTAATGGAAAGCGGCGTCATCACAGCCTACGACGTGCCCCGCACCCCCATGCTGCTCCTGGCCTGGTTGCTCGGCATCAACCTGCGGGCGCCGCTGACCGCATCGGGGCCGATGCTCCCGTTGATCATGAGCGATCTACGCCTCTCTGCGACGCTGGCCGGCGCCGTGACCGCGCTTCCCTTCCTGGTCATCGCCCTTGTCTCGATTCCCGGCGGACTGCTCAGCGATGCCGTGGGCATCCGCCGCATGGCGATCGGTGGGCTGCTCGCGGTGAGTCTGGTCGGTGCGGGCCGGGGGTTGGCCACAACCCCGGGCGCCCTGCTGGCGTTGCTCGTCGCGCTGGGCGCTGCGGTGGGACTCGTGCAGCCGACTCTGGGGAAGATCGCGCAGGCGTCGCCGGCCGGCCCGACGATGACGACGGCAGTCTACACGAACGGCCTCAACGTGGGCGTGCTCGCGGCGTCCGCGCTAAGCGTGCCGCTGCTGCTGCCCCTGGTGGGACGTTTTTCCTGGCGAGGCGTCTTTGTGGTGTGGGGGTTCTTCGGCTTGATCACACTCGTCGTGTGGGCGGTGTTCATGGCCAGAATGCCTCTCCGACCCGCGCCGTCCCCATCCGCCGATCCCGCGGCTCCCCGCGCGCGGAGCGGCCGCATTCTGCTGCCACTGGTGTTGATCTTCGCGGCCCAGGGAGCGGCGTTCAATGGGCTCCTCACCTGGCTGCCTGGCTATCTCGTCTCGCGCGGCTTCGATCTCGTGCGCGGATCCGTCGCGCTCGCCGCCATGAGCCTAGCGTCGATCGTGGCCGCGCTCCTCGTCCCGAAGCTGGCGGGGTCGCCGCCCCATTACCAGCGGCCGTTCTACCTGTCCTCGGCGCTGCTGATCGGAGGACACCTGGGGCTGCTAGCCCGCCCCGATCTCGCCGCGGTCTGGTCGGCGGTGGCGGGTTTGGGCATCGGGCTTTCCTTTACATATGCACTGGCGCTGCCCGCGGACCTCGCCCCGACCGCAGGGGTCGGCACCATGGTGGGGATGGTCCTGTCATTGGGCTATCTCGGGGCGGTGGCGGCGCCGCTGGCGATGGGGGCGCTGCGCGACCTTTCCGGTTCGCTGGCGCCAGGGATCGCGCTGCTCGCTGGCACCGGGATGATTCCAGCCGTGGCTGCCCGAGCACTGCCGCCGGCCCGGCCTCGCGCCGTGGGGGTCTCCGGTGTCTGATCGGAAGCCGAATCGAAAGGAGCAGAGATGACCGACGGAGAGGTTGGGACGATGAGCACGGCGATCGAGACAGGCTACTATCACGGGCTGGCGCCGCGCCTGCCCGACGCGGTGTGGGAGGACCGCATTGCGCAGTGCCGGGAACTCCTGCGGCGGCATGGGGTCGCCGCCGGGCTGGTGTACTCGGGAGGCCAGCCGCTGACGGGCAGCGGGTGGGCGCGGTACTTCGCGAACTTCGTGCACTCGATCTGGAACAGCGAGGTCTTCATCCTGATCCCGGTCGAG
>DASXUC010000161.1:0-56917 GCA_036505015.1 bacterium | reverse complement strand
GTGGTCTTCATTTCGCTCTTCCTGGTGATGTACGTCACCCGGGTGGTGCTGGGAGGGACGAAAGCCTTCCCCGGTCCCCCGGACGTCCGGCTCTATCTCTACCTTCCGGCGCTGACCATCCACATCGCGCTGTCGATCGTGTCGGTGCCGCTGGTCATCTACAACGTCTATATTGGGTTGGCCTACGACTGGCGGCAGATAAAGCAAGCGACTCGTCACCCGCAGGTGGGACGAATTGCGGTCTTGCTGTGGTCGATCAGCTTGGCGCTTGGAATCCTCGTCTACTTGCTGCTGAACGTGTTCTTCTGAGATCTTTCCGCAATCTGGTTCAGGAGTGATCGTTCTGGATGTAGAGGGGATCTGCCCACTTGGGCTATTGACTGTCCGGCAGCGAACAGCAGTAGCGTGGAGATGGCGAACAATCGTTCGTCGGCGACAATGGCGCTTGCGCGTTATCTACCGCTGCCCATCGAAATCACCGGCCCGGTAATCATCTCGGGTGATGAAACCTCGCTGACCGTTGGGCTGCTCGCCGGACTTCAAGTGGTCCGCCCCGGGCAGCCCCTACTGGTGGTCGATGGGGCCAACGCGTTCGATCCATTTCTGGTCGCGACCCTCGCTCGGAAGTCGGGAATCGCCCCGAAGTTGGTGCTCGACGAAATCCGGATCTCGCGCGTCTTCACCTGCCACCAGTTCGAGGCGCTACTGCGCGGGCGGCTGCAGAGCTCGCTCAAGCAGTTCGGAGGAAAAGCAGTGCTGTTCTCCGGGCTCCTTGATGCGCTTTTAGATGAAGAAGTTCCTCTAAAAGAGGCGATCCGCATTTTCAACCACATCCCTCCCGTCCTGAAGGGGCTGGCTGTCGAGGGTGTGATGGCGTTATGCGTGTGTCCACCACTGGCGGTGCCACTAGGCCGAGAGCGATTCCTCGCCACGTTGAATGAGGCGGCGGTTTGGACCTTCAAGGTGACACAACAAGGCGAGGTGGTGCAGATTACCTGTACGAAACCTCGTCCGGCAACGTGGACCTGGCAACCCGAGATCGGGATGCTGGCGGCGAGGAGGTGGTCGTGATGGGTCGGACGATCCAGACGATGACCCAGCTGGTCGCACAGGAAGAGGCGTATTGGGCGCCGTTCCGCCGGGCCCTCCGTAAGGAGGATCAGGCCATCTTCGACCGGCTCTTCGCCGCCGCCCGACACCACACCGCTCCCGCGCACTATGCATCGCACTCCACCCCTTTTGATTCCATTCTTCTCGCGATGCTGTTGGAAGCGATGAAGGCGGTCGAGGTGCTCTCGCAGCGGGTTCAGGCGCTGGAAGACGGGATCGCGATACTGCCCCGATGAGAATCTCATCTTCCGGATATCGACCAACGACGCACGACCAACGACCAACGGTACTTGAAGGTTGGCTGTTCGACGTCTATCCAGTTCGCGAAGGAATGGTCGTCTGGCTGATCGATGGTGATGGTCGGCCGCAGCGGTTGCTCTACCGATATCATCCGGCGATGTATATCTCCGGACCGCCCAGCACGCTTGGCCATGCGGAACAGGCAATCCGGCAGGCTCGTGTCGATGCCGCGCTGACCTCTGCGGTCCAGCGTGAGTTCATGACGGGCGAGGAGATCCCGGTCCTTCGGGTTGCCCTGCGCAGCCCCCTACAATATCCGCTCACCGCCCGGACGCTCGCGCGCGTCCCGGGGTTGACGCTTTACAACTGCGACATCGCGCTGCCGCGGCTGTTTTTCTATGACACGGGGCTGTTTCCACTGGCATGGTGTGAAGTTGAACCAGAAGGAGGGGTGATTCGCGCGCTGCGGGCTCTCAACTCTCCCGAGGATTTCGAATATCCGCTGCCGCCGCTGGTGACCATGCAGCTGCGGCTGGATACAGGGGGCGCGACGCCGACCCACGGTCGCCGCGGCCTGCTTGAAGTGAGCGTGGAGGGAGAGACCGCCGTGCTGGATGGTGCGCGCCCGGAGGATCTCATCACCAGCCTCAACCACATGCTGCAGCGTTATGACCCCGACGTTTTGCTGACCGAGTGGGGGGATTCGTTCCTGCTGCCCCAACTGCAGGGCCTGGCCGCTCAGGCGAGGCAGTCGCTGCTGCTCAACCGTGACCGAGGGCAGGGGATCCGGACGCGCCGTGACCGGTCCTATACCACCTACGGCCAGGTCGTTTTTCAGGCCGGCGCCCAGATGCTGCACGGCCGGTGGCACCTCGATTTCCGGAACTCATTTATCTATAGCGAGTCGGAACTGGCAGGGCTGCTCGATATCGCCCGCCTCTCACGGATTCCCGTGCAGGAGTTGGGACGCACGTCGACCGGAACCGCAATCAGTTCGATGCAGTTGAACCAGGCCGTGCGCGACGGAATCCTGATTCCTTGGCAGAAGAGCGAGCCGGAGGCATTCAAAACCGCGAGCCAGTTGCTGCTGACAGATAAGGGCGGGCTAACCTACCAGCCCATCGTGGGATTGTTTGAAAACGTCGGTGAGCTTGATTTCTCCTCGATGTATCCAATGATAATGTCGCAGTTTAATATTTCGCCGGAAACTGTTGGCTGCTCGTGCTGCCCGGACTCGCACGTGCCGGAAATCGGCTACGCGGTGTGCCGGCGACGCCGCGGCTTGGTGCCCAAAGTCCTTGGTCATTTACTCGAGCGTCGCGCGCATTACAAACGTCGCAGACAGGAGACTGAAGGGGAATCGCGCGCGATCTATCATCAACGACAGACGGCATTGAAGTGGGCCCTAGTGACGTCATTCGGCTACCTCGGTTATCGCAATGCGCGCTTCGGGCGCATCGAGGCGCACGAGTCAGTGACGGCGTATTCGCGCGAGATGTTGCTGCGCGCAAAAGAAGTGGCGGAAGAGCGCGGCTACCGGATGCTCCACGCGCTGGTGGACTCGATGTGGCTGCACAAACCCGGCGCGGGACAGGCGGAGTACGACGCACTGGCGCGCGAGGTGACCGCGGCGACCGGCCTCCCGATTTACGTTGAAGGGGTCTATCGCTGGATCGGCTTTCTGCCGTCACGCATCCACCGCGGGGTAGGGGTCCCGAATCGCTACCTGGGGCTGTTTGAAGACGGAAGCACGAAAGTGCGGGGGATTGAAGTCCGGCGCTCGGATGTCCCGATCATCGTCGAGCGCATGCAGACCGACCTGCTGCAGCGGATGTTCCGGTGCCGGACACTGGCCGACGTGCAGGCGGCGATGCCCGAGTTGCTCACGATCATCGAAGGTGCGCTGGTGCTCGTGCGGAGCGGGGAGGTGACGGCCGCCGAACTGGCGATCACCAATCACCTCTCACAAGAGCCTGCGGCGTACGTCGCGAATTCGGCGCAGGCGATCGCGGCCCGCACGCTGTCCCGGCACGGCGCCCGGCTGCATCCGGGAGAAGCGATTCAGTACATCATCACCGACCGCAACGCCAAACTGCCCGCGGATCGGGTTCGCCCCTACACGCTGCTGGGGAGCGATTGGCACTACGACGCCGCGGCGTATGCCGATTTGTTGTTGCGGGCCGCGGAAACGGTGCTTGAGCTCTTTGGCTACCCGCGCGATCGGCTGCGCGAGGAGGTCTGGCAGCGCGTTCAAACAGGGGCCCCATCTGTCTCATCGAACAGAGGGTCAGTGCAAAACCGATGAAGAGTATCCTCGCTGCCGTCCTGCTCCTCTTCCTCGCTCCAGCGATCGGCGGCGATCCCTTCTACACGCCGCCGTCGCCGCTGCGGCCAGGTCCGCCAGGCACTTTGCTGCGCGCGTCACCCGTGACGTTTGCTCCGAAGGGTGCGCGGGGCTGGCGGATCTTGTACCGTTCCGAAGACAGCAGTGGTGCACCGACCGTGTCGTCGGGTATGGTGTTCGCGCCCGCCGCCGCCGCGCCCGCCGCTGGGCGCTTCGTCGTCGCATGGGCGCATGGCACGGTAGGTCTGGCCCCGCAGTGCGCCCCGTCGCGCTCCAGCCAGCCGCTCACCGACATGGACTGGCTGGGCGGCATGATCAGCAGCGGGTGGGTCGTGGTGGCGACAGACTACGCGGGGCTCGGGACGCCGGGTGTCCAGCACTACCTGATCGGGGCAGACGAAGCGCGGGATGTCCTCAACTCGGTGCGGGCGGCGCGGCAACTAGTAGGAGCAGGAGCCGGCCGGCGATTCGCCACTTGGGGGCACTCCCAGGGCGGCCATGCCTCGCTGTTCGCCGCGCAGATCAGTGCCCGCTACGCGCCCGAGCTTCAGCTGATCGCCGCTGCCGCCGCCGCGCCCGCCGCGGAGCTCGTCTCGCTGATGTCGCAGCAGTTTCGCTCGGCCATCGGTTGGGTCATCGGTCCCGAGGTGGTTCGTGTGTGGCCGGACGTCTACCCTGGCCTCGCTCCAAGCGATGTAGCGAGTCCGGCCGGACTGCGCAACTACCAGCGTCTGGCCGCCGAGTGCGTCTTTCATTCATCGATGGCGATCGAGGCCGAGATTCGATCAAAGCTCGGCGAGAGTTTCTTCGCCCGCGACCCCTCCACGGTGCCCGCCTGGCGCGCCCGGGCTGAGGAAAATACTCCCACGCCCCTGGCGCCGGCCGTCCCCGTGTTGATCGCTCAGGGCCTCGCCGACGAGGTCGTGCTCCCCAATACCACCTCGCTGCTGGCGCAGCGCTGGTGCGCGGCGCACTCAAGGCTCACGATGCTGTGGCTGAAGGCCACGAATCATGTCCAGGTGGCCGGGGTTGCCGGACCGGCGGTGACTGCTTGGCTCCGCCAGCGCGCCGCCGGTGTGACGGCGACAGCCACGTGCGGCGCCACCCTTCCCGTCCCGCCGGCCAAATGACGACGGCTACTCGAGCATGGCTACAATCTCACGGGCGTTGCGGGCCGATTGTCCGCGGAAGTGGTTGTTGAACAGCAGGTACACCCGATCGACTTCTGCGGCCAGATTTTTCACCGTCTCGGCCCAGGGCCGCAACTCTTCTTCCTTATAGTAGTAGTCGTACACGCGCGTCGTCGGTGCGCGGCGCTCGGCCATCGCCGCGCTGCGGCCGTGGAAACGGATCGCGCTTGACCGTGCGGTGACCTCCACGTCCGGCGGGGGCAGGTATGCGCGTTGGATCATGTCCGGAATCACGTACGCATACTGGTGTTCCCGCAAATAGGCGAGGAATTCTCGACGCGCCCGCCCCTCCAGCCAGCTGCGATGCCGGATCTCGACGGCGATCGGCCACTTCCGCAGATACGGTTCCCATCGATCCAGGTACGCGAACAGCTCCGGCGTGTACGCCTGACCCTTCGGGAACTGGAACAGGACGTGCCCGAGCTTGCCGCCGCTGATGAATGCATCGACGAAAGCGCTGAAGTAATCCCAGCAGGCATTGACCACTTCTTCCGGCAGCACGGCCGCGCCGACCGCCGTGAGGTCCCGCAGATGCTCGGGCACCAGCGGGAAGATCTCCCTCGGCAGTCGTGACGGGTTGGTGTCGTGCCAGGTGAACAGGGCGAATGCTTTGGCCGTGAAGACGAACTGGGGCGGCGTCCACGCGACCCACTGCGCGGCGCGCTCCGCCGGCTGCAGCGCGTGGTAGGTCGCGTCGACTTCGACGGTGGGGAACACGGTGGCGTAGTATTCCAGCCGCGCGCGCGGATCGGAGCGTGCGCCCCGCGGGTAGAATCCGCCTTCCTTCACGAAATTGGGATCGGCCCACGAGCACGTCCCGGCGTAGATGCTGCACCCGCCGATCTTCAACGGCTCCGCCGACCCGGACAGCTGCAGCTGCGGCGACATCTCGCGGGTTCGCTTCGCTGCCCTGCGCAATCAACCCTCGACGAATTGACTCCCCGGGGGGCGCTTTCTATAATGAATCGGCCCGCCTCCATCCAGCGGAGCCCCGAGGAGTGATCGCGTGAGGTCCCGTCCCTACGTCCGGCTGCTCGTTGTACTCATTATCGTGCTGGCCGCTGCCCAGATCGCGTTCGCTCCGTTTCGATTTGAGGGGGTCATCCCCCAGCCGCAGGCCCCGGCGCTGCACATGAACCTCGGATTGGACCTGCAGGGCGGGAGCCACCTCGTGCTGGAGGCGCACGATACGCCCGCGATCAAGGTGACGTCCGAAGCGGTTGACGCCGCGGCGCACGTGATTGAGAACCGGGTCGATCAGCTTGGGGTTGTCGAACCCACGATCCAGCGCCAGGGCAGCAGCCGGATCATCGTCGAGCTGCCGGGCATTCAGGATCCTGAGCGCGCCATCGCCCTGATCGGGAAAACGGCGCTGCTGGAGTTTGTGGATACCGGCACCACGCAGCTGCCGCACGGCGCGCGCTGGTCGGCCGACGGCAAGACGGTGACCCTGCCGCCGCCGGCGAAACCGCTCCCGCTGCCAAAGAAGGTCATTCTCACCGGCGCCGATCTGGCCGACGCGCAGGCCTCGTTCGACCAGACGACCACCGAACCGATCGTCAACTTCCAGTTCAAGGGCGCGGGGGCGAAGACGTTCGAGGACTTCACGGCCCAGCACGTCGGCCGGTACCTGACGATCGTGCTGGACAACGAGGTCATCTCGTCCCCGGTGATCCGCGACCGCATCACCGGCGGCCGCGGACAGATCAGCGGCGGCTTCAAGGATCTGACGGAAGCGCGTGAATTGGCCGTCCTGCTGCGGGGCGGCGCGCTGCCGGTACCCGTGGAGGTCGTGGAAAATCGCACGGTCGGTCCTGTGCTGGGCCGGGACTCGATCCAGCAGAGTCTCCGCGCGGGCTGGGTGGCCGGCGTGATGGTGATTCTGTTCATGGTGCTGTACTACGGGTTTGCCGGCATCCTCGCCGATCTCGCACTCGGCGTGTATTTCGTCCTGCTGCTGGCGATCCTCACCGGGCTGCACGCCACATTGACGCTGCCGGGAATCGCCGCGTTGATCCTGTCGGTCGGCATGGCCGTCGACGCCAACGTGATTATCTTTGAGAAAGTGAAAGAAGAACTTCGAGCCGGGAAGGCCCTGCGGTCGGCCATCAACACCGGATGGAGCCGCGCCTTCGTGACGATCATCGATTCGAACGTAACCACGCTGCTGGCCGCGGTGGTCTTGTTTGCGATGGGCAGCGGACCCATCCGCGGCTTTGCCGTCACGCTGACGGTGGGCATCGTCGCGCACATGTTCTCCGCCATTTCCGTCACCCGGACGTTTGTGGAGGCGGCGTCGGAGATGGGTGGACAGCGGATGCTGCTGCGGCTGGGCAGCGGGGGGAGGGCCGCCGTTGAACGGGCGTAGCTGGGACATCATCGGCCGGCGGCGGTTCGGGTACGCGCTGTCGCTGCTCATCATTCTGCCGGGTATCATCGCGCTGATCTACAACACCGTGCAGGGCCACGGGGCGCTGAACTGGGGCGTGGACTTCACCGGCGGCAACTTCCTGCAGCTGCGGCTGGAAAAGGAATTCAGCGTCGGCGACGTGCGGCCGGTCGTCGATCAGTTTACCACCGGACAGAGCGTGATTCAGAAATCGGATCAGGAGGTTCTGATCCGCACCCGCCCCCTCGAACCCGGCAAGGCCGCCGCCCTGATCCGCGCGCTGCAGGACCGGTTCGGGAAGGCTACGGTGCTGCGCCAGGACGCGGTCGGCCCGCGGATCGGCGAGGAGCTGCGCAACATCGCCATCCTTGCCGTCATCATCGGACTGGCCCTGCAGATCATCTACATCGCGATACGCTTCAAGTCGATCCGTTTCGCGATCGCCGCGGACGCGTCGCTGCTGCACGACCTGCTGGTGGTGATCGGCGTGTTTGCGATCCTCCGGCTGGAGGTCGACAGCTCGTTTGTGGCCGTCCTGCTGACGGTCGTGGGGTACTCGATCAACGATACGGTGGTGTTGTTCGACCGCATCCGTGAGAATCTCGCGCAGCGCACGCGGGAGCCGTTTGACCGGCTGGTGAACCGCAGCATCCTGGAGGCGCTGGTGCGATCGATCAACACCGCGCTGACCACGATCCTGGCCATCGCCGCGGTGTACGTGTTTGGAGGAGCCACCATCCACAACTTTGCATTCGGGCTGATGGTCGGCATCTTTACCGGCGGATACTCCTCGATCCTGATCGCCTGTCCCATCCTGGTGGACTGGAACTTCTGGAGTGAACGGCGGGCCGGGCGGGGTGCCGCGGAACCGGTCCGCCAGCCCGTGGTGACCGCCGACCGATCGGCCGCACCGGACAGCGGCGCGCCGGTGGTCTTCTCGAATCCGCCCCGCAAGCGCCGGCGCAGCCGGGGCCGCCGATGACCGAATCGTCTCTGACGCTGCCGCCATTCGGATCGCTGGAAACGACGCTGCTGTGGGTTGTGCTGGCCAGCAGCATCATCGCGCTGGTGTATGGGTGGTATTTGCGGCAGCGGGTGCTGGCGCGCGACCCCGGGCCGGAGTCGATGGTGGCGGTGGCGGCGGCGATTCAGGAGGGCGCGCTGGCGTACCTGTCGCGGCAGCTGCGCACGATGCTGCCGTTCATCGCGGTCGTAACCTTGGGACTGTACCTGCTGTACCGGCCGATCTACGCGGGCAACCCGGTCCTGGCGATCGGCATCGCCGCCGCGTTCCTGCTGGGATGCGTTGCGTCGTACGGGGCAGGGTACGTCGGCATGACGTCCGCGGTGCGCGGCAACGTGCGGGTCGCCAACGCGGCGCGCCGCAGCTACCGGGAGGCCCTGCAGATCGCCTTCCAGGCCGGCACGATCTCCGGCATGTTCACGGTGGGGTTGGGCCTGCTGGGCGCGACGATCATCTTCATGCTGTTTCGCGACAACGCCACAAAGGTGCTGATCGGATTCGGTTTCGGCGGCTCGCTGGTCGCCGCGTTCATGCGCGTGGGCGGCGGCATCTACACCAAGGCCGCCGATGTCGGTGCCGATCTGGTAGGGAAGGTCGAGGTCGGCATCCCCGAGGATGACCCCCGCAACGCGGCCGTCATCGCCGACAACGTTGGGGACAACGTGGGGGACTGCGCCGGGATGGCCGCCGACGTCTTCGAGAGCTACGAGGTGACGCTGGTCGCTGCGATCATCCTCGGTGCGGCCACGCTGCTGGATTCCGATTTCGTCGCCCGCTACGGCGGACCGGCGATGGCGGCGGGGTTTGCGCTCAAGCTGATCATCTTCCCGCTGCTGGTCCGCGCGATCGGCGTCTTCGCCTCGATGGCGGGCACCTGGCTGGTGCGGGGACGCGACGAGGCCATCGGCGATCCGATGAAGCCGATCAACGTCGGGTTCTGGGCCGCCGCGCTGCTCTCCGTTGTCGGGTTCGGCCTGGTGAACGCGGTGTACCTGCGCGATCCGACCACCCACGCCCCCGACTTCCGGTTCTTCTTCGCCACGCTGACCGGCATTCTGCTGGCGATCGTGATCAGCCGGCTGACCGAGGCGTTCACGCACCCGGATCGGGCGGCGGTGAGCGAGATCGCCTATTCGGCGAAGACCGGGCCCGCCACGCTGCTGCTGACGGGACTGGGGTCGGGACTGGAAAGCACCGTCTGGTCGATCCTGGCCATCGCCGTCACGCTCGTGGCCTCCTACGCGATCTTCGGCGGCAGTGTCGCGCTGGCGGCCTACGGGATCGCGCTGGCGGGACTCGGGCTGCTGACGACCACGGGGTTCATCCTCGCCATGGACACCTTCGGGCCCATCGTCGACAATGCCAACGGAATCTTTGAGATGTCCGGCGTCGAGAAAGGGGAGTCCCTGGCCGGCCGCATCGTGGCGCGCCTGGACCAGATCGGCAACACGACGAAGGCGTTGACCAAGGGCTTCGCGATTGCCACCGCCGTGGTCGCGGCCATTGCGCTGTTCCGATCCTACGTGGACGAGGCGCAGTTGTTCGTGCGCGTGGCCGACCTCGCCGGGGCCGGTGCGAGCCAGGCCGGAGAGCTCCTAAACCGGGTCGGCATCCAGGTGAACTTGCCGCTGGTCTTCATCGGGCTGCTCATCGGCGGTGCGGTGCCGTTTCTGGTGTCGGCGTTCCTCATACGCGCCGTGGGCCGCACGGCGTTCCTCGTGGTCGAAGAGGTTCGCCGCCAATTCCGGGAGTTTCCCGGCATCATGGCCGGAACGACGCGCCCCGACTACTCCCGCGCGGTGGACATCGTGACCAGAGCGTCACAGCGCGAACTGCTGGGCCCGGGGATCATCGGCATCGCCGTGCCCATCGTCGTCGGGTTTGCGCTTGGGGCCGGAGCGCTGGGAGCGTATCTGGGCGGCGCGATTCTCACGGCGCAGTTGCTTGCGGTCTTCATGGCCAACACCGGCGGGGCGTGGGACAACGCGAAGAAGAAGATCGAAGACGGATACCTCGGCGGGAAGGGTACGGACGCGCACAAGGCCGGCGTGATCGGCGACACGGTCGGCGATCCCCTGAAAGACACGGCCGGGCCGGCGCTGAACCCGCTGATCAAAGTGATGAACCTGGTGGCGATTCTCATCGCCCCGGTCGTCATCCAGCCGATGTCACTGGCGGTGCGTGCCGCCGTGGTCGCGATCGGCCTCGCCCTGGTCGCGGGTGCAGTGTTCTTCAGCCGGCGCACGACGCTGGACATGGCCGAATAAGCGCGACACCGAGTCACACGACCTGCACAATCGTGTAGGGTAGGCCACAATGGCCAGAGCGGCGATCAAGCAGTTCTTCATCGGTCCTCCCCTTGCCACCTCGCAGCTGATCCATCAGCGCATCACGAAGCTCAAGGGCCTGGCGGTCTTCTCATCGGATGCGCTGTCATCGACCGCGTACGCGACCGAAGAGATCCTCATCGTGCTGGTCACCGCCGGCGCGGCCGCGCTGCCTCTGGCCATGCCGATTGCGATCGCTATTTCCGCGGTGCTGGCCATCGTGGCGTTTTCCTACTACCAGACCATCCACGCCTACCCGACCGGCGGGGGCGCCTACATCGTGGCGCATGACAACCTGGGGATGTGGCCGGGGTTGGTGGCCGCGGCGGCGCTGCTGATCGACTACGTGCTGACCGTGTCCGTCAGCGTCGCGGCCGGCGTGGCCGCCATTACGTCGGCCGTCCCGGGATTGTTCGCGGTCCGGGTGGCGCTGTCGCTGGCCGCGATCGTCGTGATTGCGGTCATCAACCTGCGGGGAGTGCGCGAGTCCGCGACCATCTTTGCCATTCCCACCTACGCGTTCATCTTCAGCGTCGGCGGGCTGATCGCCCTCGGCCTGGCCCGGACGTGGGGGCAGACACCGGTGCCCCCGCACATCGAGCCCGGCGGAGCCCTGGCTCCCCTCGCGCTGTTCCTGATCCTGCGTGCCTACTCGTCCGGCTCGGCGGCGATGACCGGGGTGGAGGCCATCAGCAACGGCATCCCGGCTTTTCGCCAGCCGGAGTCGCGCAATGCGGGAGTGACGTTGATCTGGATGGCCACGATTCTGATCAGCCTGTTCCTCGGGCTGACCTTCCTCGCCCACCAGCTGGGCATCACCCCGCGCGAGCACGAGACGGTGGTCTCGCAGATCGCCCGGCAGATCTTCGGTGGAGGCGCGGCCTACTTTACCGTGCAGTTCACCACGGCCTTCATTCTCATTCTCGCCGCCAACACCAGCTTCGCGGATTTCCCCCGCCTGTCGTCGATCCTGGCGCGCGACGGCTTCCTGCCGCGGCAGCTTGCCAACCTCGGCGACCGGCTGGTGTTCGCCAACGGCATCGCCGTGCTGGCCCTGCTCTCCGGATTCCTGGTGTTCCTCTTCCACGCCAGTACGCACGCACTGATCCCGCTCTACGCGGTCGGCGTGTTCCTCTCGTTTACCCTCTCGCAGGCCGGGATGGTGAAGCGGTGGTGGACGCGCCGGGGCCCCGGCTGGACCCGCAACCTGCTGATCAACGGGATCGGCAGCGTCGTGACGGCAATCGTGCTGGCCGTCGTCGTGATCACGAAATTCGCCCGCGGGGCGTGGATCGTGATGCTGCTGGTCCCGCTGAACGTCTGGATCATGTATCGCATCCACCAGCATTACGAGGAAGTACGGGCCCAGCTCAGTCTCGTCGGCGCGACCCCCCCGGACCCGGTCCGGCGCCACAAAGTCGTGGTCCCCATCGCCGGGCTGCACCGCGGGGTGCTGGCCGCGCTGCAGTACGCACGGTCGGTCAGCGATGACGTCGTGGCGGTCGTCGTCGACATCGACCCGCGGCGCACCGAAGACATCCGGGAGAAGTGGGAACGATGGGGGATGGGTATCCCGCTCGTGGTGCTGGAGTCGCCGTATCGATCGGTCATCGATCCCCTGCTGCAGTATCTGGACGATCTGGAATGGGAGATCGGGTTCGACCAGCGCATCACGGTCGTGCTGCCGGAGTTTGTGCCAACGCGGTGGTGGCACTTCTTCCTGCACGGGCAGGCCGCGCTGCTGCTGAAGCTTGCCCTGTATTTCCGGCGGCGCCACGGCCACCGGGCAAGCGTCGTCACCGACGTGCCATACTACCTGGAAACGCCGGAGCAGGGCGCCGGCCCCGGCGTGCGGCCGGTCACCTCCATCCCCTTGCTGGCCGCGGCCGCGCTGTCGCTGCTGGTCGGGGCCGCGTTCGTGCTGGCGCTGATCAACGGATGGCCCGCCATCGTCGAAGAGGTCCTGGGGGTCCTCCTGGTCCTCCTGCTGGCCGGCTTCGCGTTCAGCGCGATCATCCGCTCCATCGTCGGCCGCTGAGTTTCGGTCACCCGATCCCGGCCGCCGCCCCACTCCATTCCCGCCGACTATGGCAATGCCGATACTGGGCCACTTCAACACAGTCTCTTCGCAGAGACGGTGGAGGGCCGGTCTGTCCTCGACCGGAGACACACTGGGGGCGGGGGCGTCCTCCTGGGCCCCTCCGCCCGGTGTGGATCCTCCCATTCGGACACCCCCGCCCCCCGCATGAGCCCGAGAGTGCACCAAGGCCCTCCACCGTCTCGCACGGGGAGTGTCCACCTGTTCGTCGGCATCGACGGAACGGGCGGCGGGCGAGTGGGGCGCCCACCGAGCGACGTTGGAGGGCGGCAACCACAGCGCAGGCCGTGAGGCGGGGAATCGCCGCAGTCAGGTCCCCGGAGAACGGGAGGGACCGTAGTGATCCGTCGGAACGGTTGGCAGGCGAGCGCACCAGGGAACGTGAGGCCTGCGACGTCAATCCGAGCCGCCCGACCGGAGCGAGTGGCCGCTCCCGAGCACAACCGCCGACGCGCTCGTCCATACTTACCTACTGCCGCAATGCCGGTTCGTTTGACAGAGCAACGGCGGCGTCAGTACAATGAAACGGATGTTCGATGCGCAGCCGCGAGAATAGGGCGTGAGCGATGGTTGTCATCGGCGTGATTCTGCTTTTGCTGGTCGCTGTCTTTACGCTGGAGAACCGGACGCCGGTCTCGGTCACCTTCCTGGGGTGGCGGTACGATACGCTGCTCGGGTACGCGATGATTGCCTCGCTGCTCATCGGGGCGTTCATCCTTTACGTTGCCGGATTCTTCAGGCATCGCGAATTGCGCGCGCAGGTCAGGAATGCGGAATTACGTCTGCGTGAGGCCCAGCGGCAGCGCCCGGCACCCCTCGGTGCGGAACCCCAGCCGCTCCCCGGCGAGCCGCCGCCCCAGCAACCCCGCTAGCGCGTCATCTGCAGTCTCCACACCACTGGGCGGCCGGGTATCCTGATGCCGCCGCGCTGGGTCGTGGCCCCAGGGCGGCCCGAGGTCGCCACCCCCCTGGCGGAGGCGCTCCACCTCGATCCCATCGTGGCCCAGGTGTTGGTCAACCGCGGGTACGACACCCCCGAAGCCGCGGGGCAATTCCTCGACGTCTCGATCGGGGCGCTGACCGCCCCCGACGATCTGGTCGATGTGAATGCCGCCGCCGACCGGCTCGCGGGTGCCATACGCGATCGCGAACCGATCACCGTCTACGGGGATTACGACGCCGACGGCGTCACCGCCACCAGCATCCTCCTGCGCGGGCTCACTGAGCTGGGCGGGCGCGCCGCATTCTACATCCCATCGAGACTTTCGGAAGGGTACGGGCTGAACGATGCGGCGCTGGCCCGCCTCGCCGCCGGCGGGGGACGACTGGTCGTCGCCGTGGACTGCGGCATCGGCGCGGTCGACGAGATTGCGCGCGCCGCGGCGAGGGGGCAGCAGGTGATCGTCGTCGATCACCACCTGCCGCCGGCCGTGCTCCCGCCGGCCTTCGCTATTGTCGACCCCAAACGGCTCGATGCGCCCCCGACGTTTTCGGAATACTGCGCGGCGGGGCTGGCCTTCCAGGTGCTCCGCGCCGTGCGCTCACGGCTGGGGCGGCCTGAACTGCCCGAGGATCTGCTCGATCTGGCGGCATTGGGGACGATCGCCGACGTCGTGCCGCTGGTCGGCGACAACCGCATCCTGGCGCGGTGGGGACTGGCGCGCATGACGGCCGCCCCCGCGCTGGGTCTGGCCGCCTTGATCCACGCGGCGGAGTTGTCCGGCCCCATTACCGCGCGCCATGTCGGCTATTCCCTGGCGCCCCGGATCAACGCCGCCGGCCGGCTGGGGGATGCCTCCGTGGCGGTACGGCTGCTGACCACCGAGGATCCCGCCGAGGCGGAGACGATCGCAGCGCAGCTCGACGCGGAAAATCGAAATCGCCAGGCGCTGAACGAGCAGATTCTCACTGAGGCCGTGCAGCAGATTGAGTCACGCCGCATGGCCGACGGGGCGGCGATCGTGCTGGCCGCCGACGGATGGCACGCCGGCGTGATCGGCATCGTGGCGTCGCACCTTGTGGAGCGGTACCACCGGCCGGTGATCATGATCGCCGTCGAGGGGACTGTGGGGAAGGGTTCGGGCCGCAGCATCGCGGGGCTGCACCTCGTCGAGACTCTCAACGAGTGCGCGGACCTGCTGCAGCGCTTCGGCGGCCACGCCATGGCTGCCGGCCTGACCATCGAAGCAGCAAGGATCACCGAGTTCGCGGACCGCTTCGTCCGGGCGGCCGGCATCCGGCTCACCCCGGACGCGCTGGTGCCCACGCTGACCATCGAGGCTGAAGTCCCGCTGCAGACACTGACCGAGGGGTTCGCGCAGCAGCTGGAGCGCCTGTCTCCGTTCGGGGCAGGAAACCCGGAGCCTGTCTTTGCGGTGCGCGGCGCCCGCGCGGTCACGACCCGGGTGCTGGGAGACGGTCTGCACTTGAAGCTCGGGATCACCGATGGCGCGGGGTATGGGGAGGCGATCGGGTTCCGCCTGGGCGATGCGTCCGAGCTGCTGGCCTTCACCCAGGCGCGTCTGGATTTGGCATTCACGGTCGGCCTCGATCGGTGGGACGAGCGGCCGCGGGTCCAACTGGTCCTGCGCGACCTTCAGACGCCGGGCCTGGATCTGGACACGGTCCTGACGGACAGCGGCCAGCTCATCGAGCGCCTGTTCACCCGCGCCGGCGACTACCTCAGCAACGGCGCGCTGGGGATCGAAGACGCCGTGGCCTTCTACACCAAGGTGGCGGGGGTGAGTTACGATAACCGGCAGAGCAGCGTCGCCGCGCTCACACCGGGGGCCGCGCTGCTGCTGACGCGCGAGCCGGACAACCCGCACGATCCCCACGCCATCCGGGTCAGTACGGCCACCGATGCCCAGGTCGGATACCTCAGCGCCCGCCTGGCCGCCCGGCTCGCGCCGTCGTTCGATGCCGGGGAGCGCTATGCCGCCACGGTCTCGCAGGTCACCGGCGGTGGAGACCGCCAGTTCGGTTTGAACATCTACATCCGGCGCATCGAGCGATGGGCGGACGAGGACCTGCCCGGCCTCGCCGTGCGGAAGGCGCTGGCCGGTCGTTCACCCGAGGACCTCGTGGAGCGTCTGCGGCTGCACCTGCTGCGCGGCCGCCGCCTGCGTGAGCCGCACCTGGCCGCCGTCAATGCGGTGCTGTCCGGCCGCTCCGTGCATGGGGTCTTCGGGCCGGGGCGAGGGCGCATGTCGGTGATGGAACTGTGCGCGGCGGCGACGGTCATCGCCGGGAGGGGACCCGTCGTGGTTGCGCTGCCGCTGCAGTCTCAGGTCGACCGCCTCCACGAGCGGCTGACGCCGCGCTTGATGCAGGTGGGAATCCGCAGTATCCGCGCGCACGGCGCGTTGCTGTTCCGCGAGCGCCAGCGGCTCCTCGAAGCACTGCAGCATGGAACCGCCGATGTCATTGTCGCCAGCTTCGAGTACGTGACCCACCAACCACTGCCGGCCGCGGTCCTTCTCGTCGAAGGGGAAGGCGCCCCGGAGGCCAATTCATTTCCAAACTTGCTTGCCCACACCGGCGCTACCCAGGCCGCGGTGTTCACCGCGGGTCCACCGGAGGATGGGACGCCTCTACTGTTGTGGGATCGAGGGGCCGCGGGCATCATCGTGGACCCATTTGTGCGCGTGGGCGTGCGGCTGGTCGACCGGCGCGGTGCGGTGACCCGCGAGCAGATCTGCGCTGAGGTGAGTGCACGGGGTGAGAAGACCATCGTCTTCGTCTCTTCGCGCCAGGAAGCCGTGGAACTGGCCGCGCGGTTGCGCCAGGACCCCTCGGACCGTCCGTCGCCGGCGGGCCCGGGGGCCGCGGTGGCGTATTACCACGGCGGGCTGCCCCTGCGGGTGCGTGAAGTGCTCGAGCAGATGTATGCTGATGGGAAGATCCGGGTGCTGGTGGCGGCGGATGGTTTTGCCGAGGACGTGGCGCCGCCGGACGTGCGGCAGGTTGTGGTAGCCGGGCTCACTCCGGACACGGCGACCCTGGCCGAACAGATGGGCCTGGGCGCCCTGGACGGCCGGCACAGCACCGTGACGCTGGCCTACCGGCGAGAGGACCTGGCCGTGCTGCGGGGGCAGCTGCATGAGCACCATCCGCCCCGTGAGGCACTGGCCGCGATCTACCGTGCGGTGCGCTCGCTGTCCAGCGGCGGCGGGCCCTTGACCTGGCCGGACGGCCCGCTGATGCCGGCGCTGGACGACTCGGGCCTCTCCCGCCGCACCGTCGGAATCGGCTTGGACATCCTGGCCGAGGCGGGCGTGATCCAGCGGGAGTACGACGGAGAGCGCTGGCGGATCACCCTCCCGGCTGACGAGGTGAAGCGCGAACTGGCGACATCGCAGCGCTACGCGGAAGGACAGCGGCAGGCCGCCGCGCTCGACGCCGTCGCCCGGTGGGCGTTCGGGCCGCTGCCCGACATCTTAAAGGTGGTTGCCGGCGTATGAAGTGGCTGCAGTCACGGACGCAGGCGAGCTTCCAGGATCTGCCCCCCCAGATCCAGGCGCTGATCGCGAGGGCTCGCGAGCGCTTTCCAAAAGCCGACCTCGACATCATCCGCGATGCGTATGTGTTCGCGGACACAGCGCATCAGGGACAGACCCGCGCCTCAGGCGAGCCGTACATCAACCACTCCGTCGCCGTAGCCTCCACCCTGGCGGACCTGCGCCTCGACCCGGTCACGCTGGCCGCCGCCTTGCTGCACGACGTCGCCGAAGACACCGGGGTGACGCTGGAGGAAGTGCGCGACCGCTTCGGGCCTGAAGTGGCGACGCTCGTTGACGGCGTCACCAAGCTGGGTCGCATCGAATGGAAGAACCGCGAAGAACGCCAGGCCGAGAACCTGCGCAAGATGTTTCTGGCCATGGCGTCGGACATCCGGATCTTGTTGATCAAGCTCGCGGACCGGCTGCACAACATGCAAACCATCGGCTTCCTGCCGGAGTGGAAGCAGAAGCGCACCTCGCAGGAGACCCTCGACATCTACGCCCCGCTGGCGGAACGGCTGGGGATCAGCCGGATTCAGCGCGAGCTGGAGGACCTCGCGTTCCAGGTCCTGCAGCCCGAGGCCTTCCAGGAGCTGAAGAGCCAGCTGGTGGAGGCCGAAGCGACACGCGCGCAGTTCCTGGAGCGGGTCGGCGATACCGTATACCGGGAGCTGAACCGCGCCGGCATCAAGATTTCCCGCGACCGCATCACCGGCCGTCCGAAGCACATTTTCAGCGTCTGGCAGAAGATGCAGCGCCCGAAGTACGCGGGGCAGCCGGTGGCCCGGGTCTACGACCGGCTGGGGGTGCGGGTCATCCTCGACGACATGAAAGACTGCTACGCGGCCCTGGGCGTGGTGCACTCGCTGTGGAAGCCGATCCCCGGCGAGTTCGACGACTACATCGCCAATCCGAAGACCAGCGGCTACCAGTCGCTCCACACCGCCGTGCTCTACGAAGGGGAGCCGCTGGAGGTCCAGCTCCGGACCCTGCAGATGCACCACGAGGCCGAGCACGGCATTGCCGCGCACTGGAAGTACAAGGAAGGGAAATCGGCGGAGCGCGAGTTCGATCAGAAGCTCGCCTGGCTGCGCCAGCTGCTGGACTGGCACTCCGAGCTGCAGGACGCCCGCGACTTCGTGCAGTCCGTCCGGCTCGATCTGTTCCAAAACGAGGTCTTCGTGTTCACCCCGAAAGGCGACGTCGTGGACCTGCCGGCCGGCGCCACGCCGGTCGACTTCGCCTACCGCATCCATACCGATGTCGGGCACCGCACCGTAGGCGCAAAGGTCAACGGCCGGCTGGTGCCGCTGTCCCATCCGCTGACCACCGGCGACATCGTCGAAGTCGTCACGAGTAAGGCCGGCGGTCCCAGCCGGGACTGGCTGAACTTCGTGTCGACCAGCAATGCCCGCACCAAGATTCGCCAGTGGTTCAAGAAGGAGGCCCGGGACGAGAACATCGCCCGGGGGCGGGAGCACCTGGAGAAGGAACTCCGCCGCTACGGTCCGGTGGCGGCGTTGATGCGGCCGGAGAAACTTCGCGAGGTGGCGCCGGAGTTCAGCGTTGGCAGCGATGAGGATCTGCTGGCCGCGGTCGGCAACGGCGACGTATCGCTGCTGCAGGTCGTGCAGGCGCTGCGCGGCGAGCAGGCCGTCGCCGCAGACGCCCCCGCCGCGCCCGCGGTACCCACGGTAAGTGCGCCCACCCGGGGTGTACGGATCCGGGGCGCCGACAATGTGCTGATGCGATTCTCGCGCTGTTGCACGCCGCTGCCCGGCGATCGCATCATCGGGTACGTGACCCGCGGCCGCGGCGTGACCATTCACCGTTTCGACTGTCCCAACGTGAAGGCGTTGCGCGCCCATCCCGAGCGGCTGATGGATGTGGAATGGGAGGCCGGCACCGAGGGCAGCTACCAGGTCGAGGTCGAAGTCTCCGCGTTTGATCGGGTCGGCCTGCTGAAAGACGTCTTAGCCGCCATCGCCGACAGCAAGACCAACGTCGTCTCGGTGAACGCCCGGGTCCGCCGCGACAAGATCGGTGTCATCAATATCGTGCTCGACATCCGCAACCTCGCCCAGCTCCACGCCGTGATCCAGAAGGTGGGCAAGGTCCCCGAAGTCTACACCGTGGAGCGGGTCCTGCACTCTTAGGACACGATCGTCGATTGTGGATCATCGTTCGGGGATGATACCGATGAGAGCTTCTCGACGCGGGGTTTCGAGACGACGAACCACGAACGACGAACCACGAACGACGGGGGTCGCCCATCTCCGGGAACTCATCAGTGCCCACCTCGCGGCGCTGAATGCACGGGATCTGGACCGGGTGCTCGCGTTCTATGCGCAGGATGCGGTGCTCGAGTTTCCCGCCAGTCCGCCGGCGCGGGGGCTCGAGCGCATCCGCCGGGCGTTCGGGGCGTTCTTCGAGCAGTGGGAGGAAACGAGCACGTACCGATCCGTGTTGATCGCCGGCCGCGCCGCGGCGGGGGAAGGGACCTCCGTCGGCCGCCACAAGACGCTGCAGCTGCGGATCCCCGGGCGCCTCGCCGGGGGCGGTGGGGGCTACCGGCATGACTTCGCGATGTTTCTGGAGTTCCGCGGCGACAAGATCGTGCGCCACCGCGTCTATTACGACGCACGCGAACTGGTGAAACAACTGCTTGGCTGATGACGTCCTATCGCGTCTCTTCGCGTCTTCTTGCGTCTCTTTGCGTTACCAGTCGCAAAGGATTTGAGACGCAGTAAGACGCAATAAGACGCAACAAGGCCCACCAAGACATACAGAGGAGTTTTCGAGTGGACGGATCACACACCGCCACCCGCGTCGGGCTGTTCACGGAGTCGGTGATCCGCGAGATGACCCGCCTCAACAACCTCTACGGGGGCGTGAACCTGGCACAGGGGTTCCCCAATTTCGCCGCTCCCGACGCACTGATCGAGGCCGCCGCCAAAGCGATGCGCGACGGCGTGAACCAGTACGCCATTACCTGGGGCGCCCCCGACCTGCGCACGGCCATCGCCGAGAAATTCGACTGGTTCAACGGTGTCGCGGTCGACCCCCACAAGCATGTCACCGTGACGTGCGGCGCTACCGAGGCGATGATGGCGGCGCTGCTGGCCATCGTCAATCCGGGCGAGGAGGTGATCATCTTCGAGCCATTCTACGAGAACTACGGGCCCGACGCGCTGCTCTCCGGTGCCGTGCCCCGCTACGTCGCGCTGGATCTCGCCGACCCCGACTGCGCGTTTGAGCCCGGCGCGCTGCGCGCGGCGTTCTCCCCGCGGACAAAAGCGATCATCATCAATACCCCGCACAACCCGACCGGGAAGGTGTTCTCACGGCCGGAGCTCGAACTGATCGCTGAGTTGTGTCAGCGCTATGACGCAGTCGCGGTCACCGACGAAGTCTACGAACACCTCATCTATGATGGGCGGCGCCACATCAGCATCGCCTCGCTGCCCGGCATGGCAGAGCGCACGATTACGATCAACAGCCTCAGCAAGACCTACAGCGTCACCGGATGGCGCGTGGGCTGGACGATCATCAAGAACGAGGAGATCACCACCGGGATCCGTAGGGTGCATGACTTCCTCACGGTCGGGGCGGCGGCCCCGCTGCAGGAGGCGGGGGTGGTGGCGCTTCGGTTTCCCCGCGAGTACTACGCACAGACCGCGGCGATGTATCAGGCCAAGCGCGATCTGATGCTCGAGATTCTGCGCCGGGCCGGGTTTCACTGTCTGACCCCATACGGTGCGTATTACGTCATGGCCCGGATCAGCGCGCTGACCGACCTCGACGATGTCGCGTTCAGCCACATGCTGGTGAAGGACGTCGGGGTCGCCACCGTGCCGGGCGGCAGCTTCTTCCACGACCCGGCAATGGGGCGGGCCTACGTGCGCTTCGCGTATCCCAAGCGAGACGAGACGCTGGCGGAGGTCGGCACGAGGCTGAGCGCGCTCGCCGCGCCCAGCCGGCCGTAGGCTCGAAGGCACCGGGCAGTCGCATGGCGTCGACGACTTCGTGGGAGACGTACCGCCGGGAATTTCCGATCTTCGAGCAGAAAACCTACTTCAACACCTGCTCACTAGGCGCGCTGTCGACGCGCGTGGCCGCGGCGATGCAAACGTTCGCCCAGCAGTGGCACGCCGCCGGCGCCGCGGCCTGGTACGGTCCGTGGTGGGACGAGATCGGAGCACTCCGCGGGCGGTTCGCGTCCCTGATCGGCGCCGAACCGGGGGAGGTCGCGCTGTTCCCGTCGGTGACCACCGCGCTAAGCGCGGTGAGCAGCGCCTTTGACTATCGTGCCCGGCCCCAGGTGGTCCTCACCGACCTGGAATTTCCCACCACGGTCTACCAGTGGTCGGTGAAGACCGCCGCCGGCGTGGACCTGGCGATGCTGGTCAGCCCCGACCGGTTGACGGTCCCCCCGGATCTGTACGAGCGCGTGGTGACCCACAAGACGCAGCTGGTCGTCGGCTCGCATGTCTACTTCACCAGCGGCGCGGTCCAGGATCTCGGCGCGCTGGCCCACATCGCCCACGCGCACGGCGCCTACTGCCTGATCGACGCCTACCAGTCGATCGGCCAGCTGCCGGTGGACGTGAAGGCGGCGGGCGTGGATTTCCTGGTGAGCGGGGGGCTGAAATGGCTGCTGGGCGGTCCCGGTGTCGCCTACCTGTACGTGCGCAAGGAACTGGCAGAGACGCTGCACCCGCTGAGCGTCGGGTGGTTCGCCGCGCGCGACCAGTTCGCATTCGACGTGGGGCATTTCGCCTACGCCGAGGATGCCAGACGCTTCGAAGGCGGCACGCCGTCGGTGGCGGCCACCTATACCGGCCGTGCCGGTCTGGACATTGTGAGCGAGATCGGCGTGCAGCGGCTGCGCGCGCGGCAGGTGGAACTGGTCCGCTACGTCGTCGCCGGCGCGCGGGAACGGGGCCTGGCGCCTCGCGTTCCCGGCCGCGATGAGAATCTGGCCGGCATCGTGACCGTTCCACGCAAAGACCCCCGGGCCGTCGTCGGCGCCCTGGCCGAACGCAGCATCATCGTCGACTCCCGGCCGGGCATCGTGCGGCTGTCACCGTACTTCTACAACACGCTGGAGGACTGCGACCTCGTGCTGGATGCGATCGCCGAACTGCAGCGCAGCGGGATCACGTGACCGAGCCGCCGTCGATCGCCACCCTCCGCGCGCTCGCCGCCGCGTTGGGACTCCAGATCCCCGACGCCGATCTGGAGCGCCTGATTCCGGAGGTGGACGCCCTGTGGCGGCACGCGGACCGGTTGCGTCGCATCCCGTTCGATGCCACCGCTCTGCTGGGCCACGACAGACCCCGATGACGGGCGGCGAACTGGAGTTCCTTTCGGCCGCGGAGATTGCCGCGCGCGTGTCCTCCGGAACGCTCTCCGCGGTAGACCTGACCGAGGCCCGGCTCGCCAGGGCGCAGGCGATCAACCCCTCGATCAACGCGTTTGTCACGCTGCTGCCCAACCTCGCGCTGGCGCAAGCCCAACGCGTGGATAGTCTGGTCCGCGCCGGAACCCCCCCTGGCCCGCTTGCCGGGGTCCCCCTGGCGATCAAAGACCTGGCCGACATCGCCGGCGTGGTGACCACCTCGGGTGGCCACGCGCGCTTCCACCATACTCCGGAGGCCACAGCGCCCGCGGTCCAGCGCCTGATCGACGCCGGGGCCGTCATCGTCGGCAAGACGAACCTGCATGAGTTCGCCTACGGGGTCACCAACATCAATCCCCACTTCGGTCCGGTGCGGAACCCGTGGGACCGCTCGCGGATTCCCGGGGGCTCGAGCGGCGGCTCCGCAGCAGCGCTGGCCGCGGGACTGGTCGCGGGGGCGTTGGGCACCGACACCGGCGGGTCGATCCGCATTCCGGCTTCGCTGTGTGGGATCGTTGGATTGAAACCCACCTACGGTGCCATTCCGGTGGACGGGATCACGCCGCTGTCCTGGACCCTCGACCACGCCGGACCCATGACCACCACGGTTCGCGATGCCGCCATCATGTTCACCGTGATGGCCGGACAGGAGCGGCGGCCGGCGCCCCCTCCGGATCTCGCCGGGCTGCGCGTCGGCGTCCCGCGGCCGTTCTTCTGGGAACGGCTGGATGATGACGTCGCGTCTCTCGGCGACGCGGCGCTGGCGGCGCTGGCGGACTGCGGCGCCACCGTGCGCGACGTCGACCTACACGCCGCGGATCTCGCCGGCAGCGCCGTGGCCGTCATCATCTCGGTGGAGGCGACGAGCATTCACGATTCGCGTCTGCGGCTGTCCCGGGCGGCTTTTGGAGACGATGTGCGGGTGAGGCTGGAGCGGGGCTTTTTCGTTCCCGCCACGGATTACGTGCAGGCGCTGGGGGCGCGCGAGTTCGTGACGAACTTTTTCGAGGCAGGCCTGGCGCTTGTGGACGTCGTGGTCATGCCCACGACCGCCGCGGCTGCCCCCCGCATCGACGGCGAAGAGAGCAGGCCTTCGGACCGGTCGCTGGCCATGAGTGTCCAGCTGACGCGGATGACCAATCCGTTCAACCTGACGGGACTACCCGCGCTGTCAGTGCCGTGCGGATTTACGCCCGGGGGGTTGCCGGTCGGGCTGCAGATTGTCGGGAGGCGGCACGGCGAAGCGACGGTGCTGCGGGTCGGGGAGGCCTACCAGCGCGTGACGGATTGGCACTTGCGGAGACCATCTCTAGGGTAGCCAGGGAGCCGCAATTTAGGCAAGGAAGGACGTCAATAGCCTCTTCTCGAGTTCCTTGGTGACCTCCGAGAGGTCTTTGACGGTGTCGACCGAGCGCCAGTAGGCGCGGGACTTGAACGCCGCCAGGCGGTGCTCCTTGGCCAGTTGCGGAAAGGTGGAGTCTTCGACGTCTCCCTTGTCGGGCAGCAATGCCTCGACGTCGCGGTTCAGCACGTAGATCCCGGCGTTCATCCAGTAGGGGAGCTCGGGCTTTTCCTGAAACGCCACGACGTGATCGTCATCGCTCACTTCCACAATGCCGTAGGGGCTGATGAATGGAGCGAGCACAACCGTCGCCGCGCTGCCGCCGGCGCGGTGAGCCTGCACGAGCGGCTTGATCCGCACGTTCGTCAGCACGTCGCCGTTGGTGGCCAGACAGGCGTCTTCCCCGCTCACCAACCGGCGGAACGCACGCTTCAAGCCGCCACCGCGGCCGAGCGGCTCATCTTCAATCTCGTACTGGATGGACACGCCCCACTGCTGGCCGGTGCCGAAGTAGTCCTCGATGACCTGATGCTGGTAGCCGCAGGCGATGATGACGTCGGTGATTCCCTGCGATTGCAGCCACTGCAGCTGATAGCCGAGCAGCGGCACGCCGAGGATCTCCACCATCGCCTTGGGGCGGTCTTCCGTAAACGGCCGCAGGCGCTCGCCCTTGCCTCCGGCCAGGATAATTGCTTGCATGATTCACCCCCAGAACAATCTACCCAATCTCCACAATCTCCACAATCTACCCAATCTCGATAACATGCGTTAGATTGAGTGGGATTGGGAAGATCGGGGAGATTGGGAAGACTGAGAAGATGAAAGCTCCGCGCGGCATGCATGACATCTTGCCGGACGAGGCGCCGCGGTGGCAGGCGCTGGAGGCCGCGGTGCGTGGGCTGTCGGCGCGGTATGGCTACCGTGAGATCCGCACGCCGGTGGTCGAACACACCGAAGTCTTTCAGAAGACGGCGGGGGAGACCTCGGACATCGTCGCGCACGAGATGTACACGTTCATGGACCGCGGTGGGCGCAGCCTGACCCTGAGGCCGGAAGGGACGGCGGCGGTAGTCCGGGCCTACCTCGAGCACGGCATGGCATCGCAGCCCCAGCCGGTGCGCCTGTATTATCTGGCAGCGATGTTCCGCTACGACCGCCCGCAGAAGGGGCGCTACCGGATGCACCATCAGTTTGGCGCAGAGATCGTCGGGTCGCCCTCGCCGGCGGCGGACGTCGAGGTCCTCAGCATTCCGGTGCGGCTGATGCAGTCGCTGGGGTTGACCGAGGTACTCGTGCGGGTGAACAGCATCGGCGACGCGGCCTGCCGGCCGGGATATCTGGAGGCGCTGCGAAACTACTTCCGCCCTCTGGCCGATCGGTTGAGCGAGGACAGCCAGCGCCGCCTGGAGACCAACCCGATGCGCATCCTGGAGTCGAAGGAGCCCCAGGACACGGAGCTCATTGGCGATGCGCCGCTGACACGCGATTATCTCTGTGCGGCATGCCGCACGCACTTCGATCAGGTCCAGCAGCTGTTTGCCGTGATTGGTATCCGTACGGTTGAGGATCCCTACGTCGTGCGGGGGTTAGACTATTACACGCGCACAGCGGTGGAGATCCATTCCGGGCGGTTGGGCGGAACGCAGCACCAGATGCTGGGCGGTGGCCGGTACGACGGTCTCGCCGAGCAGCTGGGCGGACCGCCGACACCAGGTGTCGGGTTCGGGTTAGGTCTGGAGCGCCTGCTTCTGGTGCTGGAGGCGGAGGGACTCGCCGTTCCCGCGCAGGCGGGCGCCGATGAGCGGCTGGCGGTCTATGTCGTCACTTCCGGCAGCGGGGCCGAGATCGAGGGGTTTCGGGTGCTCGACGCGTTGCGCCGGGCCGGCATCACTGCCGTCGGCGACGTATCCGGGCGCAGCCTGCGGGCGCAGATGAAGTCCGCCGACCGCGCCGGTGCGCGCTACGCGGTTATCATCGGTGAGCAGGAGATCGCCGCGCGGCAGGCCGGCGTGCGCGACCTGCAGACGGGTGCGCAGGAGCTCGTGAGCCTGGCCGATGTCGTCACGGACCTGACCCAGCGCACCGGGGGGGCGCGCTGACCGTGGGTTCCCGGACGTTGTTGAAAGATCTCGTCGCCCATGTCGATTCCGAGGTGATGGTGCAGTGCTGGGTGAAGACGGTGCGGGATCAGAAACGGGTGCAGTTCCTGATCATCCGCGACCACACCGGCACGGCCCAGGCGACCCTCCCACGGTCCGAGCAGCACGCGGCGCTGAACGAGCTGGTCTCGGCGTTGACCCGCGAGTCGACGATGACGATCTGGGGCCGTGTGGTGGCGAATCCGGTCGTGAAGATGGGCGGGCTGGAGCTGCTGATCTCCGACCTGCGGGTGGAGAGCCTCGCCGATGCCCTCATCCCATTGGACGTGTCGGCCGCCGAGGAGCCCAATCCGGAGGTCCGGTTGAACTGGCGGTTTCTGGACCTGCGGCGGCCGGAGAACCTGCTGATCTTCCGCGTGCAGACCGCGGTGGAGCGGGCGATGCGGACGGTGTGGGCGGCCGACGGGTTCATCGAGATTCACTCCCCCAAACTGATGGGAAGCCCCAGTGAGTCCGGGGCCGAACTGTTCTCACTGGATTATTTCGGCCGGCCGGCCTACCTGGCCCAGTCGCCGCAGTTCTTCAAACAGATGGCTATGGCCGCGGGATTCGACCGCGTGTTCGAAGTCGGTCCCGTGTTTCGCGCCGACCCGTCGTTCACGACGCGCCACCTCACGGAGTTCACCGGCGTGGATGTGGAGATGTCGTGGATAGCTTCGCACGACGACGTGATGGCCTTCGAGGAGCGCTGGCTGCACACGGTGCTGGGCACGGTGAACAACGAACTGGGCGAAGACATCCGCTCCACGCTCGATGTCCAGGTGATCGTCCCGGAGGTTCCGTTTCCCCGCATTCCCATGGCCGAGGCGCTGGAGATTCTCGCCGGGCGCGGGCACGTGCCGGAACGGCGCGGCGATCTGGATCCGGCCGGGGAGCGTCTGATCAGCGAGTACATGCTGGAGCGATACGGTCATGAGTTCGTCTTCATCACCGACTACCCGTGGGAGGTACGGCCCTTCTATCACATGCGGCACGAGGACGACCCCTCGCTGACCAAGAGCTACGACCTGCTCTGGAAAGGTGTGGAGATCACCACGGGGGCGCAGCGTGAGCATCGTTACGATGTCTTGGTGGCACAGGCAGTCGAGAAGGCGTTGAACCTGGAGCCGGTGCAATTCTACCTGGACTTCTTCAAGTACGGCTGCCCGCCACACGGCGGATTCGGGTTCGGCTTGAACCGGATGCTGATGGTGATGCTCAATCAGCCCAACGTCCGGGAGGTCACCTTCCTCTTTCGCGGGCCGACGCGTCTACTACCCTGAAGGCGTCTTCCCAGTCTGTCCCGTCTCCGCCGTCTACCCCGTCATTGCGAGATCCGGTGCCGTTTGAAACTGGGGAGACTGGGAAGACTGGGAAGACTGGGAGGACGCACTTCCGATATGCACGTTCTGCATTCTTGTTGTAGGATAGGGGTTAAGAGAGTCCTGCCGTGTGCGTGTGGGCTGTACGTTCCGATCCAACACGCATCACATCGGGAGCCCTGGCTCTGACCGCTGACGGCGTGCCTCTGCTAGCAGGAGGAAACCGGAGGCGGGCAGGCGGGCACCCACCTGCTGACGCAGGTTCGGGAACTGCGGCTCTGCGGCACGGCGGGGGTATGCAAAGCAGAAGGGACGCGGCCAGAAACCGGCGCGTCCCTTTTGCTTTTCGACGAGAGCGTTATCGGCCGCCGAGGATGGCGTCCTTGGCCGCCTTGCTGACGCGGAACCGGACGACCTTCTTGGCGGGAATGCGGATCGGTTCACCGGTCTGAGGATTGCGGCCCATCCTGGCCTTGCGGTTCACCAGAACCAGTTTCCCGATGCCGGGAAGAGTAAACGAGTTCTTGGCCTCGCGGTAGGACAGCATCGCCAGTTCGTCGAGGAACTGGTTCGCCTGCTTCTTGGACACATCGAGCTTGCCGGCCAGGTAGTCGGCCGTCTTCGATTTCGTCATCGCCTTCGCCATCAACCCACCCCTCTCTCACCGTGACTGTGGATTCGCCGCGCTCTGTGCGGGTTTTCGCGCTGAGTATAGGAAGCACCTGTCGCGCTGTCAAGAAAAATGCGCGATTTTCGCCGCATTTCAGATTTGTGCTACGATCAACTCATGGAGCTGTTCGAGCAGGCCGCGGCCGAACGCATCGCGGCGAGCTCACCGCTGGCGGCGCGGATGCGGCCGCGCACGCTGGACGAGTTCGTCGGCCAGCAGCACCTGGTCGGTGAAGATCGCCTGTTGCGCCGCGCCATCGAAACCGATGAACCTGCGTCGCTGATCCTTTACGGGCCGCCGGGCACCGGGAAGACGTCGCTGGCGCACATCATTGCCGCGGCCACGAAGTCCGCATTCGAGCAGGTAAACGCGGTGACGGCCGGCGTGGCCGAATTGAAGAAGGTCATCGTCCGGGCGGCGGACCGGCGCCGGCTGTATGCGCAGCGCACCGTCCTGTTCGTCGACGAGATCCACCGGTTCAACAAGGCGCAGCAAGACGTGCTGCTGCCCCACGTGGAAGACGGCGCCCTTGTGCTGGTCGGGGCGACCACGGAGAACCCGTTCTTCGAGGTCAACGCGACCCTCGTCTCGCGCACCCGGGTGTTCCGGCTGGAACCTCTCACCGACGACGAGCTGCGTGCCATCGCCGCCCGCGCCCTGGCCGACGAGGAACGCGGGTTGGGGACACTGCGGACGAGCCTGGCCGACGGGGTGCTGGATCACCTTGTGCGGGTGTCCAACGGTGATGCGCGCGTCCTGCTGAACACCCTCGAGCTCGCCGTGATGACGGCGCCGCCCGACGAGGGCGGTGTCCGGCACGTGACGCTACAGGCGGTGGAGGAAGCGGCGCAGCAGCGCGCCCTGGTCTACGACCGCGAGGGCGATGCGCACTACGACCATACCTCCGCCTTCATCAAAAGCATGCGCGGGTCCGATCCCGATGCAGCCGTGTACTGGATGGCCCGTATGCTGGCGGCCGGGGAGGACGCCCGGTTCATCGCGCGGAGGATGGTTGTCCATGCCGCGGAGGACGTCGGCCTGGCCGATCCGATGGCGCTGGTGGTCGCGACGGCGGCGGCCCATGCCGTGGAGTATGTCGGGCTGCCCGAGGCGCGGATTCCCCTGGCCGAGGCCGCGATCTACATTGCCACCGCGCCCAAGAGCAACGCCGTGGTGCGGGCCATCGGCTCAGCGGCCGCCGACGTGGAGGAGCAGCGGGCGGATCCCGTGCCCCTGCATCTGCGCGATGCGAGTCATCCCGGCGCCGCGGGCCGGCTGGGGTATGGACGCGGCTACAAGTATGCGCACGATTTCCCGGGCGGATTTGTCGGCCAGCAGTACGTCCCCGACAACGTGAAGGACCGCGTGTACTACCAGCCCGGCAATGCCGGGTTCGAAGCCGAGGTGCGCCGGCGCCTGCAGGAGTGGTGGAAGGGTATCAAGCGCTACACGCCCGAATAGAACCCCTAGACCATCCCATTCGACGATCAATTGAGGGGGGAATCCCGTGAGGATGCGCACCGCCGCGTTGTGGCTTGCGATCGTCGTCCTGCTGGCCGCCGCCCCGAGTTTCTCCGCGCCGGCGGCGACAGAGATCACCTTTACGTCCACGCAGTTCACGCCGATCAGCGAGCAGGAGTGGGCGCGCAACACGCTGCTGGCTCAGTTCGAGCGGGAGAGCGGCATCCGCGTCCGCTTCTTCAGCGAGGCGTCCAACGTCTTCATCGATCGGCTTGTCGCAGAGGCGCGCGCCGGCTCCGGCAACGTCGACGTGACGGGGACGCTGCACGGAGATTTCCCGGTGCTCACAGCCGCCGGCGTCGTGCGCGACATGGCGCCGACGCTCCGGCAGCTGCAGGGACGGGGCGACCGCACCTTCTTTGCCGACCTGGTGCGGGCCGGGCAGTTCGGCGGCGTGCAGGCCTTCGTGCCCTGGATGCAGGCCACCTACCTGATCGCCGCGAGGAAGGAAGCGCTGCGCTACTTCCCCGCCGGCCGCAACCCGATGGCCATGACCTATGACGACCTGCTGGAGTGGGGGAACAACATCCGGACGGCCACGGGTCAGCGCCGGATCGGCTTCCCTGTTGGGCCGACCGGGCTCTACGCACGCTTTCTGCACGGTTACGCGTACCCATCGTTCACCGGCTCGCAGGTCAAGCGCTTCAAGTCTCCGGAGGCCGTGGAGATGTGGCGCTACTTCCGGCGGCTGTGGGGCGTAACGCACCCGTCCTCGTTCCTCTGGAACTCGATGGACGAGCCGCTGCTCTTGGGCGAGGCGTGGGTAGCGTGGGATCACGTCGCGCGCCTGCTGCCGGCGTTGCGGCAGCGTCCGGATGATTTCGTCGTGCTGCCCGCGCCCGCGGGGCCGAAGGGCCGGTCATTCATCGTCGTGCTGGTGGGGCTGGCCATCACCAGGACCAGCAGCAACCCGGAGGAAGCCGCCCGGCTGATCGAATACCTGACCCGGCCGGCCACGCAGGTTGTCACCCTGCAGGGTGTCGGGTTCTTCCCGGTCGTGCGTGAGGCCTCGACCGTCGTCCCCGCCGGCGGCCTGCGTGTGATGGCCCAGGGGGTGACCGCGCAGTCGGGCTCCGGCGACGCCCGGGTCGCGCTGCTGCCGGTGGGACTGGGCGCGCGCACCGGTGAGTTCACGCCGATCTACGTCGACACGTTCCGCCAGATTGCCATCGAAGGTAAGCCGATCGAGCAGGTACTGGCCGAGCAGGCCAGGAAACTGGAGGATCTCTTCCGGGCGACCAATGCACCGTGCCCGGCACCGGATCCGCCGCAGACGCCCTGCAAACCTGATTAGATCCGCGGGGGAGGGAGCGATCCCTCCCCCTGCCGTCACATGACTCAACGCCGTTCGTGGGTGCCCTACGCGCTGGTGATTCCGGCGCTGATCTACCTCGCGGTCTTCTTCCTGTACCCGCTGGTGCAGGCCTTCGTGCTCAGCCTGCGCGGCGACGACGGACCGTTCACACTCGCGTTCTTCCGCCAGATGGCCGCCGACACGTACTTCCGCGGCGCCATCCGCAACAGTTTCCTTCTTACGCTGCTGATCGTCCCGCTGCAGTTGATCATGGCGCTGATCATCGCGTTGATCGTGAACAGCCGCTTCCGTGTGTCGTCGACGTTCCTGTACATCTGCGCGATCCCGTTGGGGATCTCCGATCTGGCCGCGGGATTGATCTGGCTGTCGGTGTTCACCGAGCGCGGATACCTGAACACGATCCTGGGCGGCCTGGGGATCGCCGCGCAGCCGATCACGTTTCTGACCTATGAGCATCCCGACTGGCTGTACGGCGCCATCATCGCCACCGAGGTCTGGCGGGCAACGGCGATCGTGATGGTCATCCTGGTCGCCGGGCTGCAGCTGGTCCCGCGCGATTACCTGGAAGCCGCCGACGTCTTCGGCGCGCGGCCGCTGCAGAAGTTGTGGCGGGTCACGCTCCCACTGCTGATGCCCAGCCTGCAGGCGGCGCTGATGATCCGCACCATCCTGGCGCTGCAGTTGTTTGCCACCGTCATCACGCTGTCGGGACGCCTTGTGCCGGTGCTGGCCGGGGAGGCGTACTTCTGGTACTCCACGTACCGGAACTTCCACGTGGCCAGCGCGTACGCCGTGCTGATCATGGGCATCTCGTTCCTCATCACCTTCATGTACCTGCGGCTGCTGCGGACCAAAGCGGAGCAGCTGGCATGACCGCGACCCGGGCGAGGCCGTTGGTGTGGATCGGGGCCGCCGCGATCGCGGCGTGGGTGCTGGCGCCCATCGTGCTCATCGCCCTGGCCGCGTTCACCCCGCGCGAGGCGCTGTACTCCTGGCCGCGGCCGATCATCCCCTCGCGGTTTTCCCTGGACACCTTCCTGTTCTTCTTCAATTCTCATGGGGTGTTGCGATCGACGTTCAACAGCCTGTTTGTGGCGGGCCTGACCATCGTGCTCGCCCTCGCCCTGGGCGCGCCGGCGGGCTACGCCCTGGCGCGGTACACGTTTGCCGGGCGTGAAGGGCTGCGGCTGTCGATCCTGGCGACGAAGATGTTCCCGGCGACGATGCTGGCCGTCCCGCTGACGGTGGCCTACATCCGGTGGAGCCTGTACGATACCCTGCTGGGTGTGGCCCTCGTCCACACGGTGCTGGCGCTGCCGTTCACGATCATCATCACCAGCAGCATCTTCGTCGGCGTCCCGACGGAACTTGAAGAGGCGGCGCTGACGTTGGGCTGCTCCCGGGCCGGGGCGTTCCGGCGAGTCGTGCTGCCGATGGCGCTGCCGGGACTGGCGGCGTCGGCGATCTTCACCTTCGTGTTGTCGTGGAACGAGGTGTTCGCGGCGACGATCCTGACACTGGATAATCGCACGCTGCCGGCCCTGATCATGAACGCGATCGGGTCCGCCGGGGCGCCGCTGGATTACCGGTTCGCCGGAGGGTTTTTCATGATCGTGCCGGCGCTGATCATCATCTTTTTGATCCGCCGCTACCTGATGACGATGTGGGGGGTTACCGTCCGCTGATCCGGTTCCAACTCGATAGGTAGACGTTTCTTTTACCACACCGGAGGTGCGAAGGGAAACACATGTGGCGAATCGAGTTGGAACGGGACTGACATGGCGCAGATCCGGCTGGCGCAGCTGCGGAAAGTCTTCGGCAAGGTCGTGGCGGTGCGGGACCTGGATCTGGAGATCGCCGACGGAGAGTTCATGGTCTTTCTGGGACCCAGCGGCTGCGGGAAGACCACGACCCTGCGCTGCATCGCCGGGCTGGAACAGGTGGACGGGGGCAAGATCTTCATCGGCCAGCGGGAGGTCACGGACCGCCCGCCCGGCCAGCGGGGGATCGCGATGGTCTTCCAGAGTTATGCGGTGTTCCCGCACATGTCCGTGTTCGAAAACATCGCCTTCGGCTTGCGGCTGCGCCGGGTCGAGGGCGCTGAGCTCAGACGCCGGGTGGCGGACGCCGCGGAGCTGATGCAGATCGGGGCGCTGCTGGACCGCTACCCTTCGCAGCTATCCGGCGGCCAGCGCCAGCGCGTCGCCGTGGCCCGCGCGATCGTGATGCGGCCGCAAGTGCTGCTGATGGACGAACCGCTGTCCAACCTCGACGCGCTGCTCCGGCTGCAGATGCGCGCCGAACTCCGCCGGCTGCATCGGGAGATTAGATCCACCACGGTCTACGTGACCCACGATCAGGTCGAGGCCCTCAGCCTGGGGGATCGCATCGCGGTCATGAAGGACGGCGAGATCGTGCAGTGCGACACGCCCGCCCGCGTCTACGACGCGCCGGCGAGCCGGTTCGTCGGCAGTTTCATGGGCAATCCGCCGATGAACTTCATCGAAGGGACGCTGCAGCGCGGCAACGGCCGCCTGACGATTGTGACCGCGGGGATCAGCATCCCGCTGCCCCCCGGGCTGCAGGCGGGCGCGCCGCCCGCCCAGATCACGCTGGGGATCCGGCCGGAGCACATCGGCGTGGAGGCGGCGGCCGCCCCGGACTTGATTCCCTCGATGGTCATCGTCGCCGAGCCGGTCGGCCCTCAAAAACTGCTCACGGTGTCCGTCGGCCCGCAGATGCTCAAGGTCTCCGTCCCATCCGAATTTCCCGTCGACGAGGGCCAGCCGGTGTGGCTGCGGTTCGAGCCCGCACGCATCCGGCTGATGGACAGCCGCACCGGCATCGCCCTGTGAGCGACGACCTGAGCGCGCAGGCCGAAGAGGTGCTGCGCGCCAATGACGTCGGGGGCTCGTATACCCGGCCCAGCGGCCGTCTGTATCCGCATCAGTGGAACTGGGATAGTGCGTTCATCGCCGTCGGATGGGCGCACATTGACTGGCAGCGCGCCGTCCGTGAAATCGACTCACTCCTGTCCGGGCAGTGGACCAACGGGATGCTGCCCCACATCCGCTACAACCCAGACGTGCAGGACTATGCTCCGGGGCCCGAGTGGTGGACGGATGTCCCCGTGCGCAGGACCGGGGAGGTCACCAGCGGGATTTCACAGCCCCTTGTCCTGCCCACCGCCGCGTACGTGGTCGGCCTTCTGCAGCCCGACGCGGCCCGGCGCCGCCAGTGGTGGGCGCGGATCTTCGATGCACTGCATGACGCGGTCGTGTACTTCCCGAGCCACCGCACGGCCCCCGGATCGCCCCTGATCGTGAGCGTGCACCCCTGGGAGACCGGGCTGGATAACAGCCCCCACTGGGATTTCGCGGTGCGGCAGGGATACCGGCCGTCGCGACCCTACCGCCGCGTGGACACGTCGCTCGTCGCCGCCGCCGAGCGGCCGCAGCGTCCGGACTACGATCTGTACATGTATCTGGTCGAGCTCATCGCGCGCCACCACTATGACATGCGTGCGTACCTGCCAGCCACACCGTTCGCCGTCTACGGGGCCATGTTCAATGCCGTGTGGTACCGTGCCGCCGTGGATCTGAATCGGATCGCCGGCGCGCTGGGACGTCCCCCGGGCGTCACGGTCCCCGCGCTGGCGGCGTTTCGAGACGCGTTTGACTCGATGCTGTGGAGTGCCGAGGAGGCGATGTTTCTGGACTTTGACCTGCAGACGCTGCGGCAGATTCCCGTCGCCGGGGCCGCCGGTGTGTCCCCAATCTACGGCGGGCTCGTTGACGCGGACCGTGCCGGCATCATGCTGGCCCGGTACGTCGCCCGCAGCGCGGGATGCCGCCAGCTCCCGTCGATCCCTCCGGATCAGGCATCGTTTGAGCCGGCCCGGTATCATCGCGGCCCGGTCTGGGTGCAGACAAACTGGCTCATCGCCCGGGGGCTGGAAGATCTCCGGCTGCACTCCGAAGCCCGCGCGCTCGCTGATGCCACGGTAGATCTTGTCAGCACGCACGGGTTTCACGAATATTTCAATGCCCGTACGGGACAAGGGGCCGGCGACAGCCGGTTCTCATGGACGGCGGCGCTGACGCTGGACCTCCTGCGGAGACCGATTGCCTGACTCACGTTGGTCGTTGGTGGTTGGTGGTTGGTCGTCACAGCATCTGGGCTTGTTTTGACCTTGCCCAACCCGCCTTGCTATGATGGTCACGCGTTGAGAGAATTCGACAACGACCATCGACCAACGATCAACGGGTGTGAGGGGATAGCGTGAGCAGAATCGCAGTGGCGATGAGCGGCGGTGTCGACAGCGCGGTGGCGGCCGGCCTGCTGGTCCGTGAGGGCCATGAGGTCGTGGGTCTGACCATGAACCTGTGGCCCGACTGGCTGCCCGAACCCGATGACGCCTTCAAAGCCTGCTGCGGCGTCTCCGCGATTGATGACGCCCGGGCCGTCGCCCGGCACCTGGGGATCCGCCACTACGTGCTGAACATGCGCGAGGAGTTCGAGCGCGAGGTGATCGGCTATTTCGTCGACGAGTACGCCCGCGGCCGCACGCCGAATCCCTGCATCGCCTGCAACCAATCGATCAAGTTCTCGCTGCTACTGCGGAAAGTGCGCGCGCTGGGTCTGGATGCCCTGGCCACGGGACACTATGCCCGCATCGCGAGCGATCCGGCCACCGGCCGTTGGGGGCTGTGGCGGGGGAGGGACCGGCACAAAGATCAGTCCTATGTGCTCTATGGGCTGACACAGGTCCAGCTGCAGATGGTGCGGCTGCCGGTGGGCGAGTTCGACAAGACTCAGATCCGGGCCACCGCCCATCGGATGGAACTGCCGGTGGCCGACAAGCCCGACAGCCAGGAGATCTGCTTCGTGCCCCGGGGGACTTACGCCGACGTCGTGCAGCGTCTCCGTCCCCAGGCGGTGCGGCCCGGCCCAATTCTGGACACGAGCGGGCGGGTCGTCGGCACACACCAGGGAATCACGCGATTTACCATCGGGCAGCGCAGGGGACTCGGGGTCGCCGCCGGTGTCCCACAATACGTCGTGGGAATTGACCCGGCACGCAACGCGGTGATTCTGGGCCATGAAGAGGATCTGCTCTGCGACGGCCTGACTGCCGGGGGAATGAATTGGATTGCCATCACGACGCTTGATGGTCCCATGTCCGTGACGGCCCGACTGCGCCATGCCAGCCGCGATGTGGATGCGACGGTCACCCCCGCCGGCCCGGCAGGCGATGTCACCGTGCGTTTTGCCACACCCCAGCGCGCGGCCGCGCCCGGCCAGGCGATCGTCTTCTACAATGGAGACATAGTCATCGGCGGCGGGACCATCGCCGGCATCCACACGCGCGTCCACGCCTGAAGTTCAACTGCGCGAACGGCGAACATGCGAACAGGCGAGCATAGCACACGGTTCGGTGCCCGCATGCCTGCAATCCTCAGATCAGGAATTGCGTGTCTTGCGCTCATTGCGCTCCTGGTTCTGCTTCCGACAGCAGTGCCGGCACAGGCGCCGGCACTGCTGTCTCCCGATGCCGCCGCCGGACTCGCCGAAGAAGCATTCACCCTGATCCGGGATAACGCGCTGACCGCACCGGATACCACAGCCGTGCTTCGCGCGGCGCTGGCGGGAGCCCGACAGGTTCTCACGAATGCCGGGATCATTCCGCCGCCGCTCCCCGTGCTGAACGGATCTGCCGGCGACCTGCCCGCCGTCGTCGCATACGTCCGCACGGCCGGGGCACTGTACCAGCCCCAGTCCCTCGACGTGTTGACCGTCGTGGTGCTTCGGTCGATGATCCGGGAAACCGGCGACCCGCTGGGGGCGATCTTCCTGCCTGCGGATTTCGCCCGGTTCATCGCCGTGCTGCGCGGTGAGCGGGGCGGGGTGGGCCTCCAGGTCGACGCGCTGCCCGCCGGCATGACCGTGATTGAGCTGATCGAAGCGGGACCCGCGGCCCGGTCCGGCGTGCTTGTCGGTGACGTGATCACGGATGTCGACGGTGCTGCCGTGCGAGGCCGCACCCCGGACCAGGTGATGGAGATGCTCGGGGGCCGCGTCGAGAGCGCGGTGATCCTCGGGTTGTCGCGGGGAGGTCAATTCCTCCGGGTGCCGGTGACGCGCGAACAGGTGCGGACCATCCCCGTGCGCGCGCGGATGATCGAGTCGCGGATCGGGTACATCCGGCTGCTTGAGTTCTCCGAGGGATCGGCGAAGGACATCGCTCGAGCGCTGGAGAGGGTGCTTGCCGCCGGCGCGGGAGCGGTGCTGCTCGACCTGCGGAGCAACGGCGGCGGGCTCGTCGACGATGCCGTGGACATTGCCAGCCACTTCCTGCCGGTGGGCCTCGTCGCCGTGGAAGAGCGGCGGGCCGGACCGTTGATGCTGCTGGTCCAGCCGGCGACGCCCCGCTTCCAGGGGCCGATGGCGGTGCTCGTGAACGGCGGGTCGGCGAGCGCGTCGGAGATCGTCGCGGGCGCGCTGCAGGATGTGGGCGCGCCGCTGGTTGGCGCGCGGACCTACGGCAAGGGAACCGTGCAGACTATCTACACGCTCGACGCGGACTGGGGGTTGCGGCTCACCACGGCGCGGTACCGGACGCGGGCGGGGCGGGCGGTCGACGGCGTTGGGTTGCCGCCCGACGTGGTGGTGTTGATGTCCGCGGCGCAGGTGCAGGCGACCGATGACACTCAGATGGGGGCCGCCCTGCAGCTGCTTCGCAGCCGGCTGCAGTCGGCACGAAGTCCATGAGCGCTCTCCGCGACGGCGCGGTCGAGGTCGTGCGCCGCCTGCGCGGCGCCGGCTTTGCGGCCTACTGGGTCGGCGGCTGCGTCCGGGATCTGGAGATGGGGTTGGAGCCCCACGATTACGACGTTGCCACGGATGCCCGGCCCGCGCAGATTACTGCGCTGTTCGAACACGCCGTGCTGGTGGGCGCGCAGTTCGGTGTGGTCATCGTATTTCTCGACAACCAGGGATACGAGGTGGCAACCTTCCGCACGGAAGGCCCCTATCTGGACGGGAGGCGGCCGTCCAGCGTGCGGTTCGTGACCGCGGACGAAGACGTCCGGCGGCGGGACTTTACCATCAACGGTCTGCTGTACGATCCCCTTGCGCAGACGATCCTGGATTCTGTCGGCGGCCGCGAGGACATCGCCCGGAAGGTGGTGCGCACGATCGGCGATCCGATGGCGCGGTTCGCCGAAGACCGCCTGCGCATGCTGCGGGCAATCCGTCTTGCCACCCAGCTGGATTTCCGCGTCGACCCCGCCATGTTCGCGGCGATCCGCGCGCAGGCCGGGACGATCACGCAGGTCAGCGCGGAGCGGATCCGCGACGAGCTGCTGCGCCTGCTGGTCGCCCCCGCGCGGGGGCAGGGGGTCAGGTTGCTGGACGAGAGCGGACTGCTGGCCGCGGTCCTTCCGGAAGTATCCGCGATGCGCGGGGTGGAGCAGCCCCCGGAGTTTCACCCGGAAGGCGACGTGTTCACCCATACGGTGCTGGCGCTCGAGCAGCTGCGCGATCCGTCGCCTGAACTCGCCCTGGCCACACTGCTGCACGACGTGGGCAAGCCGCGGACGTTCGAGCGCGCGCCCGATCGGATCCGGTTCAACGGCCACGCCGAGGCCGGCGCGCAGATCGCCGAGGACATCTGCCGGCGCCTGCGGTTGTCCGGCGAAGCGACCTCGCGGGTGGTGACCCTGGTGGCCGAGCACCTGCGGATCAAAGACCTGGTGCAGATGCGTCCGGCCAAAGCCCAGCGCTTCCTGCTGCGGCCCGAGACCGCGGAGCATCTGGAGCTGCACCGGGTGGACTGCCTGGCGAGCCACGGGGACCTGACGATCTATCGGTGGGCGACCGCGCAGCGGGTGACCCTCCTGGCGAAGCGGCCGGCCATGCCGCGGCTGCTGTCGGGGGACGACCTCATTGCGATGGGCTACCGGCCCGGTCCCCAGTTCAGCCTGATGCTGGAAGCGGTCGAAGACGCCCAGCTGGAGGGTACCATCGCGACGCGCGGTGAGGCCGTCGCGCTGGTGCAGAGGGAATTCCCGCTGCAGGTTGAAACGTGACGGCTGGAGCTTACGTCAACTCAGATCAGGTGCAGCAGTGACCGAACTCGGCGTCGTCTATCTGTTCCTTGGGCTGCTCGCGCTCTTCGTCGCCATCGGTGCGCTGATTCCGGTGTACCTGCCCTCGTTCGTCCGGTACTTCAATCGGACGGTCCTGCAGGAGAACGGTGAGAAACACTAGAGTACTGCGGGATAAGAGGGATCCAAGGGATAATGCGATCCGCCGTCAATCAGGGTCGCCCAAACCGGCTTTGAACGCGGCCGTGATCTTGGCCGTTGTGCCCTGACCGTCGCGGATCGAAAACTCCGGGTCAAGTTTCCGCAGCCTGGCCACAATCCCACCGTACTCCAGCTCCGACATCGGCAGCATCGCCGGCTCGAAGAATCCCTGCCGCCGCATCTCCGTGGCCTTGTCGGCGATCCGGTCCCGCACCGCATGCCAGAACGGATCGGCAAACAGGTCGGCAGGCTGCGTGAGCACGCCGTTGTGCATGGAGAAGCCCAGCGCGGAGACCATCGGCACACAGAAGAACGTCGACGCCCCGGTATTCATGGGCACCGGCATCAGCGGCAGGTTGTGGCTGCCGCGGGTGTCACCCCCCACGAACGCCCCGACGGCGAACGCCGGACCAAACTCCTCGGTCGCCGGGAAGATCTTCTGCACGCGCACGACCGCCGGCGGATCATCCTTGCCCACGTAGCGGCCGGCGATGTTGCGCAGCCGTGTGGTCCCGATGGCGGCGGCCTGTTCGTCGGGATACTTGCGGGACCAGATCGCCTCCACCGCATAGCGGTTGGTGTCGCGCAGGAGCGCGGCGATGTCGTAGAGCCGTTCGGGAGCGTTGAGCACGATGACCCGGTCGCCCTCGGTGTGGTCCATGTCCATGATGTGGAAGGTGAAGCCGTCGTGCAGACCTTCAGACAGCATCAGCCCCGGTGAGTACATCGGATCGGCGAACGTCAGGTACAGCGGCAGATTGAACGCGCCGGGGCCGCACTTGTCGCCGAGTACGATCATGAACGCTTCGCTGGGGCGTTCCTCGAGCTCGATTTCCGCGCTGCCCGGGCCGAGGCCGCGGACGTTGCCCGAGAACGCTTCCTTCAGCAGGTCCTGACCGGCGCCATACAGACCCTGCGCTTTGGCTGTGTCGGTGGCGGTGAAGAAGGCGTCCCAGGCGAGCTGGTGGACGTCCGCGTTATCCTTGCCCCGGGTGTGGGTCATGATCATAGCGATGTCGTCCCCGGTGTGGCACAGGTACCAGTCGATGAGCAGCTTGCCTCTCTCCCGGGCGAGACGGTCCCGGACGATCGTTTCGATTTCCGGGCTGGGCATCGTGTGGCCGCCGATGGCGCCGATGTCCGCCTTGATTACGCTCACGGTCACCCGCATGATCGTCCCTCCCGCAGTTGGGAATGCTGAATCGAGACCTGTGTAAGCATTTCCCAACGTAAAAGAGGAAAACCTCCAAAAAGAGTCGAACAGGCTAGCGAACTGAACCCGGACCGGCCTGTCGCGAAGGGAATGCGGCAGGCTGCCATCGTCGCACTTTCAAACGCACAGCACGCGGCCAGACACCGGCCGCGCCCCGCCCCGCAGGGGGAGTGGGAGGACATCGTGACGCAACCGGAGACCGCCCGGGTGATCGCGCTCGTCAATCAAAAAGGCGGGTGCGGCAAGACCACGACGGCGGTGAACCTCGCGGCGTGCCTGGCCGCGAGCGGGCAGAAGACGCTGCTCATCGACCTCGATCCCCAGGCCAACGCCACGGTCAGCCTGGGGGTGGATCCGGCTTCTCTCTCCCGCAACGTCTATCACGTGCTGGTGGAAAGCGACCGCAATGAGGCGGAGGGGGTCTCGCTGCGCGACATCATCGTCCCCACGACGGTCGAGCACCTCTTCATCGCGCCGTCGTCGATCGACCTGGCCGCCGCCGAGCTGGAACTGGCCGCCCGCATCGGCCGTGAAAATGCGCTGCGGAAACGGATGGCCCCGCTGCTCCACGAGTTCGCCTACGTCCTGATCGACACCCCGCCCAGTCTCGGCGTGCTGACGCTGAACGCGCTGGTCGCCGCCGATGCGATCATCATCCCGATCCAGACCCACTACTACGCGCTGCTGGGGATGCGCCAGCTGCTGCGCACGCTGAAGATGGTGCGGGAGGAGGTCGGTCACCAGGTAGAGATCCTCGGCGTCCTGCCGACGATGTACGACTCCCGCACGAACATCAGCAAGGAGATCGTGCAGGGCATCGCCGATTTCTTCGGCGATCGCGTTCTGCCGGTGACGATCCACTTCAACATCAAACTGGTCGAATCGTCGATGGTCGGCGTGCCGCTGTTCGTCCACGATCCGGCGTCACGCGGGGCCCAGGAGTACATGCAGCTGGCCCGGGAGGTCATGGCGCATGAAGAAAGAACGCGAGGAGCTCCGGCGCGGCATTAGGTCGTTCATTCAGGACGCCTCTGCCGAGCTGGCGGAGTTCACGGGAGCTCCCGCACCACAACCCGGAACGGGGCAGCCGGAGCGCCGCGACCCGACGCCGGCGGACCGGCCCATCCTGCGATTGGTGCGCGAGCCGGCGAAGGACGCCCCCGAGGAAGAATCGGCAGTCAAGCTCGACGAGATGACCCTGCGGTTACCGAAGAAAGGCGTCTGCGCCGCGTACTTCATCAACAAGCAGTGCTGGGAGATCGCCGACGCCTACTGCAACCACGCGCTGCACATCTGCCGGCTGCGGGAGTGCCCCGTGTACGCCCTGCACCACGAGGCGATGGAGCAGCGGTACGCCAAGCGCTTCAAGCACCTCTGGTAGACCCTCCGGGAGGTTTCTATGTCGTTCTATCTGATGCGGTTCAACTACACGCCGGAAGCGTGGGCTCGACTCATCAAGAAGCCTGAGGATCGCCGCGAGGTCGCCCGTGCTGTCGTGGAGAAACTCGGCGGAACGCTCCATGGTTTTTGGTATGGGTTCGGTGAGCACGACGGATTCGTGCTGATCGAGGCTCCGGACAACGTCTCAGCTGCGGCGGTCTCTGTTGGCATCTCTGCTGGGGGCTCGCTTCGATCAGCCGAGACGACGGTCTTGCTCACGGTGGAAGAGACCATCGAAGTGCTCAAGAAGGCCCAGGGGTTGCCGTATCGAGCTCCTGGAACCGGCGGCTAGTTTGATGCGCCTCAGGCGCCGGCATTCGATTTCGCGTATTGCTCTAATTCGCGAGGTCCAGGCCGAGTAGCTCTCTCAGATCGGTAATCCACGCCCATACCGTGATGCCGCGATCGCGCACCTCGGCCTCGCGGGATCCGAAGCCGATGAACCGCGCGCCCGCCGCCTCCGCTGCCCGTCCGTCGATCCACGAGTCGCCGATGACGTAGGCCCGCCGGATCCCGGCGAGCTGCCCGAGCAGGTAGTGCACACCGTCGGGCTGCGGTTTCATCCGCGTCACGTGGTCGCGCGTCGCCAGCGCCTGGAAATGCGCGTGCAATCCCAGCGCGCGCAGGCGCTCTTCCGTGCCGCCGCGGCTGCTGTTGGTGAGCAGTCCCAGCCGGAATCCCCGCGCGGCCAGCTGCGCGAGGACAGCGTCGGCGTGTTCCACCAGACCGGCACTCGCCATCCCCGCATCCTCGATCTCCCGGATCGCCTGCCACATCCGCTCCGGCAGGGTGGGGTCGGCCTGCGCCCCGACGTCGACCAGTTCGGGAATGGCGTGCCTCATGAGGGCAGCGTCGTCGGGTGCGGTAATCCCCACATCGCGCAGCATGGCGATGAGCCGCCGGCGGATGGTCGCAAAATCGATGGTCGAGTGAATGAGCGTATTGTCCAAATCAAACAGCAGGGCGACTTCCGCTGGATCGAGCATTGCGCTTGGAGGTGTTCGGCTCGGTCTCTACAAATCCATCCTCACGAGTCACGAGTCACGAGTCACGAGTCACGAGTCACGAGTCACGAGGTCAGCATGGTTGAGGAAGGCCAGCCCGCCCCGGATTTCACGCTTCCCGACGATTCCGGGAACCCGGTGTCGCTGCGCGACTACCGCGGCCGGAAAGTGGTGCTGTGGTTCTACGTGCGCGACGATACCCCGGGCTGAATCGTCGAAGCCACCGCGTTCCGTGACGACTACGCGGCGTACAAGACGTTGGGCGTGGCGATCCTGGGCATCAGTAAGGACTCGGTGGAGTCCCACGCCAGGTGGAAAGAGAAACTCGGCATTCCGCACCCCCTGCTTGCCGACACCGCGCACGCGGTGGCCGAGCAGTACGGGGTCTGGGTGGAGAAGCGGCGCCCCGATGGAACGTCCACGATGGGCGTCGCGCGGACGACGTTTCTGATCGACGAGATAGGAAACGTCTTCAAGGTCTTCCCGCAGGTCAAGGTGCAGGGACACTCCAACGAGGTCCTCGCGGCGTTGACCGGCGAGTAAGTGCGTCTGCCCAGTCTCCCCCGTCTTCCCGGTCTTCCCAGTCTCAGGCTTGAGGTGGGTTCTGGGTGTAGACGGGGTAGACAGGGCAGACTGTGAAGACCGGGTAGACGCCCTTAGAACTTCATCCCCGCCCTGGCAATCCCCTGAATGAAGTAGCGCTGCAGGACGAAGAACAGCACCAGCACCGGTAACACCGAGAACGTCGCTGCGGCCATCAGCAGCCGCGGCTGCGTCCCCCACTCACTGGAAAACGAGAGCAATCCGACCATGATCGGCCGCATCTGCGGGGTGTTGGTGACGATCAGCGGCCAGGTCAGCGCGTTCCAGGATCCCAGAAACGTCAGCAGGGCGACGGTGATGAAGGCCGGCTTGCTGAGCGGAACCGCCACCCGCCACAGAAACGTCCAGTGCGACGCCCCGTCGATCGTCGCGGCGTCCTGCAGTTCGTTGGGGATGCCGGCGAAGAACTGTCGCATGAAGAAGATGCCGAAGACGCTGCTCAGGAACGGGATGATCAGCGCGAAGTACGTGTTCAGCCAGCCCAGGCGAGACACGGTGATGTAGTTCGGCACGAGCTGCACCTCGCCCGGGACCATCAGCGTGCCGAGGAACAGCACGAAGAGGACCTCCCGCCCACGAAACCGCATCCGCGCGAACGCGTAGCCGGCCAGCGCCGAGGTGATCAGCACGCCCAGGGTTTCCATCACCGCGATGAAGGTGCTGTTCAGGAAGTACCGGCCGAACGGCGCGTGTGTCCAGGCCTCCACGACGTTGTGCCACTCGATCCGCGACGGGATCCAGGTGAAGGGGTCGGTGTGCACCTCGTGCAGCGGTTTGATCGCGGTCACGATCATCAGGTAGTAGGGCACCAGCATCACCACCACGCTGGCCAGCAGCGCGGCGTGGATGAGCAGCGCGGGCCGGAGTCCCCTAGACGTCATAGTGGACCCGGGAGGCGAGGAAGCGCCGCTGCAGCATGGTGATGAGGAAGATGATCGCGAACAGGACGTACGCCTGCGCGGCGGCTGATCCCATCCGGAAGTACTGGAACCCCTCGCGGTAGATCGAATAGACGATCGTCAACGTGCGGTCCAGCGGCCCCCCGCCGGTCATGAACAGCGGCAGCGCGAACACCTTGAACGCGCCGATCATGCTGATGACCAGGATGAAATACGTCGTCGGCGAGAGCAGCGGCAGGGTGATGTAGCGGAAGGACTGCCAGGCGTTGGCGCCGTCGATCTGCGCCGCCTCGTAGTACTCCGGCGAGATGTTTGCCAATCCGGCCAAAAAGATCACGATGTCGCGCCCCAGGCTGCCCCAGATCGCCACGGCGATCAGCGCCGGCATCGCCAGCCGTTCATCCAGCAGCCACTGCTGCTGGGGCAGGCCGATGCGGCTCAGCAGATAGTTGAGCAGCCCGAACTGGTCGGGATGGTACATCCACTGCCAGACCATCGCGGCCGCCGCCAGCGGGGTGACGTACGGGATGAAGAATGCCGTGCGGTACCAGGAGATGGCGGTAAGCTTGCGATTCAGGAGGACCGCGAAGCCCAGCGCCAGCGGGATGGACAATGCAACCGACACCACCGAGAAGTAGGTGGTGTTCTGCAGCGCCGTGATGAACTTCGGATCGCTCAGCAGCGCGACGTAGTTGGCGGCGCCGACGAACGGCTTGACGGGATCGATCAGATTCCAGCGCAGGAGGCTGACGTAGAACGCGTAGACGATCGGAAAGAGGTGAAAGACGGCCAGCACGGCGGCGGCCGGCAGCAGGAAGGCATAGGCCTCGAAATGTTCGACCAGCCGCCGGCCGCGGCGGGAGTGCACCTACTTCCGCTGAGCCAGCAGCCGGTTGGCCTTGGCGGCCGCCTGATCGAGCGCGTCCTTCGGCGTCAACTTCCCCAGCAGCGCCGCCTCGACGGCGTCGGAGATGATGTCCCTGATCTCCTGCCACTCCGCCATGCTCGGTTCGGTCTTGGCGAACTCCAGGGAGTCCAATCCCGCGCGCACTTCGGGGTTGTCCCGCAGGAACACGCGCATCAGTGTGGAGTCCCGTCCGGACCGGCGCACCGGCATGTAGAAGGTCTTCAGCGACCAGCGCGTCGTGCCGTTGGTGCCCGTGATGAACTTGATGTACTTCCAGGCCGCGGCCTGCTGCTCGGCCGCCGCCTTGGCCATGATCGCCACGTCGGTGCCCGACAACAGCGTCGCGCGGCTGCGCTTGTAAGGCAGCGGTGCGAGCCCAATCTTGAACTTCCCCCCCACGCCGGCGAGGGCGAACGAGTAGCCGGGGTTGGTCGCAAAGTACATGGCGACTTTGCCGGCGGCGAAGTCGGCGTCCGCGAACCCGGGCAGCACGTAGGCCGACTTGTCCTTGTTCACCAGATCCACCAGCCACTGCAGCGCTTCCACGCCCGCGGGACTGTTAAACGCGACCTCCTTCCCGTTGCCTTTGAGGAAATCCCCGTTGTTGGTCAGCATCATGGTCGTGAAGTAATCCACGGTCGGCCGGACGACGAACCCGTAGCGCACCACCCGAGTGCCTTCGGTCTTCGTCAGCGCCTTGGCGGCGGCGGCGAACTCGTCCCAGGTCTGCGGGACCTTGATATTGGCCTCCTTGAAGAGGTCGATGTTGTAGAAGACGATGTACAGACTTTTGTTGAACGGCATCGTCCACATCACGCCATCGAAGGTATTGGCCGCCCGCAGGATGGGGATGATGTCGTTGAGATCCTCAGCCGACAACCCGTCGGGGCCTTTGATGAACCGTTCCATCGGGACGACTGCGTTCGCCCGGATCAGCTGGTCGGTCCAGGTGGGGAAGACCTGGCTGATCGTGGGTGGGTTGCCGGCGGCCACGGCGGCGATCAGTTTCTGGTTCAAAACCCCGTAGTTGCCCTGGTAGATCGCGTTGACGACGATGCCGGGGTTGAGCTTGTTGAAGTCCGCCGTCAGCTCATCGATCGCCGGCAGCAGCACCCCGCTCATCCCGTGCCAGAACGTAATCGTCACCGGTCCCCCGGCCGACGCCGGGGCCAACAGCGCAGCCGCGAGCAGCACTGCGGCCACAGTCAGCCGGATGGTTCGCCACGTGCGGATCGTCATGTGGACGCCTCCTTGATGCACTCCGGGGGTTGTCTGGGGGAGACGTTCTGTTCCCCGTTCCCTGTTCCCTGTTCCCGTACTTAAGGATAGAGCCGGTTGATCAACCTGGGGAACGGAATCGCTTCCCGGATGTGCTCGATCCCCGCGATCCAGGCGACCGTGCGCTCGATACCCAACCCGAAGCCCGAGTGGGGGACGGAGCCGAACCGGCGGAGATCGAGATACCACTGGTAGGTCTCCGTGGGCAGCTCATGTTCTGCCAGGCGTCGCTGCAGGAGGGCGAGATCGTGGATGCGCTGGCCGCCGCCGATGATCTCACCGTACCCTTCCGGGGCCAGGAGATCCGCGGACAAGACGACCTCCGGCCGCCGGGGATCGGGTTCCATGTAGAAGGCTTTGCACTGTGCCGGGTAGTGGTGGACAAACACGGGCCGATCGTACGCCGAGGAGATCACCGTTTCCTCGTCCCCGCCGAAGTCCTCACCCCAGGGCACGGGTCTGCCGGCGCGTTCCAGCATTGCGATGGCCTCGTCATACGAGATGCGGGGAAACGGCGGCCGCACCGCTTCGAGCTTCCCGACGTCGCGGTCCAGCGCGTCCAGCTCCCCACGCCGCTGGTCCACGACCCGCGCCACCACCGCGCTCACCATCTGCTCTGCGACGTCCATGTACTCGTCGAGGGTCATATACGCGGCTTCCGGTTCGACCATCCAGAATTCGGTCAGATGCCGCCGGGTCTTGGACTTCTCAGCCCGAAACGTCGGTCCGAAGCAGTAGACGCGTCCAAAGGCCATCGCCGCCGCCTCGTTGTACAGCTGGCCCGATTGCGTGAGGTACGCGTTGCCGAGATCGAAATACGGCGTTTCAAACAGCGTGGTCGTGCCCTCCACCGACGCGGGGGTGAGGATCGGTGTGTCCACAGCCAAGAACCCCTGCCCGTCGAGGAAATCCCGGCACGCACTGATCACCTCGGCCCGGAGGCGCATCAATGCATGCTGCCGGCGGCTGCGCAGCCAGAGGTGGCGGTGGTCCATCAGGAATTCCACGCCGTGCTCTTTGGGCGTGATGGGATAGGGATCGGCGAGCTGGAGAATCTCGAACTCCGACACCGCCAGTTCATAGCCGCCGGGGGCGCGGGCATCCGCGCGCACGACGCCGCGGAGGACGACCGACGATTCCTGCGTCACCGCGTCGGCGGCATCAAAGGTTGCGTCAGGGACGTCGGCGTTGGCCATCACACACTGCATGAACCCGGATCCGTCGCGGATCTGCAGGAAGTGGATCTTCCCGCTGCTGCGCTTGTTGTACAGCCAGCCCCGGATCTCGACGGATGCGCCGGCATGATGACCGGCATCTGCGATACGTATCGGGGTCGCCACGGATCCACCAGTTGCCCTGCTGTTTCTTCTAAGGTATACTAACATTGTCGCGTCAGAGTGCGCGGCGCAAAGCCGTTTTCTTCGTGTGACTGGAGTGGGTGGTGGACTGGCCCACTCTTTTTTATGGAGAACGTGGAGGGCAGCGCGATGACGGCACGCCAGGGCATTGCCCGGCAGGTGGACGAACTGGCGCGGCCGATCACCGAGCGCATGGGGTTGGAGGTCGTGGACGTCCAGGTGAGTGGGGGCGGGAAGACGACGATCCTGCGGGTGCTGGTCGACCGGCCGGACGGGGGCATTACGGTCGAAGAGTGCGCCCGCGTAAACGAGTCGTTGAGCCGGCAGCTGGACCTGTACGACCTGTTTCCACATGCGTATACCCTCGAGGTCTCATCGCCGGGCCTGGACCGGCCGCTGCACTCCGAGGCGGACTTTCGCCGGTTTGCCGGGCGGCGCGCGGAGGTCGTGATGGCCGCGCCGATGGAGGGACAGCGGCGGTTCCGCGGGCGTGTGCTGGGGGTCGTCGCCGGCGCGGCGGTGCTGGAGATCGACGAGCGCCAGGTGCACCTGCCGCTGGAGCAGATGGCGTCGGCGAAACTGACGGTGGAGATGGAGGATCTGCGGGCCGACCTCTCCAGCCCCAGACCCACAGACGCGTGAGGAGCGGGCAATGAACGTCGAGTTGATGAAGGCGCTCGAACAAATCGAAGAGGAGAAGGGCATCTCCAAGGACGTGATCGTCGAGGCCATCGAAGCGGCGCTGCTGTCGGCGTACAAGAAGAACTACGGCGCGTCGGCGCAGAACATGCGCATCGAGATGGACCGGCGGTCCGGCGAGATGCATGCTTTCCAGATCCGGACGATCATGGAATCCGTGGAGGATGAGAACACCCAGATTTCTCTGGCCGAAGCCCAGGAGTGGGACCCGACCGCGACGGTAGGCGAGATGGTCGAGATCGAGGTCACCCCCCGCGACTTCGGCCGGATCGCGGCCCAGACGGCCAAGCAAGTGGTCGTGCAGCGCCTGCGCGAAGCCGAACGCGACATGGTATACAAGGAGTTCCGCGACCGGGAGGGCGACATCGTCACGGGTATCGTGCAGCGGATCGAGCGCAAGAACGTCTACCTCGATCTGGGGCGGATCGAAGCGGTGCTGCCCCCGACGGAACAGATTCCCCGGGAGAGCTACCGGCAGAGCGAGCGCATCAAGGCCTACGTGGTCGAAGTGCGGCAGGGGACCCGCGGCCCGCAGATCGTGGTGTCGCGGACGCATCCCGGGCTGCTGAAGCGGCTGTTTGAACTCGAGGTGCCCGAAATCTATGAGGGGATCGTCGAGATCAAGGCCATCGCGCGCGAGGCCGGAGGGCGCAGCAAGTTCGCCGTCGCGTCGCGCGACAAAAACGTCGACGCGGTCGGCGCGTGCGTGGGGCCGAAGGGCTCCCGCGTCCAGTCGATCGTTGACGAGCTGAAGGGCGAGAAGATCGACATCGTGTCTTGGAACCCGGATCAGGCCTTGTTTGTCGGCGCGGCGCTGTCCCCGGCGAAGGTCTCCCGGGTGGAGATCGATGAGGACACCAAGACCGCGCTGGTGATCGTGCCCGACAATCAACTCTCGCTGGCGATCGGGAAGGAAGGTCAGAACGCGCGGCTGGCGGCCAAACTGACCGGCTGGCGCATCGACATCAAGAGCGAGACGCAGATCAAGGAGATCGAAGCGAAGAAACTGTTCGTCGATCTGCCCGAGGAAACCGGGGAAGGGGCGGACGAGGCCGCGGGGATGCCGGCGGAGGCCGCGGCGGTCGCCGAGGTCGCCGATGAAGTCGCCGACACCGCCGCGCATGTCGCGGATGAAGGCGCACCGGCCGGGACGGTGGAGGCGATCGAAGAGGACGCCAAAGAGGTCGCCCGTGTCGCGGACGAGATCGCCGAAGCCGGCAGCGAGGTCGAAGCAGCCGGTGGCGAGGCTGAAGAAGCGGAGATGATCAAGAAGAATGCCTAGCCCTCGACGCGTCCCGATGCGCACGTGCGTCGCGTGTGGTCAGACCCGTCCGAAGCGCGAATTGGTCCGCGTCGTGCGGACGAGCGTTGGCGCCGTGCACATCGATTCGACCGGGAAGCTGTCCGGCCGCGGGGCCTACGTCTGCCGCGACGCGGCGTGTGCGGACGCCGGGCTGCGCGGGCAGCGGCTGGCGCACGCGCTGGCCGTTCCTATCCCGGCTGAGATCGCAGAGCAACTGCGGCAGCTCACGGCAGGACCCGTTCGGGGAGCGTCTCGCTGATGCGGGTGCATGAACTGGCGAAAGAACTGGGGTTGTCCAGCAAAGCGCTGATGGACACACTCGCCGCCATGAAGGTGAGCGTCAAGAGCCACAGCTCTTCGCTGGACGACGTGACCGTGGACCGGATCCGGCGACAGGTGAAAGGGAAAGCGCAGCCCGCTGCGGCGGCACCTGCGGCCCCAAGCCGGGTGGCGAAGACTCCCACCGGCGAGCGCATCCTCGGGATGCGCAAGATCGTTCCACCGCCGCAGCCGGTTGAGGAACCCGCGGTCGCGCCGGCGGAGTCCGAAGAGGCAGCCCGCGCCGCCCCGGTCCAGACGCCGGCTGTGCCGCCGGCCGCCGAGTCCAAACCTGCCGTCGCACCCGAGCCCACGAAGCCGACGCCCATCAAACCGGCCGCACGACCCGCGCAGCCAACGGCACCGCCCGGTACTGCCGCACGGCCGGCGGCGAGAGCCGCGCCCGCGGCACCGAAGGCGCCGCCGAAGGAAGCGCGGCCCTCCCCTCCGCGAGGCGCGCCCGGCCCATCGCGGACCCAGGTTCGCCCAGCTCCACCGCGCCGGGAGATGCCCAGGCATGCACCTGCGCCGCCGGTAGCCCCTGCGCCGCCATTTCCGCCATTCGTCTCGGCACCTGGCCCGTATGCCCCCCCGCGGGAGCGGAAGACGCGTGAGCGCATCCCGCCGACACCTGTTGAACCCATCGCACCACCGCCGGTCGTCCCCGCCCAGATCGAGTTGAGCGGACCGCTGACGGTCAGCGAGCTGGCGGCCAAGCTCGAGATCCCGGCCGGGGAAGTCGTCAAGAAACTCCTCGACCAGGGTGTCCTGGCAGGCATCAACCAGCAAATCCCACTGGAAGCCGCGGCGAAGGTCGCCGAGGCGCTGGGGTCGTCCGTGCGGAGACCCACCGCCGCTTCGGCATCCGCACCCGCAACCACGACAAAACGCCTGCAGGTCGCCAGCGATGCGGCATCCCCGCTGCGGCCTCCCGTGGTTACGATCATGGGACACGTCGACCACGGCAAGACCTCCCTGCTGGATGCGATCCGGCAGACCAATGTTGCGGACCGGGAGTTCGGAGGGATTACGCAGCACATCGGGGCGTCGACGGTTGACAGCAACGGCCGCCGCATCGTCTTTATCGACACGCCGGGCCATGAGGCGTTCACGACCCTGCGTGCCCGTGGCGCGCAGGTGACCGATATCGCGGTCCTGGTCGTTGCCGCGGATGACGGCGTGATGCCGCAGACGATCGAAGCGATCAACCACGCCAAAGCCGCCGGGGTGCCGATCATCGTCGCCATCAATAAGGTCGACCTCCCGCAGGCCAACCCGGACCGGGTCAAACAACAACTCTCCGAACTGGGGTTGACCCCCGAGGACTGGGGCGGCGAGACCGTCACGGTGCCGGTCTCGGCACGGTCCAAACAGGGCCTACCTGAGCTGCTGGAGATGATCCTGTTGGTGGCCGAGATACACGAACTGCGGGCCGACGTGTCCCGCCCGGCCCGCGGCACAGTCGTGGAAGCGCAGCTCGACAGAGGCCGTGGTCCTGTGGCCACGGTGCTGGTGCAGGAAGGGACCCTGCGGGTGGGCGAGGCCGTGGTGGCGGGGGAAGCGTACGGGCGGGTGCGCGCGATGTCCGACGCGCGCGGCGAGCGAATCGTCGAAGCCGGGCCCTCCACGCCCGTCGAGGTTGTGGGACTCAGCAGCGTCCCGGTGGCCGGCGACCTGCTCGAGGTGGTGAAGGAGGAGCGGCTCGCCAAGACCGTCGCCGAAGAGCGCGTCGCGCGGCGGCGGGCCGCGGAGATGGCGACGGCCCGGGCGGGCGGCGAGGATCTCTACGCGCACGCCGAAGGTCCCAAAGAACTCCGTGTCATCCTGAAAGCGGACGCGCACGGCTCCGTGGAGGCGCTCTCGGCGGCGATCTCACGGTTGTCCACGCCGGAGGTCGGCGTCACCGTCCTGCACGAAGCCGTCGGCAACGTAACGGAATCCGACGTCATGCTCGCCGCCGCCAGCCATGCGCTGATCGTCGGGTTCAACGTGCGGCCGGACGCGCAGGTACGCAAGCTGGCGGAACAGGAGCAGGTCGCCCTGCTCTCCTACCGCATCATCTACGAAGCCATCGATGATCTGAAAGCGCGCACCCGCGGCCTGCTGGCACCCAAGCGCCGCGAGGTGTCCCTCGGCCAGGCCGAAGTCCGTCAGACCTTCTCGATCTCGCGGCTGGGCACGATCGCGGGCTGCTATGTCACCAACGGGGTCATTAACCGCGGAGCCACGATCCGCGTGATCCGGGACGGCGTGGTCGTCCACGAGGGCAAGATTGCGTCGCTGCGGCGATTCAAAGACGACGCGCGCGAAGTCACCGAGGGGTTCGAGTGCGGGATTGGGCTCGAGCGCTTCAACGACGTGAAGGAAGGCGACATCCTCGAGGCCTTCGAGATCCGCGAGGAACCGGCCTAGTACGGAAACTGACGTTGGTCGTTGGTGGTTGGTAGTTGGTCGACCAACGACTCACGACCAACGATCAACGGTAGTGTGTGATGGTCATCGGCGTCCTGCACGTCGAGTTCAGCCTGCCGTCCAGCCGCAGCCTGAAGGACAAGCGGCGGCTGGTGAAGAGCCTGGTCGACCGGCTGCACAACCAGTTCCACGTGGCGGCGGCCGAGGTGGACCACCAGGACAGCGTTCGCCGGGTTGCGCTGGCGGTGGCCTGCGTGAGTACCGGCGCCCGGCACGCGCACCAGGTCCTCTCCCGGGCGGTGGCATTGATCGAGCGGGAGACGGAGATGGTGATGATGGATTATCAGGTCGAGATGCGTTGAGGTCACATCATGTCCCTTCGAGCGCAGCGCCTCCAGGAGTTTCTGAAGGCCGAACTGAGCCAGATCATCCAGCAGGAGCTCAAAGATCCCCGCATCGGGTTCGTCTCGATTACCGACGTGGAGGCTACCGAGGATCTGCGGCATGCCCGGGTGTTTGTGAGCGTGCTGGGGGACGACCAAGCCAAGGAGCAGACCATGGCCGGACTGCACAGCGCACAGGGGTTCATCCGCGCCGAAGTGGCCAAGCGGATGCGGACCCGGTACACGCCGGAGATTGCCTTCAAGCTTGACCAGTCCATCGAGCGGGGGACCCGCGTGGTGACGCTGCTCCGCGACGTGACCAAAGGAAGCCATGGAAGCACACCCGGTCCAGCAGATCGCGGCGACACTCCGGACGAGTCGTAACGTCCTGATCGTCTGCCACGTCGGGCCGGACGGGGATTGTATCGGTTCTGCGCTCGGCCTGGCTCTGGCCCTGGATGGCCTGCAGATCCCGTCTGTGGTCGGCAGCGCGGACGGCGTGCCGGGGAGCCTCACGTTTCTTCCCTCCAGCGGCCGCGTTGTTTCCGTCCCGCCCCCAGGCCCGTTCGACGCGGCCGTCGCAATGGAATGTAGCACGCCCGACCGGGCCGGGGTGTTCGCCGCGGCCCTGATGGCCGCGCGGTCGGTGATCAACCTCGATCATCATCTCAGCAACAGCGGCTACGGCTCGATCGTCTACTGGGATACGACGGCGGCCGCCGCCGGGGAACAGACCTACGCGCTCGTCGGCGCGCTGGGCGTGCCGGTGACGCCCGACATCGCGCAGTGCCTGCTCGCCGCGATTGTCACAGACACCGGCGTCTTCCGCTACCCGAACGTGACCCCGCAGGTCCTCCGGCTGACCGCGGATCTGATCGAGGCGGGAGGCAGGATCCATCCGATCGTGGAGCAGGTATATGAGACCCGCACCCCAGGTGCCCTGCGCCTGCTCGGCCGTTCGCTGGCCGAAGTGCAGCTGTCGGCCGACGGGCAGGTGGCCTGGACGGTCGTCACGCCGGAGATGATGGCGGCAACGGGGGCGATCCCTGAGGAAACCACAGGCATCGTCGGGACCCTTCGACAGATCAAGGGGGTCCGCGTCGCCCTGATGTTCGAGGTCGCCCCCGACGGCGTACGGGTCAGTATCCGCTCGCGCGATGGGGTCAGGTCCAACGTGGTCGCGGAAGCAATGGGCGGCGGCGGACACACGGGCGCCGCCGGGTTTACGAAACCGGAACCGCTCACCGACGTGGTTGCGGTGACGTTGAAGCGGGTCGAGCAAGAACTCAACAGGTTGGCGTGATGACGCGGGCATACGACTTCAGGCCCGAGGCCGGGGGCCAGAGCCTCCGGGCACCGAAGCCCACTGCTTCTCAGGCCGCCGGGGTGCTCATCGTCCTCAAGCCCGTCGGGATGACGTCGCACGACGTCGTGGATGCGGTGCGCCGCAGCGCGTCTACCAGGCGCGTCGGTCACACCGGGACGCTCGATCCCGGGGCGACGGGCGTGCTGGTTCTCTGCCTCGGACAGGCGACCCGCATCGCCGAATTCCTCTCAGAGGCCGACAAAGAGTATCGCGTCGAGGTGGCATTCGGACGCTCGACCGACAGCGGCGATGTCTACGGGGAGACGGTGTACACGGGCGACCCCGGCGGCCTGTCGGAAGCGGCCATTGCAGCGAGCCTCAGCGACTTCATCGGGGAGATCGAACAGGTCCCCCCGATGACCTCGGCCGTGCACGTCGGCGGCCGGCGGCTCTACGAAGCCGCGCGCCGGGGTGAGACGGTTGAGGCAGGCCCACGGCGCGTGCGCATCGATGCCGTCGATCTCCTCGAGTTTTCGGCGGCCGCTGCGCGCGCGCGGCTCCACGTCCGCTGCTCGAAGGGTACGTACATCCGCCGCCTCTGTCATGATCTCGGCGACAGGCTGGGGTGTGGAGCCCACGCGGCGTTCATGGTGCGGACGCGGGTCGGCCGGTATCCGCTCGCCGACGCGCTGACCCTGGAAGAGCTCGCGGGATTGGCTGCCCGCGGGGAATTGGATTCGGCCATCGTGTCGCCTGATGACGCGCTGTCGGATCTGCCCGCCGTGGAGCTGTCCGCGGCGCAGCGCCAGGCGGTGATGCACGGCCAGGGGCTCCCGCTGTTTCGAGTACCCGGCTGGCAGCAGCTGGTCGGGGCGCGGTTGGTCCGCTTGTCCGATGCCGCCGGCCTCGTCGCCCTTGCCCGCGTCGACGAAGGGATCCTCAAGCCGTTCAAGGTCCTGCGGGACGGCTAAGGTGACGTTCATCGGGTTGGAAAATTTTCCCCGGCAGCGGGTGCCCGTGGTGCTGTGCCTCGGCACGTTCGACGGCGTCCACCGCGGACACCGTGCGCTGATCGAGCAGGCTCTCGGCCGTGCCCGAGAACTCGACGGCGTGTGCGCCGTGGTGACGTTCGATCCGCACCCGGTCCGCGTGATCTCCCCCCCGCCGGTCCCGGTGCTGCTGACGACGATTCCCGAGCGGCTGGAACTGCTGGCTTCTCTGGGCGTGGGGATGACGGTGGTCGTGCGCTTCGACGAGAGTGTGCGCAGGCTCAGTGCCGACGCCTGGATCGGCGCGCTCCTCGATGCCACGAAGATGCGCGCCGTGTTCTGCGGACCGGACTACGCCTTCGGGCACGGCCGGCACGGCGACGCGGACCTCCTGCGCCGATCCGGGGAGCGGGATGGATTCGAGGTCCGCACGGTGCCGGCGGTGACCGTGGACGGGACCGTGGTCAGCAGTACCGCGATCCGCCATCTGGTCCGCGCGGGGGACATGGGGCAGGCGGCGCGCCTGCTGGGGCGATGGTACGGCGTATCCGGAGAGGTTGTTCGCGGCGACGGCCGCGGCGTTGAACTTGGTTTCCCGACCGCCAACGTGCCGCCGCCCGAGGATAAGGTGCTTCCGGCGACGGGCATCTACGCCACGTTCGTCCACACCGCCGACCGCGCCTATGGTGCGGCCACGAGTGTGGGTACCCGGCCGACATTCGGCGGCAAGGAAATCGTGGTGGAGGCGCACCTCCTCGACTTCGAGGGCACGCTCTATGGTGAGCCGATCGGCGTCCACTTCGTGCAGCGTCTGCGCGACGAGTTGGCGTTCTCCTCCGTCGATCCGCTGATCGCGCAGATGCAGGAGGATGTAAAGGCTACCCGCCGTATCCTCGCCGCGGTCGGCGGGGAGCCCTTCGGCGAATCGTAGACGAGGGGATGCACGGGTAGTGGTTCAGTTTGAACCGCTGCTCGTTTTCGGCCGGGCTGGTGGAGGGCCACTCCGCTCCCTGGGGCGGCTCACCTGCTCACCCCGGAAATTCGCTGCGCAAATTTCCGGGGACCCCGAGGCCTTAGCGTAGCGCTCGGGCTCGCCCCGCCACGATCGGCTGGGCTCACCCGGCCTGCACGACGGCCGGGCACGCTGCTCCGGGCCCCCCCGCACTACCGCGCGAGCGATCCTGCGCCGTGCTCCCTGCGTGACGCTGCATGCGGGGCCCCGCCCTGCGCCACGCGGCCCTCGCACACGGCGGCGACAGCTCGCCGCCATGTCCGCTCCGCGGCCCTCCTCCAGCCCCACAGGAGGGTACGCGCCGAGGCCGAGACGGACCAAGAAGGGATGGCGGCGGGCGAGTGGGGTGGCCACCCGAGCGACGTTGGAGGGCGGCAACCATATTGCAGGCCGTGAAGCACAGGATCGCCGCACCGATGTCGCGGTCAGCGGAAGAGACCGCAGTGATCCGTTGCTACAGATTGGCAGGCGAGCGCGGCAGGGAACGTGAGGCCTGCAACGTCAATCCGAGCCGCCCGACTCGACGCGAGGGGCCGGTCCCGAGCACAACC